>DATJZM010000077.1:0-14769 GCA_035499135.1 Casimicrobiaceae bacterium | reverse complement strand
TCGCGCGCGCAGCGTATACTGCCGCCGTGTATCCGGCGGGGCCGGAACCCAGGATCAGCAGGCGGGAGTGTTTGGGGGGCATGGTTGCCCTGGCGAGGGGAAAAACCGGTCGATTCTAACCGATGTGGGGGTCGCTCCCGGTACGACCAAGCACGCCCGTTCCCACATCCGGCCGATGTATAATGTTCTGCATGAGGTAGGCAATGCAGCCCAGTGATTTTGCAAGCAAATAAAGCCATGATAAATCGGCGCGCCGAGACGCGTGCCAGAAGCCTCCCGCCGCGGCTGGCTGCGCTCCTTCGGGAGTCCTGGTGGCTATTGGCGGTTGCCCTGTTCGGTTACCTCGCTCTGATCCTGGCGACTTACACCAGGAGCGACCCGGGCTGGTCGTTTTCGGGCAGCGCTGCGGCGATCGCCAACAAGGGCGGCGTAGTCGGCGCATGGCTCGCTGACTTGCTGCTCTACCTCTTTGGCATCTCTGCGTGGTGGTGGGTGTTCGGCGGCATTATCCTGCTCGTCGCCGAATATCGGCGCCTCAGCGCGCATCACGAGGGAGACCGTGACCTCGAGGTGCGCCATCATCCGTGGCTCGCACTGCCGGGCTTCGGCTGCCTCCTGCTCGCGAGCTGTGCACTGGAGGCGCTGCGCCTGTACAGACTGCCTGTGAGCCTCCCACAAGGCGGCGGTGGAGCGATCGGCCAGCTGCTGGGCCAAAGCCTCGCGCGGGCCCTCGGCTTCAACGGGGCGACGCTGCTCCTCATCGCGCTCTTCGCGATAGGGTGGTCGCTGCTCACCGGAATGTCCTGGCTTCGCCTCATGGAGCGACTCGGGGCTGCGATCGAAGGCGTCTTGGCAAAGCTGCGCGCCCGACGCGAACAGCGGCGGGACCGGCAGATCGGCGCCGCCGCGCTCGAGCAGCGCGAGCATGCAGTAGAAGCCGTGCGGGAGAGCGAAGACTCTCGCGAGCCGGTGGTCGTCGTGGCGCCGGTGGGCGAGCTGCCCAAGTCCGAGCGCGTGGTGAAAGAGCGGCAGAAACCGCTCTTCCATGAACTCCCCGACTCGCCGCTGCCGCCGCTTGCCCTCCTCGAAGATGCGTCGTCCGCCCAGGAGCTCGTGAGCGCGGAGACGCTCGAGTTCACGTCGCGGCTGATCGAGCGCAAGCTCGCCGACTTCGGCGTCGCGGTCAAGGTGCTCGCGGCGTATCCCGGTCCCGTAATCACTCGCTACGAGATCGAGCCCGCGGTCGGCGTCAAAGGTGCGCAGATCGTGGGCCTCATGAAGGATCTCGCGCGAGCGCTTTCGGTGGTCAGCATCCGCGTCGTCGAAACGATCCCCGGCAAGTCCTGTATGGGGCTCGAGCTGCCGAATCCCCGCCGGCAGCTCGTGCGGCTGGTCGAGCTGCTGTCCTCCGCGGCCTATAACGACATGGCAAGTCCTCTCTCGCTGGCGCTCGGCAAGGACATTGCCGGCAAGGCGGTGATCGCGGACCTCGCGCGGATGCCGCACCTGCTCGTTGCGGGTACGACAGGGTCGGGCAAGTCCGTCGCAGTCAATGCCATGATCCTGTCGCTGATCTACAAGGCCGAGCCGCGCCAGGTGCGGCTCGTGCTCATCGACCCGAAGATGCTCGAGCTCTCGGTGTACGAAGGCATTCCGCATCTGCTCGCGCCCGTCGTCACCGACATGAAGCTCGCCGCCAACGCGCTCGGGTGGTGTCTCGGCGAGATGGAGCGGCGCTATCGCCTGATTTCCACGCTCGGCGTGCGCAACTTGGCAAGCTACAACGGTCGGGTCGCCGAGGCGCGCAAAGCCGGCAAGCCGCTGACCAACCCTTTCTCGCTTACCCCGGACCACCCCGAGCCGATCGAGGAGCTGCCGTTGATCGTCGTCGTCATCGACGAGCTCGCGGACCTGATGATGGTGACGGGCAAGAAGATCGAGGAACTGATCGCGCGCATCGCGCAGAAGGCGCGGGCCGCCGGCATCCACCTCATACTCGCGACGCAGCGCCCCTCGGTCGACGTGATCACAGGGCTGATCAAGGCCAATATTCCCTGCCGCATCGCCTTTCAAGTGGCGAGCAAGGTCGACTCACGCACCATACTCGATCAGATGGGCGCAGAGAACCTGCTTGGGCAGGGCGACATGCTCTACCTGCCCGCGGGTGTGGGCCACCCGCAGCGCGTGCATGGCGCGTTCGTCTCGGACGGCGAGGTGCATCGCGTCGTCGAGCATCTGAAGACGCAGGGCGGGCCACAATATCTCGAAGGTGTCCTCGATGGCGGCGCGGACGCAGAGGGCGAGGAGGGTGTGAGCCTCGACCCGGCCGATGCGGAAGCCGATCCGATGTACGACCAGGCGGTTGCCGTCGTTCTGAAGACGCGCCGACCGTCGATTTCTCTCGTGCAAAGACATTTGCGCATCGGTTACAACCGCGCCGCGCGCCTCATCGAGCAGATGGAACGGGCGGGGCTGGTTTCGGCGATGCAGTCGAACGGCAATCGCGAGGTTCTGGTTCCGGCCGGGAAGGAATAGGGACTTGGCGCTGCGCATCGCGCTGCTCGTCCTGGGTCTCGCGGCCGGGGTCGTCGATGCGGCTACGCTGGAACGGCTGCACGCCTTCGTGAGCGAGACGCAGACCGCACGCGCCGATTTCATGCAGATCGTGACCGATCGCAACGGACGCATCGTGCAGCGGGCCAGCGGAAAATTCGCGATCGCGCGGCCAGGGCGCTTCCGCTGGAGCGTAGAGAAGCCCTATGAGCAGCTTCTCGTCGGCGACGGTGAGCGGGTCTGGATCTACGATCCGGATCTCAATCAGGTGGTGGTACGGCGCAGCGACCGTGCGCTCGGCAGCACTCCCGCGGCGCTGCTTGCGGGCAAGCAGGACGTGGAGCGCGCGTTCGAATGGCGCGACTTGCCTCCGGCCAACGGCCTCGACTGGCTTGGGGCTACGCCGAAGGACAAGGAATCGTCGTTCTCCGAGATTCGCCTCGGCTTCGACAGCAGCGGCCTGGCGGCGCTGGAAGTCACCGACAATTTCGGGCAGCGCACGCTGATCAGCCTGCTGCACATGGAACGAAACCCGAAGCTCGCGCCGGATCTGTTCAAGTTCTCCCCCCCGAAAGGTGCGGATGTCATCGGCGAGTGATCTGTTCGAGGTCGCCAATCCGGCCGCGCCGCTCGCGGAGCGCCTGCGGCCAAAGACGATCGCCCAATTCGTCGGCCAGCGACATCTCCTGGATCCCGGCAAGCCGCTCGAGGTTGCCTTCAGCTCGCGCAAGCCGCACTCGATGATCCTGTGGGGGCCGCCGGGCTCGGGGAAGACGACGCTCGCGCGACTCATGGCGGATGCTTTCAACGCGGATTTCATCGCCATTTCCGCGGTGCTTGCGGGGGTGAAGGACATCCGCGATGCGGTGGCCCATGCCGAAGCAGCACTCGCCCAGTCCGGACGGCACACGATTCTCTTCGTCGACGAAGTGCATCGCTTCAACAAAGCGCAACAGGACGCATTCCTTCCCTTCGTCGAGCGGGGACTCGTGACCTTCATCGGAGCGACGACCGAGAACCCTTCCTTCGAGGTGAACAGCGCATTGCTCTCGCGCGCTGCGGTCTACGTGCTCGAAGCGCTAAAGCCCGACGAGCTCGCCGTCCTGCTCGAGCGTGCGCATCAGGCTGCCATGCCGGAGGCGACATTTTCCCCGGAAGCGCGCGAGGCGATCGTCGGCTATGCGGACGGCGACGGCCGCAGGCTCATCAACCTGGTCGAGCAGCTGGCCACTGCGGCCGCCGAGGCCGGCAAGCGCTCCATCGATCTCGCATTCGTCGAGGCGGCCATCACGCGCAGCCTGCGCCGCTTCGACAAGGGGGGCGAAGCCTTCTATGATCAGATCTCGGCTCTGCACAAGTCGGTGCGCGGCTCGGACCCCGATGCGAGCCTGTACTGGCTGTGCCGGATGCTGGACGGCGGCGCCGACCCGCTCTACGTCGGGCGGCGGATGATCCGCATGGCCACCGAGGACATCGGGCTCGCCGATCCGCGCGCGCTGCGCATCACGCTCGATGCAGTCGAGACCTACGAGCGGCTCGGCACGCCCGAAGGTGAGCTCGCCTTGGCGGAAGCCGTGATCTATCTCGCCTGCGCGCCGAAGAGCAACGCGGTGTACGTGGCCTACGGCGAGGCGCGCGCCTTCATCATCGAGGATGGCTCGCGCCCGGTTCCTCTGCACATCCGCAACGCGCCAACGCGGCTGATGAAGAAACTGGGCTACGGCAAAGGCTATCGCTACGCCCACGACGAGGCGGACGCGTTCGCTGCGGGCGAGCGCTATCTCCCGGAAGGCATGCCGCAGGTGGAGTGGTACCGGCCCACCGACCGGGGCCTGGAAGCGAAGATCGCGGAGAAGCTCGCGGAGCTGCGGGCGCGCGATGCCGCGATGCGCGGCAAGAAGGACGGCAGGCCGTAGCCGTTGCGGCATCAGCACCACGGAAGCTCGCGAACCCTCTGGTAAGATCGCTTCATGCTGGATATGCAGCTGCTGCGGAACGACCTGCCGGCGGTCGCAGAACGCCTCGCGACTCGAGGCTACGTGCTCGACACGGCGAAGTACGAGACTGCCGAGGGCGAGCGGCGTGCGCTCCAGACGCGCACGCAGGAGCTGCAGGCCAAGCGCAACGCACTGTCCAAGCAGATCGGCGCCGCCAAGGGCAAGGGCGAAGACGCGGCAACTTTGCTCGCCTCGGTCGCCGGTATCGGCGAAGAGGTCGCGGCGTACGAGCGTCAACTTGCCGACATCCAGGCGGGGTTGCGCGACTGGCAGCTGGCGATGCCGAATCTCCCGCACCCGAGCGTCCCCGTCGGGCGCTCCGAAGCGGACAATGTCGAGACGCGGCGCTGGGGCACTGTGCGCAGTTTTTCCTTCCCCGTTCGCGATCACGTCGATATCGGCACAGCCGTCGGCGGGCTCGAGTTCGAGACTTCCGCGAAGCTTGCCGGCGCCCGGTTCTATACGCTGCGCGGCGCAGTGGCGCGACTGCACCGCGCGTTGGCGCAGCTGATGCTTGACGTGCACACATCCGAGCATGCGTACACTGAATGCTACCCGCCGTACATCGTCAATGCGGCGACGCTGACGGGCACGGGGCAGCTCCCAAAATTCGAGGACGAGCTGTTCTGGGTGACCAAGGGTGGCGCACCCGAAGAGGCACGCATGTATCTCCTGCCGACCGCGGAAGTGGCGCTCACCAACTTTGTCCGCGACGAGATCGTGCCGGGCGAGTCGCTGCCGCTCAAGCTGACCGCGCACACACCGTGCTTCCGCTCCGAGGCGGGGAGCTATGGCAAGGACACGCGCGGGATGATCCGCGTGCACCAGTTCGACAAGGTGGAGCTCGTGCAGATCGTCAGGCCGGAGACCTCCTACGATGCGCTGGAACAGATGATAGGACACGCCGAGCGCGTGCTGCAGAAGCTTGAGCTGCCGTATCGCGTCGTTGCCCTGTGCACGGCCGATATCAGCTTCGCCTCCGCCAAGACCTATGACCTCGAGGTCTGGCTGCCGGGCCAGCAGAAGTATCGCGAGATCTCATCCTGCTCGAACTGCGAGGCCTTCCAGGCGCGGCGCATGCAGGCCCGATTTCGCAATGCTCAAGGCAAGCCCGAGCTCGTCCACACGCTCAACGGCTCCGGGGTCGCCGTCGGCCGGGCCCTCGTCGCCGTGATGGAGAATTACCAGCGTGCCGACGGCGGAATCGACGTTCCCGCCGCGCTGCAGCCCTACATGAACGGCCTCAAGAGCATCGACCCGCTCGGCTGATGGACCGGCGCTTTGCGCCTACTGCGGGACGCGCAGCCGGATGCCGTAGTACGGATTCTGCAGGCGCAACAGGACGTCGTAATAGGCACGCACCGTTTCGACGAACACAACGGCCTGTCCTCCGCGCGCGAAGCCGAACTTGGTCGCATCCACGCTGTCGGGTTGTGCCAGCACGGGCAGCGTCTTCTTGATGTCGCTCCAGGAGTCGGGATTGAGCTTGCGCCTTGCCGCCAGCACCCGTGCATCCTCGAGGTGCCCGATCCCGATATTGAATGCAGCCAGTGCGAGCCAGGTGCGGTCCGGCTCGCGGATGCGCGCCGGCAGCGAGCGCTTGAGGTCGGCGAGATAGCGGGCCCCGGCGACGATGCTCTGCCGCGCGTCGAGGCGATCGGCCACCCGCATGCGCTTCGCCGTCTCTTCGGTGAGCATCATCATGCCGCGGACGTTCGTAGCGCTCGTGGCGGCGGGGTCCCAATGCGATTCCTGGTAGGCGACCGCCGCGATCAGTCGCCAGTCGATGCCCGTTTCCTGCTGCGCCTGATGGAACGGCGTGCTGAATGCCGGCAGGACGCTGCGCATGCGCTCCTGGAAGATAGCGGCGTCGATGCGCTCGACGCGGTGCGCGTATCCGAAGTAGCGGTCGATCAGTCGCTGCAGAGTGCCATCCTTGCGGATGCGGTCGAAGAAACGGTCGATCAGATCGCGCAGGGCGGCCCGCGTCGACGGCAGCACCCAGACCAGGTCCTGCTTCGGACCGACGGCAAACGCGGTCTCGACATTGAGGAATACGTTGCGCGCCACGATGGCTTCGTTCGAGCCGACGATGGCGTAGCTCAACGTTCCCTCTTCGACTTGCTCGATCAGGTCGCCCGCTGCCGCGAGCGTGAGCGGAGCCCAGTGCACCTGCGGGTGCTCGGCGCGCACCTTGGCGATGACGTCCTCGAGCCCGATGCCGCTGACCATGCCGACGGTTTCGCCGGCGAGGTCAGTCCAGGACTCGGGCTTGAACCCGTCGCTGTTGTACACGAGCACGGGCTCGACCGCGAAGTATCCCGTCGTGTAGACGAGTCCAGCGCCGGGACTTCCGATCGCGCGCTCGGGGCGCAACAATCCGCCGGCCGCGATGTCGGCACCACCGCGCGCAGGGTCCGACAGCGCCTGCGTTGGGCTGTCCGAGGCGATCACTCGCAGCGTTAGGCCCTGCTCCTTCGCGAACAAGGAGGCGAGATCGCGATCGAGGCCGGCGGCCTCGCCGTCCGCATTCAGGAACCAGGTCGTCGGCCCGGGCCGAATCGCGACGACGAGTTCCTGCGGCGATTTGTGCTGCTGCTGCGCGGGCTCCGGCCCGCAGGCGGGCAGCGCGACAAGGGCGATCCACAGGAAGAGTCTCTTCGACAATCTGGCCCCGATGGATGATGCGCCGACGGCGATTATAGCGGCGCCACGCGAGGCCCTTTGATCCGGGCACGCAACATGCACTCGGCTTGCCGCAGCTGCACGGTTCGCCGATAATGACCGGGCACGTGCGTTCGCACTGCAACGATCAACGGCGGGCCGCCCCGCATTGCATGGTGGTGAACCTGGTCAGGTCCGGAAGGAAGCAGCCATAGCCAATCTCCGCAAGTGCCGGGGGTACGGCTCGCCTCCCGCTTTATAACGATGTCGTCTCGATGAGTTACCAGGCCCTCGCCCGCAAGTGGCGCCCGAAGACCTTTGCCGAGCTCTCGGGGCAGGAGCACGTCGTGCGCGCTCTGTCCAACGCGCTCGAGCGGGGCAGGCTGCATCACGCCTACCTCCTCACCGGCACGCGCGGCGTCGGCAAGACGACGATCGCGCGCATTCTCGCCAAGAGCCTGAACTGCGTGAAGGGCGTCACCGCGACGCCGTGCGGCGTATGTACCGCGTGCGTCGACATCGATGCGGGACGCTTCGTCGATCTGCTCGAGCTCGACGCGGCGTCGAACACGGGTATCGACAACATGCGCGAGATTCTCGACAACGCGCGCTATGCACCGACGGTCGGCCGCTACAAGGTGTATCTGATCGACGAAGTACACATGCTCTCCCGGGCGGCCTTCAACTCGATGCTCAAGACGCTCGAAGAGCCGCCGGAGCACGTCAAGTTCGTGCTGGCGACCACCGATCCGCAGAAGATCCCGGTTACCGTGCTCTCGCGCTGCCTGCAATTCAATCTCAAGCTCCTGCCAGCCCAGACGATCGCGGCGCGGCTCGGCGAGATCCTGCGCGCCGAATCGATCGCGGCCGACGAGTCCGCCGTGGCGTTGATCGCGCGCCTTGCGCACGGTTCGATGCGCGACGCTCTTTCCGTCCTCGATCAGGCGATCGCCTACGGCGCGGGCGAGGTGCGCGAGCCCGCCGTGCGCGCGATGCTCGGCGCCGTGGATGGGGAATACAGCTATCGAATCGCCGACGCGTTGCTCGCTGCCGACGGCCCGGCGCTGATCGAGGAGGCGCGGGTCCTGAGCGAGCGCGGGGTGTCGCTGCCTTCCGCGCTCGATGATCTCGCACAGCTCTTCCATCGCATTGCGCTCGCCCAGACCGTGCCCGCAGGTGCGGAAGCGCTCGCGGATGCGCAGCGGATCGCCGGCTACGCGCGCTCCTTCGCGCCGGAAGCGGTTCAGCTCGCCTATCAGATTTGCATTCAGGGGCGGGAGGACCTCGCGCTCGCTCCCGACGAGCGCACGGGCTTCACCATGACGCTGCTGCGGCTCCTTGCTTTCGAGCCGACGGACGGATCGCAAGGAGAGTCGACCACCGCGAACCGTGCAGACGGACATCGCGCCGCACCGACTGCTCCGAGGGCCGAGCACCCCGCGCCGGCCGCGTCGGAGGAGGGGCCGAGCGCCCGCGGGCGCGGCGTTCCCGAGCCTGCCGAATGGCCGGGGTTCGTCGCCTCGCTGAATCTCTCCGGGATCGCGCTGCAACTTGCTGCTCAGACGGAGCTCAAGGCGGTCGCCGGCAACGAGTTGACGCTGTCGGTTCCCGAGGCGGTACGCCATCTCACAGACAAGCCGTACGCGGACAAGCTCAAGGCGTCGCTCGAGCAGGCGGTCGGGCGTCGGATCCGCCTTCGCTTCGAGATCGGTGCGGCCAGCACGCAGACGCTTTCGGCGCAGGAGAAGCGCGAGCGGGACGCGCTGCAGGCAAAGACCGAGGCCGCCTTTCGCGACGATCCATTCGTGCAGGACGTGCTGGCGCGGTTCGATGCGCGCATCAAGCCGGATTCCATCAAGCCCCTCTGAGAGACGCCCGTGAACATGATGAAGAACCAGCTCGCCGGATTGATGAAGCAGGCGCAGGCGATGCAGGAGAACATGAAGAAGGCGCAGGAGGCGATCGCGGCACTGGAGGTCGAGGGCCAGGCGGGGGCAGGGTTGGTCAAGGTCGTGATGACCGGACGTCACGACGTCAAGCGCGTGTCGATCGATCCGACGCTACTCAGCGAAGACAAGGATATGCTCGAGGACTTGGTTGCCGCGGCGCTCAACGACGCGGTGCGCAAAGTCGAAGCGGCGGCGCAGGAGAAGATGGCTGGCGTGGCGGGCGGGGTGGGCCTGCCGCCCGGCTTCAAGCTGCCCTTCTGATCGACGCGCGGATGGAGCCGCTCGGCAGCCTCGAGGAATTGTCGCAGGCGCTGCGTTGTCTGCCCGGCGTCGGCCCGAAGGCGGCGCAGCGGATGGCGCTGCACCTGCTGCAGCGCGATCGCGAAGGCGCGGAGCGGCTCGCTCGCGCACTGGAAGCGGCCGCGCGCGCGGTGCGCCATTGCGACCGCTGCAACACGCTCACCGAAGGCGAGCTGTGCAGCCTCTGCCGTTCGCCGAAGCGCGACGCGTCCATGCTGTGCGTGGTGGAAACGCCGGCCGACCTGCTGATGGTCGAGCACACGCAGGCCTACTCGGGACTGTATTTCGTGCTGATGGGACGCTTGTCTCCTCTCGACGGAGTCGGCCCCAAGGAAATCGCCCTCGACCGGCTGCTCAAGCGTGCGCAGGACGGTGTCGTGCGGGAAGTGGTGCTCGCGACCAACTTCACCAACGAGGGGGAGGCGACCGCGCACTACATCGGCGAGCTGCTATCCGCGCGCGGCCTCACCGTCACCCGACTGGCGCGCGGTGTCCCCGTCGGTGGAGAGCTCGAGTACGTCGACAGCGGCACGCTGGCGCAGGCGCTGCGAGAGCGCCGGCCGCTCGCCTGACCTCGGGCTCGCTGCGCTGCAACGCGGTGGCCTCACGCGGGCCGGTTGTAAGCCTGTGGACGGACGGACGGGCCTGCGTATAATCGCCTGCAGATCGTGGCGGGGGGTACCAACCGACCTCGGCGGCAACGGGCGGGCGCAATCGATGGCCCAGGGTTCATCAATCAGAGCTAGGAGGACAGATGGCGCGCAAAGCAGTAGTCCCGGCGAAGACCGGATCGAGTAATTCGGCGGCTTCGCGGCGCAAGTTCCTGAAGGCAGCTACCGGTGCGGCGACTGCGGGTGCGGCGCTCGGGTTCCCAGCGATCGCCACGTCACAGACCCAGATCGTGTGGCGCTTCCAGAGCACCTGGCCCGCGAAGGATATCTTTCACGAGTACGCTCAGGATTACGCCCGCCGTGTCAACGACATGTCAGGCAACCGGATGAAGCTGGACGTGCTGCCTGCCGGCGCCGTAGTCGGCGCCTTCGGCATGCAGGACGCCGTCAGTACTGGCGTTCTGGAGGGCGGCCATGGCGTATGCGCCTACTGGTACGGCAAGAACAAGGCGTTCTCCTTGTTCGGAACCGCGCCATCCTTCGGCTGGAGCGCGAACGACCTCCTCGGCTGGTTCTATTACGGCGATGGCGAAAAGCTCTACAACGAGCTCATCAACGACATCCTCAAAGTCAACGTCGTCGGCTGGCTGACCGGGCCCATGCCGACGCAGCCGCTGGGCTGGTTCAAGAAGCCGATCACCGATGTCGCCCAGTTCCAGAAGCTCAAATACCGGACGGTGGGCCTTGCCGCCGACCTGATGAACGACCTCGGCGCGTCGGTGACGATCATCGGCGGGGCGGACATCGTGCCATCGATGGATCGGGGCGTGCTCGACGCGGCCGAGTTCAACAATCCTTCGTCGGATTTGGCGCTCGGCTTCCCCGATGTCTCCAAGGTCTACATGGTCCAGAGCTTCCACCAGGATATGGAATGCTTCGAGATCATCTTCAATAAGGCCAAGTACAACGCGCTGCCCAAGGAGCTGCAGTCGGTTCTCAGGTACGCGGTGGAAGCCGCTTCGGCCGACATGTCGTGGAAGTGGCAGAAGCGGTATCCGGAGGATCTTGTCAAAATCGAGAAGCTTGGCGTCAAGGTCTACGAAACACCAACCTCCGTTCTGCAGGCGCAGCTCGCCGCGTGGGACAGGGTGCTGGCCAAACTATCGCAGGAGAACAAGTTCTTCGGCCGGGTGATCGACTCGCAGAAAGCATGGGCCAAGACGGTTGTCGGGTACAAGGCCCAGTTCGAGTCGCCGCGTGAGCTTGCGTCCAAGCATTTCCTGGGACTGAATCGGGGCTTCTGAGGTCGAATCGAAGTTAGACTTCGCCGCCAGGGTGGCCGCCGCTTTCCGACGGTCGCCCTGGCGGCGAAGGCGTGTATGGCGGGACCGCCAACCATGGCTCGAGCCCTTGCTTGGCATCACCGAGGGTCGGGCCCCGGTGTGTTCAGCGCGCAGTCCGAGGGGTGATCCATGCAACGGTATCTACTGCTCATCGATGACCTGAGCACCTGGGTGGGAAAGACCTTTGCCTGGGCCATCCTGATCCTTACGGCGGTCACTAGCTACGACGTAGTGATGCGCTACGTGTTCAGCGCTCCGACCGGCTGGGCCTACGACACCGAGTACATCCTCTACGGCACGCTGTTCATGATGGCGGGTGCTTACGCCGTGTCGCAGGATGCGCACGTGCGCGGCGACTTCGTTGCCCGCAGGCTTTCTGTGAAAGTCAGGGCGGGCATCGAGCTTGCCTGCCTGCTCTTGTTCTTCTTTCCGGCGATGCTGGCGCTGCTGTATTCAGGCTCTGAGTTCTTTCACATGTCTTGGCTGCAAGACGAGCACAGCGCATCGAGCCCGACAGGGCCGGCGATCTACCCCTTCAAGGCGATCATCCCGCTGGCGGCGGTCTTCATGCTGGTGCAGGGTGTCGCGGAGACCGTGCGCTGTGTGATCGCGCTGCGGACGGGGAAGGTGCCGCAGCGCCGGCGCGATGTCGAGGAACTGGAGAAGGTGATCCTCGAAGAGGCGCAGGCCGGAAAGACCGCGGAGCAGATCCTCCAAGATGTCGAGCACCACGGGGAAGCGCAATGACCGATCCGCAAGTCGGCATCCTGATGATGTGCATGTTCATCGTCATCATCTTTCTCGGCTTCCCCATTGCCTTCACCCTCGTCGCTCTGGCCGTGTTTTTCGGCTACTACGCGATGGGCGACAACATCTTCCAGCTTCTGGTCCAGCGCGCCTTCGGCGTCATGTCGAACGACGTGCTGATCGCCGTGCCGCTGTTCCTGTTCATGGGTTACATGGTCGAGCGATCCAACATCCTCGATCGACTATTTCACAGCCTGCAGGTCTCAGCGAAGCACATTCCGGCCTCGCTCGCGGTGGCTACGCTCGCCACCTGCGCGCTGTTTGCCACTGCGACAGGGATCGTCGGTGCCGTCGTGACGCTAATGGGCCTGCTCGCCTTTCCGGCGATGCTCAAGGCGGGCTACGACACCAAGCTTTCCGCGGGCGTCGTTGCGGCAGGAGGCTGCCTCGGGATCCTGATCCCGCCCAGCATCATGCTCATCCTCTACGGCGCGATGGCGAGCGTGTCGGTCGTACGGCTCTACGCCGGCGCGTTCCTGCCCGGGTTCCTGCTTGCCGGCCTCTATATGATCTATGTGATCGGGCGGTCCATGCTCAACCCGAGGCTCGCGCCCAAGTTGCCGAAGGAGCAGACCGACATTCCGATGCGCCAGATCGTCGTGCTGCTCATGACTTCGTTCTTTCCACTGGCCTTCCTGATCCTGGCGGTGCTCGGCGCAATCCTGTTCGGGCTGGCCACGCCCAATGAAGCCGCGGCATTCGGGGCGTTCGGCTCGATCGTGCTGGCCATCGGCTACCGCCAGTTCAGCCTCCAGCGTCTGAAGGAAGCGGTCTTCCTCACCGCGCGGACGGCGGCGATGGTGTGCTGGCTCTTTGTCGGCTCGTGGTCGTTTTCGTCGGTGTTCTCGTACCTTGGCGGGCAGCAGGTGATCGAGAACTTCATTCTCGGTTTGAACATGACGCCGGTGACGTTCCTGCTACTCACCCAGTTCATCATCTTCCTGCTGGGCTGGCCGCTGGAATGGACCGAGATCATCATCATCTTCGTACCGATCTTCCTGCCGCTGCTGCATCACTTCAACATCGATCCGGTCTTCTTTGGCATCCTGGTGGCGCTGAATATCCAGACTTCGTTCCTGACGCCGCCGATGGCGATGGCCTGTTACTATCTTAAGGGCGTGGCGCCGAAGCACGTGACGTTGAACCAGATCTTCGCCGGAGCGCTACCGTTCCTGTTCATGGTCTTCGTGTCGATGTTCCTGGTCTACGTCTTCCCGCAGATCGCGATGTGGCTGCCGGACTACGTCTATAGCCACGCCAGCCCGTAGCCTCAGGCCGTCGAGCCGCCGTAGGGAAAGCGCGACGTTGCGGCGTGCCCCATGACGGGAGTACTCTGACCGTCCAGGGGCCGCCTGGGCTACTCCCGGGCGAGGAGGCAGCCATGCTGGTCAGCGAAATTCTTCGGATCAAAGGCAACGCCCTCTTCACCGCGCCGCCCAACGGCACCGTGCTCGATGCAGTCAAGGTCATGGCGCAGCACGATATCGGCTCGCTCGTGGTCATGGACCACGGCCAGATGCTGGGCATGCTCACCTTCGCCGAAGTGCTCGAGGCGCTGGCCAAGCGCCAGGGCCAGCTTGGCGACCTGAAGGTGAGCGAGATCTACGTGCGCGACCCGGTCGTCGCGAACCCGAGCTTCGACGTGATGGAGCTGCGGCGGGTCATGCTCGAGCGCCACGCGCGCTACGTGCCCGTGCAGGACGGCGCGACGCTGCTCGGCGTCGTTTCCTTCCACGACGTGGCCAAGGCGGTCTACGAAGAGCAGAGCTTCGAGAACCGCATGCTCAAAAGCTACATCAAGAGCTGGCCCGACGAGGAAACGGCTTAGCGGCCGAGGAGAAACATCGCGGGCCGCTTCGCAAGGGGCGGGCGAACGGTCCTTCGCCAAACCGTAATGCTGCGGCTCAGGACCTGCTCGGTCGGAAGGGTCAGGTCCGTCGCGACGCAAAACCGCCGACCGGGCGCGCATGTCTTCAGCACGCTATCGACCATGGCCTCGTTGCGATACGGCGTCTCGATGAAGATTTGAGTGGCGCCGGTGCGCAGCACCGCCAGGTCGAGGGTGGCGAGCGAGGCGTCGCGTTCAGACGGTTTCGCCGGCAGGTAGCCGTGAAACGAGAAAGCCTGCCCGTTCATCCCGGAAGCCATCAGGGCGAGCAGAACCGCCGAAGGTCCCACCAGAGGAACCACGTTGATCCCCGCGTCGTGCGCGGCGGCGACGAGGGCAGCGCCGGGATCGGCCACACCGGGGCAGCCCGCGTCGCTGACAAGACCGATGTCGCTACCGGCAAGGGCCGGAGCGAGCAGCGAGGCCATCTGCGTCGGGCGGGAATGCTCGGTCAGCTCGGAGAGTTGCAATTCCTGCAGCGGGCGCTCCGTCTCGAGTGCCTTGAGAAACTGGCGAGCGGCCTTCGGCGTCTCGACGACAAAATGTGCGAGTCCACGCGCGATATCGATCGTCCGCTGGGGTAGTACGTTCGCCGGCGGCACGAGACCCAGCAGGTTTGGGACAAGGAACAGTCGCCCTCGTGAAGTGGTCATGTCG
>DATJZM010000076.1:0-2749 GCA_035499135.1 Casimicrobiaceae bacterium | reverse complement strand
ATCCGCGATGCGACGCAGATCGCGCTCTTCGACCGCGGCCGGACGACACGCTTCGATCTCGCAGGTCACGCGGTCATCCACACCGCACCCAACGTGAGGAAGGTGGCCGTCTCGCCTGAGCATCCAACGGGCTACGCTCCGGTCTGCATCGGGACAACAACCTCGGCGCGCATGGAACGGTTTACGCAGCCGCTCCTCGAGCGTTGTGGCGTGCGGCTCATCATCGGCAAGGGGGGGCTGGGTGCCGGTTCGCTCGCTGCGTTCAAGGATTTCGGCGGCGCGTACCTCGCGATCACCGGGGGCGCGGCCGCGCTGGAGACGACCTGGGTCGAGGCGATCGAGGACGTCGATCTCGACGATCTGCATCCGGAGAGCCTGTGGCGCTTCCGCGTGCGCGACTTCGGGCCCCTTCGCGTAGCCATGGACAGCCATGGCAACAGCATTTACGCGGTGGTGGACACCGAGGCGCGGGCGAGGCGCGAGGGTGCGCTCGCGGCCCTCGGCGTAAAGAAGCACTGAATTCACACAGGGAGATCAACGATGGCAATCCGTCTTGGTTACGCGATCCACTTCGTCGCCGACATGGACCGTGCGGTGGCTTTCTATCGCGATACCGTGGGTCTCGAGCTCAAGTTCTCCTCTCCGGGGTGGTCCGAGTTCGCCACCGGCGCGACGACGCTGGCGCTGCATCCCGCGTCGGAGAAAAATCCTGCGGGCACCACGCATATCGGGCTGCAGGCCGACGATATGAAGGGCGCGCATCGTCGCCTGACCGAGGCGGGCGTGCCCTTCACTCGCGAGCCCACGCCCGAGCACGGGACCACGCTGGCCGAATTCGTGGATTCCGAAGGCGCCCGCGTAAGCCTGAGCGGTTGAGCTTCGCGCACACTGTCGCGATGCGCCGGCTGCAGACCGACATCCTCATCCTCGGCGCCGGCGGGGCGGGCCTGTTCGCCGCCCTGCACGCGAAGCAGGCGGACCCGTCGCTTTCGATCGCGGTTGCGGTGAAGGGGCTGCTCGGCAAGTGCGGCTGCACGCGCATGGTCCAGGGCGGCTACAACGTGGCGCTGGCGCCCGGCGACTCGGTCGAGCGGCACTTCATGGACACGATCGAAGGCGGGGCCTGGCTGCCGGACCAGGATCTCGCGTGGGCGCTCGTCAATGGCGCCGTCGTGCGCGTGCGCGAGCTGGAGAACGAGCTCGGATGCTTCTTCGATCGCAACCCGGACGGCACGATCCATCAGAAGGCCTTCGCCGGACAGAGCTTCGACCGCACGGTGCACAAGGGTGATCTCACCGGAATCGAGATCATGAATCGCCTCGCCGAGCAGGTCTGGGCCCGCGACATCGCCCGACTCGAGGAGCATCGGGCCATCGAGCTCGTCGGGACGGCGGATGGCTCGGCGCTCGCCGGAGCGCTGCTCATCGACATGCGCTCGGGCGAATACCTGTTCGCACAGGCAAAAGCGCTGCTGCTCGCGACCGGGGGCGGCCCGACGATGTACCGCTACCACACGCCCTCGGGCGACAAGAGCTGCGACGGGCTGGCGATGGCGCTGCGCGCGGGCCTGCCGCTGCGCGACATGGAGATGGTGCAGTTCCACCCCACGGGGTTGCTCGCCGGTCCCGAGACACGCATGACGGGCACGGTGCTCGAGGAGGGGCTGCGCGGCGCCGGCGGCTATCTGCTCGACGGCCGCGGCGAGCGCTTCATGCAGCGCTACGATCCGCGCGCCGAGCGCGCCACGCGCGACATCGTCTCGCGCGCCATCCGCGCCGAGATGGTCGAGGGTCGCACTACGCCCAACGGCGGCGTGTATCTCAGCATGGCGCACCTCGGACCCGACAACGTCCGCCGGCAGTTCAAGGGGATGGTCGAGCGCTGCGCCGACTGCGGCTTCGATCTCGCCGGCGGTCGCGTCGAGGTCGTGCCGACCGCGCACTACATGATGGGCGGCGTGGAGTTCGCGACGGACTGCACGACGGCGCTGCCGGGGTTGTTCGTCGCCGGCGAGGATTCGGGCGGCGTTCACGGGGCCAATCGGCTCGGCGGAAACGGCGTCGCCAACTCGACGGTCTTCGGTGGCATCGCTGGCGACGCCATGGCCGCGTGGGTCGCGCGCGCGGGCGAGCTGCGCGAGCCCGACCCGGCAGCGATCGATGCCGCGATCGCCCGCGCCGAACGCCCTTTCGCAAAGCGCGGCGGCGGCGATCTCGACGCAATTCGCGAACGGCTTCGCAGCGTGATGTGGGACGACGCCGGGATCGTGCGCGACGCGCGGGGACTTCATCGCGCGGAGGACGCACTCGATGCGCTCGCCGCGGAGCTCGATCGCTACGCGCTGCCGTCCGCGGCGCGCGACCGCGCTTTCAACCTCGGCTGGCACGAATGGCTCGACCTCGGCAGCCTGGTCGCCGTATCGCACGCCATCGTGTGCGCGGCGCAGGCGCGCGAGAATTCCTGCGGCGCGCATTTTCGCCAGGACTTTCCGACGCCCGCGCCTCCAGCGTCGTCCGCTTTCATCCGGGTCCGGCAGCGCGATAGAAGGCTCGTCTCCGAACCGGTGCCGGTGCGCTTTAGCCGTGTCCGGCCCGGCGCGTCGTTGCTGGTTTAACCCGCTGATTCGAACCGCAGATCCGCCGCGAGCCGGGCGGTCATCTGGCTGTAACACGCGAATATGACAATCGCCACGTGCCGCGGTCGCCACTAAGAAAGGACCCTCGATGAACCCCAGGAAGTTCCTGACAA
>DATJZM010000075.1:0-13745 GCA_035499135.1 Casimicrobiaceae bacterium | reverse complement strand
AGAGCACCATCGAGAACATCGTGAAGCCGGGCAAGGGCATCCTGGCGGCGGACGAGAGCGTGCCGACAATCACCAAGCGCTTCCAGGCGCTCGGCATCGAATCCACGGAAGAGACACGGCGGCAATATCGCTCGCTTCTGTTCACGACCAAGGGCGCGGAAGAGTTCCTGAGCGGCGTCATCCTGTTCGAGGAAACGCTCGGTCAGAAAGGTGACGACGGAACGCCCCTGCCCGAGTTGCTGATGCGGGCCGGCATCATGGCCGGGATCAAGGTCGACAAAGGCACGGTGCCGCTTCCGGGCGCCGGCGGCGATCTCATTACGCAGGGGCTCGACGGCCTCGCCGAGCGGCTCAAGGGCTACAAGGCGAAGGGCGCGCGCTTCACCAAGTGGCGCGAGGTGTACGCAATCACCGACAGCAACCCGACGCCGCTCGGCATCGGCGCGAACGCGGAGACGCTCGCCCGCTACGCTGCGGTCTGCCAACAGGAAGGCTTCGTCCCGATCGTCGAGCCCGAGGTGCTGATCGACGGCAACCACACGCTGGAGCGCTGCTACGAGGTGAGCGAAGCGGTGCTGCACGCGGTGTTCGACGCGCTGTTCCGCCATCGCGTCGCGCTCGAAGGCGTGGTGCTCAAGCCGAGCATGGTGCTTCCTGGCAAGGAGAGCCCAAACAAGGCGAGCCCGCAGCAGGTGGCGGAAGCGACGCTGCGCGTGCTCAAACGCTGCGTGCCGGCGGCAGTGCCGACGATCAACTTTCTCTCCGGCGGCCAGAAGCCCGAGGAGGCGACGGCGAATCTCAACGCGATGAACGCGATGAGCCCGCAGGCGCCGTGGGTGCTCTCCTTCTCCTATGCGCGCGCGCTGCAGGACCCGGCGATGCGCGCCTGGGGCGGCAAGCGCGAGAACGTCGCCGCGGCCCAGCAGGCGTTCTACCGGCGCGTGAAAATGAACAGCCTCGCGCGCGGCGGACGGTGGACGCCCGAGCTCGAGCGGGCGGCTTAGGCTGACGACCGAAGCCGCGCCGGGTCACCCGTAGGCCGGCGATTGCGACGCCCAAGCGCTTGGCAGCGCTCGCCGCTCCGCGCGACGTTGTTCGTCAGCGAAAGGCTTCGCCGAGGCGTCGGATGAGATCGCGTAGGCCGTCGGCGGGAAGGTGGTTAATCCCCGCCGCCGAGGCGCGCCCTCCCCCGCTCGCGAAGCCGCGGCACAGCGCGTCCGCGCCGGTGGGATTCGATCGCGGGGCGCGCACGCTCACTACGTAGCCACCTGCGGCGTTCGGCGTGAGGATCGCGTGCGCGCGATCGGGATTGCGCTGTGCGAGCTCGTTGCCGAGCGCGCCGCGCACGCGCCGCGACCACGCGGCGTCCGGCAGCACGTAGACGGCTGCGCGACCGAAAAGATAGTCGGGCTCGGCTTTCGCCGCACGCGCGAGATCCTCGCGCCGCGTCTCGGCGATGCGCGCGATGAGCGGCTCCTCGGCCAGCAGCCGGAACGGATCGGCGTACGGCGCGACGCGCCGATACAGCGCGGCGGGATGGACGATGAGATCGGCCTCGGTGTCGCCATAGGCATTGTACGCAAGCGCTTCACCGAGCTCCTGCAGGGCGCGCTGCTGTGCCCCGTCGAGGCCGAGCTCTCCGGTAAGCGCGCGGGCGGGCTCGATGAGATCGTCGCCGAACGCCGCAACCGCGGCCCAGACGCGCTGCTTACCCTTCAGGTAGCGATCAACGATGATTCCGGTGCACACGCGCGGCGAAGTGTCGATCGCCGCGGTGAGCTTCGGATGCTGCGGGAGCTCGCCGGGAAAGTGGTGATCGAAATACTGCACGGCGACACCGCGCTCGAGCAGCGCGACGAGCGATGCATGATTCGTCGCGGCCGACACGTCGAGAACGGTAACCGTGTCGCCGGCCGTCGCTTCGACGCGAGGGAGCAGCTCGATGTCGCGCTTCGCGCCGGTGACGAGCACCGATTTGCGTGGCTCCTCGAGTCGGAGTTGGTGCAGCGCGCACAGGCCGTCCGCATCGCCGTTGAATACGTCGTAGTGGGTCATGGCGCGGCGGCCCTGCCGCGCACCACCTTGTCGTACAGCCCCGGCAGCGCTCCCCTCGGATCGTAGCGGCGCTTGAGCGCAAGGTAAGTCTCACGATCGTAGATCGACCAGAACTCCTCCTCGCCGAAGTACGAGTCCGAGTACAGCGACTTGATGCCGCCGAGTTCGGTGACCTTGCGCTCGATCGCGCGGTTGTAGAAGCCGTCGGGCTGTCCTCTGCGGTCGTGGACGACGTCCCAGAAGCCGAAGTTCACGTACAGCGTGTCCTCGCGCAGCGGGTACAGCGGAAAGCGCGCGCCCGGCTGCGCTGCCCGGATGGGACAGAGCCATACGGGCAGTATCCCGATGCTGGAGTGGAAGAACTCGAGAAACTCCGCCGCCCGCGCGAGCGGGATGTCGACGTCCTGGATCACCGACTCCGGCCGGGCGCCGGTGAGGCGCGAGAGCGTGCGGGTGAGTCCCCAGCGAGAGTTCCAGCGCATGATCTTCTGGTAGGTGATGGAGTTCAGCCGCTTGCGGCCGTAGAGTCGGCGCAGCAGCGGGTTCTGCGCCCCCAGGTTCTTCGAGCACCAGAACCAGTCCGTGTCCCAGCGCCAGAGATAGTCGCGCGCAGTGAGGAGGTCGCTCGAGCGCTCGCGGATCGAGCGGTAGTAGATGCGCTCGTAGCTGTAGTCGCTCGTCGCTGGCGCATCGTCGACGAAGCGCCCGCAGGACAGATAGAGCTCGTGCGGTGAAAAGACGACGCCGTCGAGGAAGTCGACCCCGGAGTCGGCAGCAAAGCGCGCAACGTCGGCGAAGCAGGCCTCGGGGTCGGCGTAGCGAACATGCTCGACTGCGACGTACGGCTTCACCGGCAGCGTGCGCGAGGTGACCTTGAGCGCGTAGCCGAGCGTGCCGTATGAATTGGGAAAGCCGAAGAAGAGATCCCGGTGCTCGTTGTCGCGAGTGCAGGCGATTATGCGCCCGTCGCCGGTCAGCACCTCGAGGGCGACGACGCCATCGTGCACGAGCCCCTGGCGGAACGAGGTTGCCTCGATGCCCACGCCGGCGACCGCGCCGCCGAGGGTGATCGACTTCAACTGCGGCACGACCGCCGGCATCGTGCCGTGCGCGAGCGTGGCGTCGACGAGATCGGCGTAGCGCACCATCCCCTCGGCCTCGACCAGCCCTGCCCGCGCGTCCACCGCGATGACGTGGTTGAAGCCTTTGAGATCGATCGCTGGCCGCGCTCGCGGCGCGCGGTCGCGAAAGAGGTTTGAGGTATCCTTGGCGAGGCCGAAATCCGTTGCGCCCGCGCCGAGCCTCGCGATCAGCTCGGCCTTCCGCTCGACATAGGCGTTCATGCTCTCGATCCCGGAACGCGCTCGTGGTCAGACCGGGGCACCACCGTTCGTCCGGCGACAGCCTCAGGACGGATGGGAGCGGTCTCCCGCGTACAGGAATGCGCGGCTCATCGGGTAATTCTTGGAGTCGATGTTGCCTTTGCTCACCAGCACCTGGAACAGGTGCGTGTGCCCGTTCTTCGCCCGAAACATCTCGGCGCACGCCCAGAGGTAGGTGCGCCAGGTGCGGCGGAAGCGCTCGTCGAAGCGCTTCGGATCGAGCGCATGGATCTTCTCCCAGCTCGCGTCGAAGCGCTCAGCCCAGGCGTCGAGCGTGGGCGCGTAATGGCGGCGAAGGTTCTCGACGTCGACCACTTCGAGGCCCGAGGCCTCCATCGCCTCGATCGCCTCGGCGAGGCTCGGGATCCAGCCGCCTGGGAAGATGCACTCGCGGATGTAGAACTCGGTCTCGAAGCGTCCCACGTGCCCGATGAAGTGGATCACGCCGAGCGCGCCGGGCTTCATCGCATCGGCGTGCGCCCTGACGACCGGCGCGAGCGAGTCGCGGCCCGCGTGCTCGAGCGTCCCGATGGAGAGGAGCTTGTCGTACTGCCCGGGTATCTCGCGAAAGTCGCATTCAACAAGCCCGATCTTGTCCGCGAGCCCGCGCCGCGCGATCTCGGCGCGCAGTTCGTTGACCTGCTCGGTGGTCGTGTTGATGCCGGTGCCGAGCGCGCCGTAATGCTCGTAGGCGTGGAAGAGCAGCCCGCCCCAGCCGCAACCCACGTCGACGAAGGTCTCGCCCGCCTTGAGCTGCACCTTGCGGCAGACGTGGTCCATCTTGTTGACCTGCGCCTCCTCGACGCTCTTCGTGCCCTCCTTCCAATACGCGCAGGTGTACATCATGCCGACGCGATCGAGCCAGTAGCGATAGAACGCCTCGCCGAGCCCGTAGTGGAAGCGCGCATTGGCCTTCGCCTGCGCGATCGAGCGATTGGAGAACCGGTATTCGTGCCAGAGGTTGCGCAGGTGCACCAGCTTGTTCGGCCGCGTGTCGAAGCCCGCCTCGAACGCGACACGGGCAGCCATCGCGAGATCGCCGTCGAAGTCGATACCCCCGTCGAAGTAGGCTTCGAGCAGTCCGACATGACCGTAGCGCAGGACACGCAGCTCAGCTTGCCGCGTGTTGAACCTCATGGTGAACGCCGGTGCCGTGTCGTGGTTCCGGTATGCGGAGCCGTTTGCGAACACGACGCGGAACGGAATACTGGTCTGGCTGCCGATGCCGGCGAGGTAGCGCGCCGCCGCACCGGTCGCGGTCGGCGCCTCGGGCGCTGGCGTAGCAAATGAGGTCGCTCGGTCGTTCATGGCGGCATAAAATACCATGCGAGGCCCGTCCGGCGGCAAGTGGCGCCGGTTTGACGCGGGTACGAGTGAACCAGGGGCCCGCGCCGGCGGACGTCGGCCCCGAAGCGGAGGCACGCGCCGTGCAGGCGAGCACACGCAGCCGGTCCTGGGACCCGATCCAGTCGTCCGCGGCGTGGCTCGCGTGGGTATCGCGCATGTCGGAGACCTGGTGGACCCGAAGCGGCGGCGCCGAGGCGATCGCCGTGGCGCGCGGGGAACGGCTGGCGCAGCTTCTCGCCTTCGTGCGCGAGCGCTCGCCGTACTACCGCGACGCCTGGCGCGGCCTTCGCGCCGATGCCCCGCTCGACGCGCTACCGGTCGTGACCAAGCGCGCGCTGATGGACGACTTCGATCGGTGGGTGACCGACCCGCAGATCAACCGCGCCGGCGTCGAGGCCTTCCTCGCCGACCGCGCGCACATCGGCATGCGCTACCTCAACCGCTACGCGGTGTGGAAGAGCTCGGGCAGCAGCGGCGTGCCCGGCGTGTTCGTGCAGGATGGCGAGGCGCTCGCCACGTACGACGCGCTGATCGGGGTGCAGCTCGGCGCGGCGGGGCTGGGCCGGCGCTATGCCGCAGGCGTCTTCGGTTCCGGCGGGAAGGCGGCGCTCATCACTGCGCGCGACGATCACTACGCGAGCATCGTATCCTGGGAGCGGCTCACGCGCGCGAGCCCGTGGCTCTCCCGCAAGAGCTTGTCGGTGCTCGATCCGCTGCCCGAGGTCGTGCGGGAGCTCAACGCCTACGCGCCAGCGTTCGTCGCTAGCTATCCGACCATGCTCGCGCTGCTCGCCGAGGAACGCGAGGCGCGGCGGCTCACGATCGAGCCTTCGCTGCTCTGGTCCGGCGGAGAGTGCATGACGACGGCCACCCGCAAGGTGATCGAGCGTGCCTTCGGCTGCCCGGTCATCAACGAGTATGGAAGCTCCGAAGCGCTATCCATCGCCTACGGCTGCGACGAGGGATGGCTGCACGTGAACGCGGACTGGGTAGTGCTCGAGCCGGTGGAAGCCGACTTCAGCCCCACGCCTCCAGGCCGCACCTCGCATTCCGCGCTGCTCACCAACCTCGCCAACCGCGCACAGCCGATCGTGCGCTACGATCTCGGCGACAGCATCACTGTGCTCGCGGGGCCCTGTCCCTGCGGCAACCCGCTGCCCGCTATCCAGGTGGAAGGACGGCGCGACGACATCGTGTCGCTCACCGCGCGCGACGGGACGATCGTGCGCCTCCTGCCGCTCGCTCTGTCCACCGTGGTCGAGGAGGCCGCGGGGCTCCATCGCTTCCAGATCCTGCAGACGGCCGCCGACCGTCTCGCGCTGCGGCTCGACCCGCACGAGGCGAGCGATCGCACCGCCGCGTGGGCGGCAGCGGCGCGCGGACTGCGGGACTATCTCGCGCGCCAGTCGCTGCCCGACGTCGTGCTCACGCTCGAGCGCGACCTGCCTGCGCGCGGTGATCCGCGCAGCGGGAAGCTCCGCCAGGTGTGCGTCGTCTCGACCGCGCGACACGCCTAGCAGTAGCGCCCGCAGTCGCCAAAAAAACGAGCAATGGCGTGTCACATCGGCGCGCCGCGCAGCATAAGCTTTGGCCCTGTGCACAACATCGTGGAAAAGCAGTGCGCAATCGGTGCAGTGTCGGCAGATCGAGTGTTAGCCCACTGATTTTTTGACGCTTTTCCAGCCCAGCATCTGTGTATCAAAAAGCGCTTGCGTCGCGATGGCCAAGCTACTATGATTAGTGTTGATCTTGCACTTGAACACAAGATATAGTAGGTTTTGATTCCTAAGGGAATTCCGAAAGCCGCCGAGGAGCGCCCCCTGGGCGCAGGAGAGAAACAGGGAGGCCGGCAGCCGGAAACCCGCGCCAGCACTGGAATTTGCGCTTCCTGCTGGTCCGGGTGATCAGTACCAAGAACGACAAGATTTCGCCAGGAGAACGTACCATGCAAGTTGCCAGCTCTGCCGCCGTGCCATCCGTCACAAATCTGAAAACAACGATGGCAGGTGAGCAGGCAGCGCCGCTTGCAGTGAACACCGATCCCAGGCTCGCGCAGTACAAAGTCATCCGGCGCAACGGCGCGGTGGTGGCCTTCGAGCCCTCGAAAATCGCCATCGCGCTCACCAAGGCGTTTCTGGCTGTGAATGGCGGGCAGAGCGCGGCTTCCGCCCGCGTGCGCGAGCTCACCGCGACGCTCACCGACGTCGTGGTTGCGGCGCTCATGCGCCGCAAGCCCGAGGGCGGGGCGATCCACATCGAGGAGATCCAGGACCAGGTCGAGCTTGCGCTGATGCGCGGCGGCGAGCACGAGGTCGCGCGCGCGTACGTGCTCTACCGCGAGAAGCGCGCTCAGGAGCGGGCGCAGCAGAAACAGAAGGAGACGAAGACCGAGGACGCCGGCGCGATCAACGTCGTCGACAGCGGCGTGTCGAAGCCGCTCGACCTCGCGCGACTGACCGAGCTGGTGCGTTCGTCCTGCGCCGGGCTCGCCGATGTCGATCCGGAGCGCATCCTTAAGGCCACACTCAAGGATCTGTACGAAGGCGTGGCGATGGACGAGGTGCGCCGCTGCGTCGTCCTCGCCGCGCGCACGCTGATCGAAAAGGACCCGGCGTACAGCCTCGTCACGGCACGGCTGCTGCTTGACGCGCTGCGCTACGAGGCGCTGGGCGAGGAAGCCACGCAGGCCGACATGGCGACCAAGTACGCCGAATACTTCCCGCGCTTCGTCAAGCACGGCATGAAGATCGGGCTCCTCAACGAGGCGCTGCAGCAGTACGACCTGAAGGTGCTCGGCGCGGCGCTCGTTCCAGAGCGCGACCTGCAGTTCGGCTACCTCGGCCTGCAGACGCTCTACGATCGCTACTTCCTCGTCGACCAGTACGCTCAGTTTGGTGGGAGTGGGCGGCGCTTCGAGCTGCCGCAGGCGTTCTTCATGCGCGTGGCGATGGGCCTCGCATTGAACGAGGTCGAGCGCGAGGCGCGGGCGATCGAGTTCTACAACGTGCTGTCGACCTTCGATTTCATGTCGAGCACGCCGACGCTGTTCAACTCCGGGACGCACCGCTCGCAGCTTTCCTCCTGCTACCTCACCACGGTGGCGGACGATCTCGACGGGATCTACGAGGCGATCAAGGAGAACGCGCTGCTGTCCAAGTTCGCCGGCGGGCTCGGCAACGACTGGACCAACGTGCGTGCGCTGGGCTCGCACATCAAGGGCACCAACGGCAAGAGCCAGGGCGTGGTGCCCTTCCTCAAGGTGGTGAACGACACCGCGGTCGCGGTGAATCAGGGGGGCAAGCGCAAGGGGGCCGTGTGCAGCTACCTCGAGAGCTGGCATCTGGACATCGAGGAGTTCCTCGAGCTGCGCAAGAACACCGGCGACGACCGGCGGCGCACGCACGACATGAACACCGCCAACTGGATCCCGGACCTGTTCATGAAGCGGGTGATGGAGGGCGGCGAGTGGACGCTGTTCTCGCCCTCGGACGTGCCGGACCTCCACGACAAGTGGGGTCGCAAGTTCGAGGAGGCCTACGCGCGTTACGAGGAGAAGGCGGCGCGCGGCGAGCTCAAGCTCTTCAAGAAGATCCCGGCCGTGCAGCTCTGGCGCAAGATGCTCTCCATGCTCTTCGAGACCGGGCATCCGTGGATCACGTTCAAGGACGCCTGCAACGTGCGCTCGCCGCAGTCGCACGTCGGCACGGTGCACAGTTCGAATCTCTGCACCGAGATCACGCTCAACACCAGCGAGAGCGAGATCGCGGTGTGCAACTTGGGGTCGGTCAACCTCCTGAACCACATGAAGTCCGTCAAGGGCGGCTGGGAGCTCGACCACGAGAAGCTCAAGACCACGATCGAGACTGCGATGCGTATGCTCGACAACGTGATCGACATCAACTACTACGCGGTCCCCAAGGCGCGCAACTCGAACCTCAAGCACCGGCCGGTTGGGCTGGGCATCATGGGCTTCCAGGATTGCCTGCACCTGCTGCACACGCCCTACGGGTCCGAGGCCGCGATGGAGTTCGCCGACCGGTCGATGGAGGCGGTCTGCTACTACGCGTACTGGGCTTCCACCGAGATGGCCGAAGAGCGCGGCCGCTACAGCAGCTACAAGGGGAGTCTGTGGGACCGCGGCATGATGCCGCAGGACTCGCTGAAGCTCCTCGCCGAGGAGCGCGGCGGCTACGTGGAGATCGACGGCTCTTCGGCGATGGACTGGGACGTGCTGCGCGCGCGTATCAAGAAGCACGGAATGCGCAATTCCAACTGCATCGCCATCGCGCCGACTGCGACCATCTCCAACATCGTCGGCGTGGGCGCCTCGATCGAGCCCGAGTATCAGAACATCTACGTCAAGTCGAACCTCTCGGGCGAGTTTACGGTGGTGAACGAGCACCTCGTGGCGGAGTTGAAGAAACTCAGCCTCTGGGATGAGGTCATGGTTTCGGATCTCAAGTATTTCGACGGCTCGCTCGCCAAGATCGACCGCGTGCCGGCCGAGCTGCGCGCGCTCTACGCCACGGCATTCGAGGTCGACGCGAAGTGGATCGTCGAGGCGGGCGCGCGGCGGCAGAAATGGATCGACCAGGCGCAGTCGCTCAACATCTACATGGCCGGCGCTTCAGGGAAGAAACTGGACGAAACGTACAAGCTCGCCTGGGTGCGCGGACTCAAGACGACGTACTACCTGCGCACGCTGGCCGCGACGTCGGCCGAGAAGTCGACCGGCAAGGGCGGCGAGCTCAATGCCGTGCCGAGCGGCGGCGGGGGTGCGGGCGGAGCGGCTGCATCGAGCCTCAAGGCCTCCGCGTCGAGGCACGCGGTGGAGGAGCCCGAGCCGAAGATGTGCAGGATCGACGATCCGAATTGCGAGTCATGCCAGTAGCGGCTGCAGGCGCTGCGCGGGCAGCGCACGACTCGCGAAGCCGAGCAACGAGATCCGGCGCGAACCCAGACAGGAGCTGGTTCGGGTTGGCCAAGGAGAACGCCGGGCGTTACGACGCGAAACGCGTCGGGAGGGGCAATAGCGGAGGTGTCTGAGGCAACCAACCGGAGGACCAGGTAGATGGCCCAGTACGAGCACGCACCATGTCATGTGGTGGATGCGCGGTATCTCGGTGACTACAAGGTTTGGCTGGAGTTCAACGACGGAAGAAAGGGCGTGGTCGATCTTGCCGACGAGTTGTACGGCGAGGAGTTCGAAGGATTGCGCGATCGGGAGCGTTTCGCGCAGTTCTATCTGGACTACGGATTGGCCACCATCGCCTGGCACGAGGGCCAGGATTTCGCTCCCGATTACTTGTATGCGAGGCTGAAGGCGGTGCACTGACGGGATAGAGCCTCCCTTCCAAGGGAATCTCCGCGGCGGCGGCAACCGTACGCGGTGGCTTTTGTCCCCGTTCGATACCGCGAGAAAAAGAGTCCCCCGCCCCAAACTATGGTGCTGGGTGCGAGGGAGGACAGCGACAGAACAGCGACACCAGGACAGGAACCGAGACCGATTATGCTCACCTTCGAAGACGATTTCGTGACGCCCCCGACGCAGCCGCGCGTCACACCACCGTCACCGGAGACCATCCTCGCCCAGACCACGGGGGGCATCCTTTCGCGCGAGCCCGTGCACGACCTCGACGTCGAGGCGCAGGCGATGGCCAACGGCTTCCGCCGCGTCCGCGTCGAGGACAAGCTCGTCATCAACGCCCAGTCCGACGTCAATCAGCTCGTCCCGTTCAAGTACAAGTGGGCCTGGGACAAGTATCTCGCCGCGTGCGCCAATCACTGGATGCCGCAAGAGATCAACATGCAGCGCGACATCGAGCTGTGGAAGAACCCGAACGGGCTCACCGACGACGAGCGGCTGATCGTCAAGAGGAATCTCGGCTTCTTCGTCACTGCTGATTCGCTCGCTGCCAACAACATCGTGCTCGGCACCTACCGCCACATCACCGCGCCCGAATGTCGCCAGTATCTGCTGCGCCAGGCCTTTGAGGAGGCGATCCATACCCACGCCTACCAGTACATCGTGGAGAGCCTGGGCTTGAACGAGGCGGAAATCTTCAATGCCTACCACGAGATCAAGTCGATCCGCGACAAGGACGAGTTCCTGATCCCGTTCATCGACACGCTCACCGACCCGACCTTCAAGACGGGCACGATGGAGGCAGATCAGAAGCTGTTGAAGAGCCTGATCGTGTTCGCCTGCATCATGGAGGGGCTGTTCTTCTACGTCGGCTTCACGCAGATCCTTGCGCTCGGGCGGCAGAACAAGATGACCGGCTCGGCCGAGCAGTACCAGTACATCCTGCGCGACGAGTCGATGCACTGCAATTTCGGCATCGACCTCATCAACCAGGTCAAGATGGAGAACCCGCACCTGTGGACGCCGGAATTCCGCGAGGAGGTGCGCGGGCTCATGCGACGGGCGGTCGACCTCGAGTACCGCTACGCCGAGGACACGATGCCGCGCGGAGTGCTGGGGCTCAACGCCTCGCAGTTCAAGGAATACCTGCGCTTCATCTGCAACCGGCGCTGCCAGCAGATCGGTCTCGATCCGATGTTCGAGGGCGCGTCGAACCCGTTCCCGTGGATGTCGGAGATGATCGATCTCAAGAAAGAGCGCAATTTCTTCGAAACGCGCGTGATCGAATACCAGACGGGAGGGGCACTCAGTTGGGATTAAGCCTGTTAGCGAACCGATATCCGAGGAATCGACGCCGCATGCATACCATCACCGAATGCCGGGCTGAAGACAACTACACGCTGTGGCTGCGCTTCAACGACGGGCTCGAAGGCCACGTCTACCTCGGCGACCTCGTGCACACCAAGTACTTCCGGATGCTCGGGGACATCGACACGTTCAACCGCGTCGCGGTCGACCCGATCGAGAACACGGTGATGTGGGAAGGCGGTATCAAGCTCGATCCCGAGGTGCTCTACCGCGACGTGGCAAGCAAGGCGCTGTCGGCCTTGCACTAGAAGATCCGCCGCCGCGCGGCGGCGTTTGCGGCGGCCGGTGCGCCGGTTGCCGCGGGTGGACTCACCGTGGCGCGCGTGCGCGGTGAGCCGGTCAACCATGACAGGAGGCAATCCATGGCCAAGCGAAAAAAAGCGGCGAAGAAGAAGAAAAAGAAGCTGTCCGGCCGGAAGTCCCGGCCGGCCCGTCGCGTCGTCAGCAGAAAGACGGCCGCGAAAAAATCCAGTTCCGCTGCCAGACGCAAGCCGGCGGCCCCGGCCGTGCCGCGCCCGATCTCGATACCCGGCGCGTGGCCGTTTCCGATGGGCAGTTAGGACCGACGCCGCGCTTTTCGCCCGTTCAGCACGCGCGCCTGGCCGCGGCGAGCACCGGATCTTCGTCGGCGGGCGGCTGTGCGTTTTCCTTGACCGCCGCGCATGCGGCGATATAACGCTGACGTTCTTCCCCCTGCAGTCTGAGCGCACGCGCGGCTTCCGCACAGCGCTCGGCGTGCGAATCACGCGCCGGCTCGGCGGCGATCGCGCCCGAACCAGCCAATGCGGCGGCACCCGCTGCGGCAACGATCCATAGCTTCATCGCACGGCTTCCCTCGCACAGGGCCGCAAGTCGCGGCTATACTGGTTTCCACGCGAACGCACCGGCCTTAGTCTAGTCCATCGCACGGCGCGTCGCCAACCCGGGGAGGAAGCCATGCTGTCGAAAGTTCTGCGCGCGAGCGCGCTGTTGATCGCGGGATTCGCAGCTGCCGGCGCCGCCGCCGGCGCCGACGTGACGGTGCGCCCGGCGAAGGGCGGATTCGACGACGTCAAGGAGCGCGTGATGCTCGCGATCGGCGACAAGGGGCTCGTTCTTAATTACACCGCATACGTCGGCGACATGCTCGAGCGCACCGGCAAGGACATCGGCCGCGAGCGCCGCATCTACGACCGCGCCGAGGTGCTGGAATTCTGCAGCGCCAGCGTGTCGCGCTCGACGATGGAGGCCGACCCGCGCAACATTGCGTACTGCCCGTACGCGATTGCGGTCTACACGCTCGCTGACGACGCGGAAAAGGTCTACATCGCGTACCGCAAGCCGCCGCCGACCGCGCCGGCGCTGCGCGCGGTCGGGCGGCTGCTCGACGCGATCGTGCGCGAAGCGCTCCAATAGGCGGCTGCATGGAACGCAAGCGCCTGAGCGCGAGCAGCATCCGCTCGGCCGGCTACGACGCGCGCAACCGCGTGCTCGAGGTCGAGTTCTCGAGCGGCAGCATCGTGCAGTATTCCGGCGTGTCGGAGGAGGTCTACCGGAGGCTGATGAACGCGCCGTCCCCGGGCAGTTACTTCCACGACAACATCGAGGAAAGCTTCAGCGCAAAGCGCGTGCGCTGAAGGCGCTGTCGCGGGCTACTTCCCTTTCCACAGCTCGCCGATCGCGGCGAGCGCGCGGTCGACCTCGGCGTCACCGATATGGCGATGCGTGACGAAGCGCAGGTCCCAGGTCGCGCACGGGCTCACCAGCACGCCACGCTCCTTGAGCTGCGCCGACCACCCGGCGGCCTTGCGCCCGCTCGCGCGCATGGCAGCGCGCACGAGATTCGTCTCCACCGTCGCGGGATCGACGATGCTCGCGTCAATCTTGTGCATCCCCTGCGCAAGGCGTTTGGCGCTGCGATGATCCTCCGGCAGGCGCCCGACCATGTTCTCGAGCGCAACGATGCCCGCTGCCGCGAGCGGACCCGACTGGCGCATGTTGCCGCCGACCATGCGGCGATAGGCGCGGGCCTTCTCGATAAATACGCGGCTGCCGCACAGGATGGAGCCGACGGGAGCGGACAGGCCCTTGGAGACGCAGAAGCACACGCTGTCACCGTGCTGCGCAACCTCCTGTGCCTCCACGCCGAGCGCAGCGGCGGCGTTGAAGAGGCGCGCGCCATCGATGTGCACGGGCACGCCGCTCTCGCGGGCGATCCGGCGCACCTCCTTCATGTGCGCGAGCGGCAG
>DATJZM010000074.1:0-11128 GCA_035499135.1 Casimicrobiaceae bacterium | reverse complement strand
GCGAGCGTCGCGCCTGTGGCTTCGCTTGGCCGCAGCTTGTGTGCCATCGCGTGGCGCTGAACTTCGCCTAGCGCGTCGATAAAGCGGCCGGCGCTCATTTCCTGTGCGTCGCGGACCACGGCAAGGTACAGCGTCGGCCCGGCCTGCACGGTGAAGCCGAGGTTCACGGGCGCATATTGGTACGCACGCTTGCCGACGACCGTGGCGTTGATGCGCGGGTTGGCCTTCGCGAGCTCGACCAGCCGGAAGGCGAGGAGCGCAAGGAGCGGCGAGAGCATGAGCTTGTTCCGGTGCGCATAGTCCGCCGCGTAGCTCTCCCAGGGCTGCGGGTCGTATTCGAGCTCCAGATACGCAGGCGCGGCACGGTCGCGGTGCCACAGCACCGCCGACAACATGCCATGCTCCTCGGCCGAGAGCACCCGGTATTGGCCGCGGATTTCGGGCGCGGCTTCTTCACGCGTGGGGGCGGGCCGGTCGTGCGTCGCGGAGCGCTGCGCAAGCCATGCCTCGATGTCCGAAACGCTGAGCCGCTCCCCCGCGGCGGGGATCGCGCTCGCATCGAGGCCCAGCTCCCGCAGCATGGCCTGGGCCTTGGCGGTAGGTCGGGAGGTTTGCCCGGGCCCCGATTCAACCTCGGCTTCCGCAGACGGCTCCGGCACGCGCTCGTCGGCCGCTGCACCGAGCCACAGCAGCACGGAGCCCACGCTGGCCGAATCTCCCTTGCGACGGAGAACCTTGAGCACGAACCCTTCCTGCTCCGCGGGCACGTCGAGCACGGCCTTGTCCGTTTCGACCGCGCCGACGATCTGGCCGCGCTTGACGAAGTCGCCTTCCTTGACCCCGAGATCCACGACGCGAACGCTGTCGTCGTTGTTGTTCACGCGCGGTACGCGCAGTGGGCTGGGCATGCAGGTTCTCAGATCATCCCAAGCACTTCGTCGACCACGCGCGCTTCGTCAGGCAGCATCTGCCGCTCCAGGCTGCGCGCCGACGGGATTGGCAATGGAGGCGCACCGATGCGCAGCAGCCTGCCGCGATAGCCGCGCTCGAGCAGCGTCGCGGCAATCTCGGCGCCGACGCCGTACTGGTGATGGGACTCCTCGATGATCGCCACGCGCGTGCACGCCAGCAGGTGCTTGGCGAGCAAGGCTGCCGGCAGTGGCGCAAGAAGGGAGGGGACGACGATCTCCACGGCGAGTTCCTCTTCCTCGCGCAGTCGTCGCGCCGCTGCTTCGACGAGCGGCAGCATGCCGCCGTAGGTGAGCAGCGTGACGTCCGCCTCAGCGTCGCCGCCGCGCAGCGTCGGAAACAGCTCGGCTGCCACGTCGTCCTCTCCCTGGAGAGCCGTGTAGCCGGCAGCGTCCTGCTTTTCCGCGTAGAGCAGCTTGTGCTCCAGAAAGAGCACGGGGTAGGGCCAGCGCAGCGTCGCGTCGACGAGCAGGCGTCCAGCATCGTGTCGCTGGCTTGCGTAGACGACGGTCAGTCCGGGCACGGAAGCGAACAGGTGCTCGGGGCTCTGACTGTGCGTCGCCCCATAGCCGCGCCGGCCGCCGCTCGGCGCGCGGATGACCAGCGGCACGGCCATGTCGCGGAACATGCCCGGAAACTTCACGGCGTGGTTGTAGATCTGGTCCATGCACAGCGTGAGGAAGTCGGCGAACATCACCTCGGTGATCGGCTTGAATCCGGCGAGCGCCAGGCCGATCGACGCGCCTGCGACGCCGGCTTCGCTGATCGGCGTCGAGATGACCCGCCCCGGGAATTCGGTGGAGAGGCCCTGCGTGACCTTGAACGCGCCCCCATAGGGATCGTGCAGATCTTCGCCGAGCAGCAGGACTTCCGGCACGGTCTGGAGGAGGTGGCGCAACGCGGCGTTGAGCGACTGCCGCACGCTCGTGCCCGCGACCGGCACCGGATAACTGCCGCTCGCGAGAGGCACGGCGGACGCCGCGAAGATATGCCCGGGCAGCTCGCCGTAGCGCGCCTCGGGAGAGGCTTCCGCCTGCGTGCGGATCGCGTTGATGAAGCTCGTGTTGCGTTCCTCGATGCGCGAGCGCGCCGCCTCCGGCAAGCGCCGCCCGAGAGCCGCGAGCGGGTCGCGGCTGCGAATGCCGGCCATCTCCTCGCCGGGGCGCAGGTCGTCGCCCTTGCTGTGTGGCCCCATGCGCCGCGTGTCGATGACGAGGTATCCGGGCCGCCGCGCGGCGCGCACCTCGGCCACCACGTTCGCAACCTTGCGGCAGAATTCAGGATCGTCGTCGGCAAAATGCCAGGTCGAGAGGCCGAACGCTGCGCCGCGCGCGTCGATGCTGCCGCCGATCGTCTCGCGCGTGTACGTCGTCTGCGCAATCCCATTGTTCTCGACGACGACGAGCAGCGGGCCCTGCCACACCGAAGCGAGATTCATGCTCTCGTAGACGAGGCCCTGTCCCAGAGTGCCGTCGCCGATCATCGCGACAACCAGGCCATCGCTCCCGCGCTTCCTGCGCGCAAGCGAGAGGCCTGCGGCGATCCCCATCATGCCTGCCTGTACGCCATTGCTGTGAAAATGGCGCCACGCGAGGTGCTGGCTGCCGCCGCGGCCGCGACAGACGCCGGCTTCGCGTCCCATGATCTCCGCGACGAGCCCGAGAAAATCGCCCGAGTAGGCAAGAAAGTGACCATGGTTGCGGTGATTCGACAGCACCGCGTCTTCCGGGTGATCGAGCGCGCGCACGACCGAGAGCGCTGCGATCTCCTGGCCCAGGCAGGTGTGCGTCGTCCCCGATACAAGGCCGCGCGAGAACTGGCCGAGAACGAGCTCCTCGGTCAGGCGAATCAGATGGCCGTAGGCGTAGATCTCCTCGGCGCCCAACCCGATGCGCGGCCGGCCGTCTCCGTCCCGGGCGAAGCCGGGCAGGGTTGATGCCTCGACGTGCCGCGTCGGCTCGATGCTGCGCGTAGAAGCTGCGGCTATCGTCACCACAAGGAGATCGGCGGCATGTGCAGCACGGGTATTTCCTCGTCTCTGCGTGGTCCGTCGGAAGAGGGCCCATTATACTAAGCGCTCGCAACGAAACCTAAGCGATGGATCTGCCGAGCCTCGAACCGATCCGCAACGAGGATTTGCCCGAATTCTGCCGTTTTCTCGCCGACAACCTCGATCGCACCAGGCCGGCGGCAGCCTGGGAAGAGGCCTTTCGGCAGAATTGGTGCACGGGCAAGCCGAACAACGGCTTTCTGCTGCGCCACGAGGGCCGGATCGTGGGCGGAATCGGCGCGATCTATTCCGAGCGCTCCGTTCGAGGCCGCATCGAGCGTTTTTGCAACATTACAAGCTGGTGTGTACAAGAGAGGTTTCGCGCGCAGAGCATGCGGCTGGCCATGGCGCTCACCGGCCAGGCAGGCTTCCACTTCAGCGATCTCACCCCGACCGCGGTGGTGTCGGGAACGTTGCAGTTTCTCAAGTTCAAACCGATGAACGAGCGTCAGGCGATCTGGGCAAATCTGCCGTGGCCCTTTGCGACACTTGCCGGCGTGCGCATCGTGGTCGATGCAGCCGAGTTCGAGCGCTTGCTCGGTCCGGAGGATGCGAAGGCCTATCACGACCATCGCCATCTACCCTGGCTGGAGCATGCCGCTCTAGGCAGCAGCGCGGGCCGCTGGTGCTATGTGGTCTGGAAGCGCACGCAGCTAAAGGGAGTGGCCGGCGCATTCGTCCTCGCTCTGAGCGATGCGGAGGCGTTTCTGCGCTGCCGGTGGGCATTCGGCAGCCACCTGCTCCTGCGCCACGGCCTTGCGTTCACCCGCGTGGAATGCCGTTTGCTGCCGCGAGTGCCGCGCTTTTGCATCGAGCTGTCGGGGTACCGCAGCAAGGTTTTCCGCAGCGACACGCTGACGGCCGTCGACGTGAGCAATCTCTACACCGAGGTTGTCGCGCTGGATCTCTGATGCGCGCGATATCGTCATGGAACGCGAGCTGATCCGCTTGCCGCGCGAGACGCGGCCCATCCTCGCCGTCGTGGTGCACACCGAGGAAGAGTTCGATTGGGGCAAGCCGTACGACCGTCGGGCAACGGGCGTGACCCACATGAGACGAATCGGCCGGGCGCAGGAGCTTTTCGAGACCCACGGTATCGTGCCCAACTACGTGATCGGTTATCCGATCGCGTCGCAGGACGAGGCGATCGCACCGCTCAGGTCCTTCGCGGACTCGGGACGCGCGCTGATCGGGGCGCACCTCCATCCCTGGGTGTGTCCACCTTACGTAGAAGAGGTCAATACCCGGAACTCGTATCCATGCAATCTCCCTCGGGACCTCGAAGCAGAAAAGCTCGCGCGCCTCACGGAGCAGATAGAGGCTGCGTTCGGCCAGCGGCCTCTCACGCATCTCGCGGGACGCTACGGGTTCGGAGCCAACACGGCGACGATCCTCGAGGAGCTCGGCTACCAGGTCGACATCAGCCCTGCCGTTCCGATCAACTTTTCGGCGGACGGCGGCCCCGATTACTCGGGCTACACGAGCGACCCGTACTGGTTCGGCGAGCGGCGGAAGCTACTCGGGCTGCCGGGTACCGGCGGATACGTCGGTTGGCTGCGCGTCGGTGGCACGTCGCTCTACCGTGCCGCGACCCAGCCGACCTTGCGGCGCCTCGGCGTCGCCGGCGCCTGTGCGCGTTTGCGCGCGATCGAGCGCATCCGCCTGTCGCCTGAGGACTATTCGGAAGGCGAAATGCGGCGGCTCACTTCGACCCTGCTGGCACAGGGGATACGCGTCTTCGTGTTTAGCTTTCATTCGCCCTCCGTCATGCCCGGCGGCACCCCGTACGTGCGCAGCGAATCCGACCTGGATCGTTTTTTTGAAAAGTGCCGCGGCTACTTCTCGTTTTTCCTGCGCGAGCTTGGCGGCATCGCAATGACGCCTCTCGAGATCAGGCAGACCCTTGCTGAGGCTTGCGCTTTGGCCGCATCCCCGTGCATTGAAGCGCACGGCTAAGGGCATCGCCAAGTGCATCGCACGAGGAAATACCGTTGTTCTACGGCCTGAAGGACCGAATTCGCCGCGCGCACTTCGCGACCCAGTGCGGTGCCGTTCTGCGCTCGCCCCCGCTTGGCCTGGATGCCTCGTCGAACGTAGCGCTGGTGAGCCAGATCCAGCACAAGGACGTGCTGCTCTACCTGCTGGCGGCGAAATCATTCGCTCGGAGAATCGGCGTCCGCGCGGTGCACGCGCTCGACGATGGCAGCCTGTCGTCGGCGGATCGCGCGGTGCTGCAAGAACACATTCCCGGGGCCGTCATGCACCGACTCGAGGAATTCCGCAGCGCTGCATGCCCGAGCGGCGGCACGTGGGAGCGGCTGCTGGCGATCGCCGCACTGGTTCACGATCGGTACGTCGTCCAGCTCGACAGCGACACCCTCACGCTTGGCGCGATCGACGAGGTGCGCGAGTGCGTGACGCGACAAGTCGCCTTTGCGCTCGGAACCTGGGACCGGCAGAAAACGGAACCTATGCGCGAGCGCTTGGAAACGGCGCGCAAGCTCAGCGGGCGTGCCGCCGAGCACGTGCAGGTCGTCGCGGAGGCTCACTTCGACCAGCTTCGCGGCTTCGAGTCGATGCGCTACGTGCGGGGCTGCTCGGGCTTCGCCGGCTTCGCGCCGGGCTCGTTCGAGCGCAGGTTCGTGGAGGATATTTCCGTCCAGATGCGCGCCGCCATCGGCGCCAAGTGGGATGAATGGGGGAGCGAGCAGGTCATGTCGAATATCGTCATCGCGAACGTGGCCGACGCGATCGTGCTGCCGCACCCCAAGTACGCCGATTGCCACAAGATGCGCCCCGGGGTAACCGAATTCGTTCATTTCATCGGCAGCTGTCGCTTCGACGGCGGCCGCTACGGGCGACTCGGCGCGCAGCTCATCGCCACGCTGTGAAGGCCTCTCCGTCAGAATGAAGACGCCGCTGCTCATGATCACCGAGCTCTTCCTCCCGACCAAGGGCGGAACGGCAGTGTCCTTCGACGACGACTTCCGGAGGCTCGGCGGCAAGGAAATCCACGTGATCACCGCGGATGTGCCCGGGGCGGCCGAGTTCGACCTCGCGCATCCGAACACGATCCATCGCATTGTGCTCAAGCGAATCCCGTGGCTCAAGCCAGAGTCGTTGCTCATCTACCTGAAGCTCCTCGCCAGCGCGGTGCGTCTGACTGCGACTCGCCCTTTCGTCGCGATCTTTGCCGGCCGGGTTCTGCCCGAGGGATTTGTGGCGTGGATCATCGCGCGACTTTGGCGCCGTCCGGTTCTCGTCTACGCGCACGGGGAGGAGCTCACCAACTGGGGGCGCGGCAGGAAGTTTGCGCTGATGCGTTTCGTGTTCCGCCATGCCGACGCCGTGCTTTCCAACAGCGATTTCACCCGCGACACACTCGCCGGGCTTCTCGACGTCGATCCGGGGCGCATCGCGGTCGTCTACCCAACTGTCGACGAGGAGCGTTTCCGTCCCGGCATCCCCCGCGAGGGGCCGCGCGCGCAGCTCGCGCTCAGGCCCGGGGAGCACCTCGTCCTTTCCGTCGGCAGGCTGCAGCGACGCAAGGGGTTCGACACGCTCGTCCGTGCGTTGCCCTTGCTTCATGCGCAGGGCATCGAGGCTCATTTCGCGCTGATCGGAGTCGGCGACGATCGCCCATACCTCGAGCAGCTCGCCTCCGGCCTCGGCGTGGCGGATCGGACGCACCTGCTCGGTCATGTGAGCTACGAAGAGCTCCCGCGCTGGTACGCCGCCTGCGATGTGTTCGCCATGCCCAATCGCGACATCGATGGCGACACCGAAGGCTTCGGGCTGGTCTTTCTGGAGGCCGCCTCCGCGGGCAGGCCCGCGCTGGCGGGCCTTGCGGGGGGAACCGGCTCGGCGGTGATCGACGGGGTGACCGGCCTGCGTGTCGATGGCGAGCAGCTCGACGCCGTCGTAGCGGGACTCGCTAGACTGCTTCTGCATCCGGCGGAAGCGAAACAAATGGGGCTTAATGCGAGACGCAGGGTGCTGGAGAACTTCACTCACCAGCGACGCGTCGACGAGTTGCGCGGCCTGGCCTTGCGGGGTCGCTATCGCAAAGAGAAGCGCGCCGGGGGAAGCCCGAGCGGATCGAGCGTCGCGTAGGTCGCGACCGTGACGAGATCAGCTGCGGAGCTTGTCGAGATACACGTTGCAGCCCTGGCCGGTGCCTTCCAGCACGACCTTCTGGATCTTGTTGTCGAGATCGGTCTGGGCCCGCAGGTGACAGTTGCCGAACCGGAACCAGTCGTAGGAGCGCGAGTCGTTCTGGATCGAGGTCGTGTCGAAGGGCCCGATCACGGCAACCAGCTCCGAGATATCGCGCGTCTGCCACTGCGCGATGGTCGACGAGGAGGTCGAGGAAACCGTCGTCGTGGTGCACGATGCCAGCGCGACGATCATGACAAGGACGATGTACGACGTTCGCATGGACGGCTCCGACGGAATGATGGCGAGGCGTGGACGCGTGCGGGAGAAGATGGTCGAAGCTCTCGCCTCCCGAGTTTAACGCACAAAATCCCTGCGCAGGCGTGCGCCGCGCCCTGGCGGAAGAACGGATCACGGAGGGCAACCTGATCGCCCGTGAGCCGCATTGGCTCGAGCGGATGACCGCCGGTCGCTGGTACGCGCTCTCCGGCGATGCCCCGGACCTCGGCCTGCCGCCGACCGCGCGAGGGACGCGCTTTCTTGCCGATACCGATCCCGGGCGCGATCCGGTCCTGAATCCGGCGCGAACGGTGAGGGAGCGGCTGCGCCGCCTTGCCGGGCGCGAGCCCAAGTCGCCCTGGCACGGCGTGGCCGGTTTCAGCGCCATCACCGAGGGATGGAACAGCGCGATCTGCGCATCGGGTTGCGGGGCGAGCGGATCGATGATCGTCTACGGCGGCGGGCACAACGATTATTTCGGCTCGAGCGTCCATGCGTTCGACCTCGAGACGCGTGAATGGCGCAGGCTTTCCGACGGGTATGTCGCCGGAAGCGACGAGGCATACGGGGCTGGCGCGGTCTATCCGAGCTCGGTGTACCCGGACGGCTCGCCGCTCCCGCCGCACACCTACGACTACCTCCAATACGACGCGCAAGGAAACGATTGCATTCTGTTCAAGGGTCAGATTGAGCTGGGACCGAACGTGAAGGCGGTGGCCATACCGCACATGTTCAACCTCGACGCGCAGGCTTGGCGCCACGGTCCGCGACATCCCTCCGCGATCCTCAATTCCGGGGGCTTCACGACCTGGGACGCTTCGCGCAGGATCGCGTGGGGACACTCCGGTGATGACGGCGGCGGCAACGCGTTCGTCGGCTTCGCGCCGGATGGTGACAACGGCGATGGCACGTTCGGGTGCTGGACGGAGCGCTTTCCGAGCAAGTTCCGCGGCACGGCCAACCACAATGCGATGCAGATCGAGCCGGCGTGCGATCTTATCGTGGTCGCCGTTCACGCCCGCCAGGCGTTGTACGCCATCGATCCGGCCGCTCCGGGAGCAGAGTCGGCTCGCCTCGATTCGACCGGTGATAAGCCGCTGCTGAGAGCGCACGCAGCCCTGCAATATGCGCCGAATCTCCGGTGCGTCGTCTACTTCTCGCCGCTTGATCACGGCAGCGTTTTCACGCTCGCGGCTCCTGCCCCGGAGCGCTCGCCGGTCAATCTCTCGCGACCGTGGCGCTGGGCGGCTCGCCTTCCCGAGGCTGGAACCCTCGACCCGATCGCTGACGCGGCGGGCCGCTCGCGCTTTCCGGTGAACCTCGAGCAGTGCTTCGGGCGTTTCCGGGTCGCATCGTTCGGGACAATCGACGTCGCAATGCTCGTGCGGCACGTCGATACCCCTGTGTACGCGATGCGCCTCGACTGAGGGCGACGCTGCTTCAGCGCGCCTGGCCGGAAAGAAGCTCTCCGGCGCGCGCGTAATCCGTCGGTACGCCGATGTCGATGAAAAGGCCTGCCGTGCGGAACGCACGCGGGCGGATCCTCGCCATCTCCGGCATCAGCAGATCGCTCTCGAAGGAGAAAGCCCTGCGATCGGGAAAGCGCGCACGCAGCTCAGGACCGATGACGTACACGCCTGCGTTGATCCACCCGGGCCCGGTGCGTCCCTTTTCGCGCATTCCGAGCACGACGTCGCCGGTAACCTCCAACGCGCCGTAGCGGCTCGCATCCGGGACCTCGTGAATCGCCATGCTGAGCTCCGCGGCAGCCCCCGCGTGCGCCGCGAACATGGCGCGCAGATCGATCTCGAGGTAGGTGTCCCCGTTGAGCACGCAGAGCTCGCGAGCGGAGGCCTGCTCGCACGCAAGTCGGAGCGCTCCGCCGGTGCCGAGCGGTTCGCTCTCGACCGAGTAGCGCAGCGCAAGGCCGCGGTAGACGTCGCCGAAATGGCGCCGGATCGCCTCGTGCCGATAGCCTACCGCGAGAATCGCTGTCCGGACCCCGCCCGCAACAAGCCGATCGAGAACGAAGGCGAGAAATGGCCGGCCCGCCACCGGCGCCATCGGCTTCGGCAGATCGTCGATGACTCCGCGCAGGCGCGTTCCCAGTCCGCCCGCGAGGACGATCGCCTCCATCAGGACGTGCGCGGGAACAGCGCTTCTTCGATAAGCTGGCAGATCGCATGGCCGATCGCGATGTGCCCTTCCTGGATGCGTGGCGTGACGTCGGAAGGAATGCGCAGCAGATGATCACAGCGACCCGGCATGTGGCCTCCGCCGCGGCCGGTCATGCCGACGGTGACGAGCCGCTTCGACCGTGCCACGTCCAGGGCGTTGAGCACGTTGGGCGAGCGTCCGGACGTCGAGAGCCCGAAGAAAACGTCGCCGGCCATCCCGACGGCCTCGACCTGGCGGGCGAACACGCGCTCGTAGCCGTAGTCGTTTCCGATTGCCGTAAGCACCGAGGTATCCGTGGTGAGCGCAAAGGCCGGGAGCCCGGGGCGATCGTACGCAAATCGGCTGACCAGCTCGCCGGCGAGGTGCTGCGCATCGGCCGCGCTCCCGCCGTTGCCTGCAAACAGCACCTTGCATCCGTTGCGCAGCGCCGCGACGCAGGCGGACGCAATCCGGCTGACTTCGGAGACCAATTCCTGATCCGCGGCCATCGCGTCGAGATTGCGCGCCGTTTCGCCCAGTTGCCGGCGGATGGTTTCTTCGGTCGATATCGTCATGGCGTCGCGATTGCTTCTACAGGCCGAGCCAGCGGGCGATGATGTTGCGCTGCATCTCGGAGGTCCCGGAGTAGATCGTGCTCGCGACCGCGTCGCGCAGAGCGCGCTCGACCTCGTACTCGACCATGAACCCGTAACCTCCGTGCACGTGGACCGTATCGAGCGCCGCTTTCAATAGCGTCTCGCTTACGAACAGCTTTGTCATCGACGCATCGAGCGTAGCGCTGCGGCTGCGCCCGAGCCGCCATGCTGACCGATACGTCAGCAGGCGAGCCGCCTCGAGCTGGGTCTTCATGTCGGCGATCTTGTGCGAGACGGCCTGGAACTTGCCGATCGTCTGCCCGAACTGCGAGCGCGTTCGGGCATAGGCGATCGAGGTTTCCATCAGGCGCTCGGTCGTGCCGACGTGGCTTGCCACGAGGAGGATACGTTCCCAGTCCATCGCCGTCGCGAATACGGCTGCACCGCCACCTACCTTGCCGAGGACCGCAGAGTCGGGGAGCTCGACGTTCTGGAAAGCAACCTCGGCGAGATGCGATGTACGCAGGCCCATCTTCTCGAATTTCGTGCCCACCGAGAGTCCGGCCGTAGCTGCCGGCACGAGAAACGCGGTCACGCCGCCGTGGAATCCTTTTCCCGGGTCGGTTACGGCGAAGATCACGGCGAGGTCGCCCACCGGTCCGTTCGACACGAAAGTCTTCGTTCCGTTGACGCGCCATTCCTCGCCATGCCGCTCGGCCCGCGTGCGCATGGCGAACGTATCGGAGCCCGAGTCGGGCTCGGTGATCGCATGCATCCCGACGAGCGTTCCGTCGCACAGCCCGGGCAGATAACGGCGCTTCTGCTCCTCGCTGCCGTGCATCCACACCGGGACAACGCAGGCGAGCAGATGAGCGCAGAGCGAAAAGACGAGGCCCCCATCGGTACAGCCGTAGCCCAGCGC
>DATJZM010000073.1:0-20691 GCA_035499135.1 Casimicrobiaceae bacterium | reverse complement strand
CGATCAACTGCAGGTCATGCACATTCTGCAGGAAGCGCTATCGAACGTGCGCAAGCACGCGCGGGCAAAGGTGGTCGAGGTGGAGGTCCACCGGGGGCCAGGCCATCTCTTCGTCGTGCGCGACGACGGGCTGGGATTCGACCCGGCGCGCTCTCCGGGCGAAGGCGACGAGCACGTCGGCCTGCGGATCATGCGCGAACGCGCCGAGCGGATCGGCGCCACGATCGCGATCACCTCGGCGCGGGGCCGCGGCACGGAAATCGCGCTACGCGTTCCCATGGTGCAGAAGGCAGCGGCGTGAACCCGTCGCACGCTGGCCCGGCAGGAGAGGCAATCGCTGGCGGTGCGCCGCTGCGGATCGCCGTAATCGACGATCACACCCTGTTCCGTCGCGGGCTGATATCGCTTCTCGCACGCGAGCCCGGCTTTGCGGTCGTGGCCGAAGCCGCCGACGGTTTCGAGGGAATCAAGGCAGTCGGCGCCACGCGTCCGGACGTCGTGCTGCTCGACCTCAACATGCCGGGCATCTCGGGAATTGACGCGATCGGCGCGATTCGCAAAGAGGCGCCGGAGGCGCAGGTCGTCATGCTGACGGTCTCGGAGGACGCCGACGACCTCCTCAAGGCGCTGCGCAACGGGGCGAGCGGCTATCTGCTCAAGAACATCGACAGCGAATTCCTGGTTGCCGCCATTCGGCGTGCGGCCGACGGCGATTCGGTAGTCTCGCCGGAGATGACCGGCAAGCTGGTCGAGCAGGTTCGCGCGGGGACGAAGCCCGCCCCCGAGGATGTGCTTTCCGCGCGCGAGCGCGAAATCCTGGCGCATCTCGCGCGCGGCCGGAGCAACAAGGAGATCGCGCGCGCGCTCGACGTAGCCGAGAGCACGGTCAAGATCCACGTCCAGCACATCCTGCGCAAGCTGAACCTAGCGAGCCGCGTTCAGGCGGCGATCTGGGCGGTGGAGCACGGCGTGGCAACGCGGAGCTGAAGCGACTCCCAGACGTCGGCTTCCGGCCAAGTCCGGGCATACAACCGCGACACCGAAACCACTCGCTGAGCGGTGTTCTCGACCGGCTCCTGGCGCTCGACCTTTCAACAAGCGGGCCTTGCAGCGAAAGTCAGTTCCACCAGGGATCGAGGTCAGTTTGGGCCGTCAATTGGCGTGCCTACGGCGTGGTGCTCATCGCGGACTTGGCTCGCTGTCCGATACTTTGGAAGAATGTTCTCTTCCGGCGTGACTGGAACAAGAAACCACAGGTAATGGATCGAAGGTGGCCGTGCGCCACTTTCTGGGGGCGCCTCCGGCGCCAGCCTCGTCAGCCTATTCGGCCGGTCCCTGAAGCGGTAGAGGTCATACGCGGAGCAGCGTCCGATGCGGTAGCACGACGCGGGCGCATCCCCAGGCAACGTTTGCATTTCGTCCGGATACGGGACAACCCGCATTAACGTCGGCTCTGTGGGGACGCCGGTGACGGAAACCAGCTGATCAGCTGTGATTGGTCCTTGCCCTGCGGCCGACATCGATAACAGCACCCCAACCGCGCCGTGAACGACGGCACGAATTGTTTTCACTGGACCTCCCGATTGGTGCGCTAGCAGAGATCACCCTTTTGCTGCCTGTCGGATGGAGACGACCTTACGATGTTCGCCGATCTTGTAGCCCCATTGGCCCTCTCGGCCCAGGCTCCTCCCCCGCAGCTACCCTTAGGGCGTGTAAGTGGGCGCGGAATGGAGGTCGGCTTAATTCTGACCCACTTTTGCGCAGGTGTGAAATGCTTGAGTCGGATCGCGCGCGACTACACCCCCCACCCAAGGGCTCTACCGCGGGTGAGATCGCGTCGTCCATTCTGAGCCTCCAATTCCAGGGGGCGAGTACCCCGTCGCCGCATTGCCCGCGAAGGATTGGCCGCTCGCCTGTATCTGCTCGCGTATCTCGAGGCCTGTTGCGTCCCGGCGCGCCGTTCATGCCGCTGAAGAGCGGGTAGACTCAGGGTAGGCCAGGGCTTGCGTCGGTGGCTAGACCGGCACGCGCAGTTCGCGGCGCTTGAGAGCCGGCTTGGCCGCCATGCTTCGGGAAGGCGCGGTACTCCCGGGTCGTGGGAGCGCTCGACATTCGAAAGGTAACGGAAGATCGGGCCGTACCGACCTTCCGCGCATTCACGCCAACGTGCTGCCCGCCGGATTGTTCAGCAGCGAGAACACGACCACGGGGCAGGCGATCTGGAAGTTACCGGACGCGAAATCCGCATCGATGTTCCCGCTGTCGTTGTCGTAGTCGAGTTCGAGCGCCACCTCGAAGACCACGAGCGTGTTCGGCGGCACGGGAAACATCGACGCGTCGAGACTCACTCCCTGCGAGATGGAGAAGCCTTCGGTGTCGGGGCCGATGAAGGTGTTCGAAAGCGCGCCGCTGCGCCCAAGGAAGTAGCTGTCGCCGTAGGCGGACGTCACCCCGCTGGGCCAGCCGAACCAAAGATTGAGCGCGGCATACGCCATAACCTCGCTGGTGTTCGTGCCCCAGCCCCACGGCGCGTGCGAGCGGAGGTGACCCACCGCCGACATGAACGTGCCGACGTTGATCACCGCGTAGTCCTGGTACGGATTCGACCAGAAAAAGTAGAAGCCCACCTTCTGGGTACCGGAGCTCGACGACTTGAAGTCGAATTTCGCCCAGCTGTCGAAGGGCGCCGCCGAGGAGTCCGCGATGTTGGCGAGCGGGATCGACCAGATGAGAATCGGCTCGTCCAGGGTGAAGGTCGGGTAGGGAAAGAAATCGCTCCGCGCCGCCAGGTCCTTCGCCGCCCTGACCTGTGCCGCGACGCTCGAATAGAGCGGTTCCTTTCGCTGCGCTGCGAGGCGAAGCGCTTCCGCTTTCTGCTTCGCGACCATGCGTTCTAGCTCTGCGCCCCGGCGCTCCTGCTGCACCTGGAATTTCTTCAGGTCCAGGCCCGCCTCCCTGAGGAAGCCGGAGAGCATCTTCTCCGATTCCCGCCGGCTCTTCTGCAGCACGGCACGTTGGGCGCGGTCCGCTCGAAACGCCGCCGGGTGCTTCATCCGCTCGGCTTCGACCGCGAGGATCGCCTTCTTGATCGCGGCCGGTGAAATCTTCGTCGTGTCGTTCCTCATCGTGTTCTCCTCCGTCATACGGTACCGACGTGAATTCGACGATCGGCTGCCTTTGCGACGCGCTGCCGCGCGCGGCAGTCACGCTGCCTGCCAGGCCAATCTAGCACCGAAGCCAGCGGCCTACCACTCGAAAATTCACGTACCCGGATTCGTGGCGCGGCGACGCACGGGCTTCACCCACAGGCGGCCGCCGCATCCCGGTGCCCCGATCGCACCGGCATGGAGCGCCGGGACGGCAGCGATTGCGGCGCTCGCATCGAGACTCGGGGACCGGTGGGGATTGTGACATCCCTGGCCAGCCTCGGTGCCGTTGCTGGCAACCGAGCCGAATATGCGGTGGCCAATGCGCTCTTCGAAGGGAGCCTGACGCTCTTCCGAGAGTTGGGCGCTCCACGTAGCGTCGGAAACTCGCTCGCCTACCTTCGGCCCGCTGCCTGTCGGGTGGAGACGACCTTACGATGTTCGGCGATCTTGTAGCCCCATTGGCCCTCTCGGCCCAGGCTCCTCCCCCGCAGCCACCCTTAGGGCGTGTAAGTGAGCGCGAAATTGGACCCAACCCCGAGTCGTCCGCATTTCGAGCGCGAGGCGGTATCTCGCGGCATGGCGCGACTTCGCATCAATCATTTTGATTACGACACCCATAGTGAACCAATGCCGGTGACTATAGGGCGAGTCTCAGGACTCCGCAATTACGAGGGCCATGTCCACCATGGGTTGCGGACGCAAACTGAGGTCTGCTATCGGGCCAACTGCGGTCATAGCCCGCTGCGTTCCATAGCAGACGTTGTCTGTCGCCGTGAGTGCAATTCGGTGCGCGGATTCTATTCCTTGACCGGCGTCAACATCCCGCGGAACCCGGAAGCGTAAAAGTGAAAAAGTTAATCCTGCGGCGCACGCACCGCAGTTGAGCCTTTGCGTCACTCAAAGGAGGGACCATGGGTTCCGTTGCCCGCTTCTTGGCGGGCGCTCTCCCGCCCCTGCGTCAAACTGGTCGTGAGCAGGCGGTACTGGTTGCTAACGGCAACGAGCGTGGGGTCTCGGCACATGAGGCTCGTTTGGTGATGGCTCCGTTGGAAGGGCTCTTGACGAACGGAACCGCAGCGCGCACGTGCATGCGTCATATAGCAGACATTCTTCTGTTGGCTACCGCGCTGTTCTACGTGCTCGGTGCCCACCCACAGGACGCATCCACATTGCGTGCACGCGAGACCGCGCTGCGAGAGCAGCTCGCGAGCAACCAGTTCCACCAGCCGCTGGTGGTCGAATCGACGCAGACCGACGGCGCTCTAAAGGACGATGTCTACGCGGTCATCACGCAACCCTACAGCTTCGTCGGCCAGGCCTTGAATGGGACAGATCACTGGTGCGACATCCTCATGTTGCATCTCAATGTCAAGAACTGTCGGCCGCGCGGTTCGGGCCCCGAAGGTCGCCTGAGTGTTGCCGTCGGCCGCAAGTTCGATCAACCGCTCGAACTTACGTCCCCTGTCGAATTCACCTACCACGTCGCTGTGAGCGACCCCGACTACCTCGAGGTGCTGCTCGACGCCGATGCAGGGCCGCTGGGAACGAAGAACTATCACTTCGTTTTCGAAGCGGTCCCCCTCGATGCGAATAGCAGTTTCGTGCACATGTCGTACTCCTATGCGTACGGCATGATGGCCCGGGTTGCAATGCACGCTTATCTTGCGACGATCGGGCGCGACAAGGTCGGCTTCAGCGTCGTCGGGCACGGACCCGACGGCACACCGGTCTACGTGGGCAGCGTGCGCGGCGTGGTCGAGCGCAACACGATGCGGTATTACCTCGCGATCAAGGCCTACCTCAACGCGTACACGCTGCCGGCGACGGAGCAGGCCGAGACGCGTCTACGTGATTGGTTTGCCGCCGTCGAACGCTACCCGCGGCAGTTGCACGAATTGGAGCGGGACGAATACCTATCGATGAAGCGCAGAGAGCTGGCGAGGCAGCAGGCCATGGCCGTCAAAGCGAACTGAGCGTGCTCGAGACGATAACGACCGAGTAACTTACCTCGCCTACATCTCACGCATGAGCGACCGTTTGCTTTCGAACCATGAGAAGGTCTCCTTCGGGTCGATTCGCGAAGTCGCTGACCGGCCAAGAGCTGCCGTATCGCAAAGTCGCCGAGAGCGGATGTTCGATTGCGTTGTCGATCCAACTCCGACGAGGAGATGCCCGTTACCGAACTTCTTTCGGCTGAACCTTATAGTCGTAGCCCTTCCCGCTCTTGCCCTTGAATGGATAGTTGTGGTCGTTGGGATCGAACCGGAGTGTTATATCCCAATCGTAGCACCCGTCAAATTTGACAGTTGCCGAGGTGATCTTGACTTCATGTTCACAGGTCGTCATGTGCTCTAGCTGTCGGATCTTTGCAACGACCTTGTCTCCGCGAGCCTCAAATATGATCTCCGACTGGCCTTCATCTCCGGATAGACGCCAGTTGGCTATCCATCCGGCAGGTCGAAGCAGCGTCGCCTTGATCTTGTTGGGTCCACTCGCGGTCTGAGCTTGGGCCATCGCTCCGAACGTCGCAGCCGTAGCGAGGACTGTGCATAGAGCGACGCGAAGCCCCCTGATTGTTTCGTTGCGCATGGTTTGCGCCTCGGTCAAAGTTGTTAATGACGATCCAGGTACACCACCGTTTGCTGTTGCGGTGCGTCAGTTGTAGCCTGACTAGCTGCTTTGTTTGACCTACTTCAGCTTGTACGTTCCGACGTTGCGATTGCAGTAATCGAAAGTCTGCGTTCCCGGCTTCATGCTCGGGGGCGCCTTTACGTCCTGGACTGTACCGGTCGTCACCATGCCATCGTACTTGCCCGTGCCAGCGATAGCCTCCCTCTGAAATTTTCCGTCGGCGTCGTACCAGAAGCGTGTGAACCGCTTGGCGCCATCCTTCGCAACGCCGACGCAAGCCGTACTGCCATAGCGCTTCCCATCCAAGGAAGCCGTCATGCCCAAGCACTGACTCTCGTCCCCGTCGAACATGCCGCCCGGCGGGTTACTGACCGACCTGCCTAGCTCGCTGTAGCTCCATGCAGATTGCATAGGCGAGTATTCAACGTATGTCACGGTGCGCGTAAAGCATGTTGTGTAGTCGTATTTGCCTTCCTTGGGGAGATCAGCCGCGAAAGCGAAATTTGTGAAAGCGACGGCACAGACCACCCCGATTGGGGCGATTCCTGGCAGCATACTCATGGGTGTCCCCTCTTGCTGTCGTGAGTTCAGGACGCGCAGATCGCGACGTGCGAAGACAGCCAACGCGCGATGACGACGATGGACCAATTTGTAGCAAAGCCTACGCCGGCACCTGCAGATAGATCTTGTCGCCGATCAAGCAAGGCACATCTAGGCGCTAGAGTTCAGGCAGTTAACGTTAGCGAAAGCGTTCTCATTGTCGACAAACGAAACGTGTTCAAGACAGGGAACGCCATTTTGGGTCGCGCCTCCGCAAGAATGTCCGATTTCGCGAGACCCGAACGACCGGTGAGGGTCGAGGCTGTGTGAAAACTCTTTGCTGAGTGGATGGTCAGAGTCGGCGGAGCTTGTCGCGGGAGCCGATGATGGGCCGATTCATCGAAGGGGAAGCGCGGTCGCAGTCAGTCTTGTTTCCTGAACGGCTGGAGGATTGGATCGCCGAAGACAATCCGGTCCGGGCGGTAGATGCCTTCGTTGAAGAACTCGATCTGGCGGAATTGGGATTTGCGGGGGTGGCGCCAGCCGAGACAGGACGGCTGGCCTACCACCCGGCGATGCTCCTCAAGGTTTACATGTATGGGTATCTGAACCGGACCCCGTCCAGCCGTCGGCTGGAGCGCGAGACGCAACGCAACGTCGAACTGATGTGGCTGACCGGTCGACTGGCGCCCGACTTCAAGACCATCGCCGACTTCCGTCGGGACAACGGCGAAGCGGTTCGTCGCGTCTGCCGCGAGTTCATCGAACTGAGTCGCCAGATCGGGCTGTTTGGCGACGCCGTGGTCGCTACCGACGGCAGCAAGTTCAAGGCCATCAACAATCGCGACAAGAACTTCACGCCGCACAAGTTGAAGGCCCGGATGCAGCAGCTCGAGGAGAGCATTGCGCGCTATCTGAACGACCTCGACCGTGCGGATCGAGAACCGACCTCAGTGCCGGCTTTCCGGGTGGCGCATCTGGAGGAGAAGATTGCCACGGTGAAGGAGCAGGTCCGCAAGTTGCGCGGCATCGAAAAGCAGCTGCAGGAGGCTCCCGATCGGCAGGTCTCGCTCACGGATCCCGATGCTCGCTCGATGCCCACCAGCGGCCGTGGGACGGGCCTCGTGGGTTACAACGTTCAGACAGTGGTGGATACCGAGCACCATATGATCGTTGCCCACGAGGGTCACCAACGTCGGTCACGACCGGGCACAGCTGACACCATGTCGACGTTAGCACGGAAGGCCATCGGTGAGGACAAGCTGACGGTGCTGGCCGATCGCGGCTACTTCGACGGCGAGGAGATCCTGCAGTGCGCCGAGGAGGGAATCACCACGCTGGTGCCCAAGCCGCTGACCTCGAACAGCAGGGCTGACGGGCGCTTCGACAAGCGCGACTTCATCTATATCGCGAAGCGCGACGAATACCGCTGCCCGGCCGGGGAACGGGCCATCTGGCGAATGACGACGGTGGAAAATGGCCGAACGATGCACCGCTACTGGCCGTCGGCCTGCCCGCGTTGCCCGATCAAGTCACGATGCACGCCCAGCGATTACCGCCGCATCGCGCGCTGGGAACATGAGCAGGTACTGGACGATATGCAGCACCGACTGGATCGCACCCCGCAAGCCTCACGGCTGCGCCGGCAGACCGCCGAGCATCCATTCGGCACGTTGAAGGCATGGATGGGGTGGACGCATTTCCTGACCAAGACGTTACCGCGGGTCCGAACAGAAATGAGCCTGCATGTCCTGGCGTGCAACCTAAAGCGGGCGCTAAACATCTTTGGAACGCAACTGTTGATTGCATTCATGAGGGCGTAAGCCGAAGCGCCCAACCGCTGATTTCAATTCGCGACTATCCCTGCAACGGCGTCCAAGCCGCGCCACGAATTACGGCGTTCCCGCGTTTGCGGGAAGACGTTTTCACACGCCCTCGGTCGAAAGCGGTCTTTGCCCAAAGCCTAGAAATAGACCTAGTCGCGCACGAATGGTACGAAGCAATTCACGCAGTGCGCGCCGCTCCACCACTGCGGCCTTGGTGTAGCGCCCGTGGGTGCATTTCCACTTCCCTCTCCTTCAGCACCGCGGCGATCTGCGATTCGGTGAGCCGACTCTTCTTTATCGGACTTCCCTCCAGCGTAAAATCCTGCCAGCGAAGTCCCGTTCAGATCGATTGGGGAAGCTTACGTTTGCGCGACCTTTGATCCGTACGACTCTTTTCGCGATCGTTCTAATGACGGGAGCTGCGCTCGCGTATTGGCCGTCGACGGTCCCGCTCGAACATGCGATTCTCGACGCGGAGTTTCGCTTCCTGCGCGCGCACGCTTCGCGTCCGATCGAGAAGGAGGTCGTGATAGTCGGGATCGACGATGCCACCACCCGCGCGCTGCCCGAGCCGCTCACCCTTTGGCACAGGCATCTCGCGGCATTTCTGCAGGCCGTGGCGGACACGAGCGCGACGGCCGTAGCTCTCGACGTCGTGTTGCCCGACCGCAGCTTCGATGCGATCGTGCCGGGCTATGACCGGCAACTGCTGGCCGGTATCGTGCTCGCCCGGCGTGCAAAGCCGCTTGTGCTGGCGTTGACGATCGAGCCATCCGGGGAGACGCGACCGGTGTATCCATCCATCCTCGCTGCCGCGGGTCGGGACGCAACGGGTTATGCGTTGTTGCCGGTCGATAGCGACGGAGTCGTACGGCGTTTTGACGAGCGCATTACGATCGGCGGCAGCGCGGTGCCGACCCTGGCCGGCCAGGTTGCCCGACGGCTTGGTCGAAACGTCGGATACGGATTGATCGATTACGCGGCGGGCGAGGCCTTTGGCTATGTGCCGCTGGACACGGCTCTCGAATGGTACGACGCGGGAGACAAGGCCAAGCTCGAAGCCGCCTTCGGCGGCAGGGTGATCCTGCTCGGTGGCGTCTTCAGGTTCGAGGACAGGCTGCCCGCGCCCGTCAATCTGGCGGCTTGGGATGCGCAGGCCGCCGACATGCCTGCCGTTCTGCTGCACGCACAGGCACTGCGTAATCTGCTCAACGGCGGCCTGATCGCGCCGGTTCCGGCTTGGATCGTGGTGGCGATCTGTCTCCTGGCGGCAATGTGCTGGTTCGTCGCGAGAGATTTCGCCATTGCGGCGGCGCTCGCGCTTGGCGGCGGCGCGTCGATCATAGTCACCTCGACATGGCTGCTCGCGCAAGGCTGGTACCTGCCGTCGGCGGCAATATTGCTCACGCTGGCGCTCGCGGTCGGCACAAGGGCGTTGTACGAGACCAACCTGCAATTGCGCGAACGCCGGCGGCTGCGGCGCGCCTTTGGAGCGTACGTCAGCCCGCGCATCCTGCAGGACATCTTGCACAGCAATCCCTCACCTGGCCTCGGGGGTCAGCGCTATCGGTTGTGCGTCCTGTTCGCCGACATACGCGGGTTCACGGCGCGCAGCGAACGGATGGCCCCGGAACAGGTGGTGGAATTGCTCAACCAGTATTTCTCCGAGGTCACGGCAAGCATCCACGATGCCGGCGGGACGGTGGACAAATTTCTTGGCGACGGCATCATGGCATTTTTCGGCGCGCCGCAGCGGGCTGAGAATCCCTGCGTGCCGGCCTTGGCCGCGGCTCGCGACATGCTAAGGCGCGTCTCGAGATTGAACGTCGCCCTCGCTCAGCATGGCGAAGCCCCCATCGCGATAGGGATCGCGCTGCATGTGGGGGACGCTGTTGTGGGCAACGTGGGATCCCAGACGCGCCACAACTACACGGCGATCGGCGATACGGTCAATGTCGCCTCCCGGCTCGAAGGGCTGGCTGTCGAGGTCGCGTGTCCTCTGGTGTGCTCGGCCGACGTGTTCGACATGCTTGAAGATCGCGCCGGCTTTGTTAAGCTAGGTCCAAAATCGATCAAGGGGCACTGCCCGGTCCAAATATACGGCTGGCGTCCCGATGAGAGTGCCTCCGGCCCGAATTCTGGTGGGGTGACATGACGGCTAGCGCAATGACCTTGCGGCGCTGGGTGACGGTGCTGCTGCTGTCGATCGCAATGACCGCGCTACCGGGGGCCGCACGCAGCGCCGGCGTCGCGCTGGTGACCGATTTGCAGGGAAAGGCGACAGGATCGAGCGACGGCCAGGCCCTCAACGTGACGATCCTCGCGGAGTTGCAGGCGGGGGCGCAAGTGCAGCTCGGGGCAGGCGCAACAATGGTGGCGCTGTACCTCGACGCGGGCGACGAATACTTCTTCAAAGGCCCGGCGACGATCGCCTTCCGGACTGCCCAGCCCGAAGTGGTCAGCGGCGCGAAGGCGGAAAGACGCGGCCCGCCCCTGGGTACGGGCGGAAAGGACATTAGGATCAAACCCATCGGCGTCGCGCAGGGCGCACTCGTGATGCGGGGGGCTCCCATCAACGCGCGCCCACAACTACTGGATCTGCGCCAGACGCGCACGCTCGAAACCCAGCCCGAGTTCCGTTGGCAGGAGTTGGAGCCGGGCCTCAAGTACGTGCTCAGGCTCGCCGATGACACGGGCCGAGTGGTATTCGAGACGCAGGTCGCCGCGACCTCTCTTAAGCTTTCCCCGAGCGTGCATTTGAAGGATGGCGTGCCGTATACCTGGCAAGTGTCGACCCGGCTTGCTGATGGCCGCAGGTATTCGAGCTCGGCGGAATTTGCCCTTGCCCCCGCAGATCTTCGCGCCCAGGCGGAAGCATTGCGGCCGCCAGGCTCGGCGCCGCTTTCGCGTCGGGTTGCGTACGCGGCGTGGCTCGATCAGATGGAGCTCAGAGACGAGGCACGCAAGTATTGGCAGGCCGCCTCGGCGGAGCGTCCGGAAGAGCCGCGACTCAAGACGCTCAGCGAACGCTGATCGACAGTGCCAGCGTAAGCGCTCGGTACAGGGATTTGCGGACAGGCCAAGCATGAAAGCGCGATTCGGCATCCGTGCTCGCCGCGACCCCCGTCCCGGCACATTGGCGTGGAGCTTGGCGCTGGCCGCGGTGTTGCTCGCTTTCGCCGCCACACCGGCATGGCCGCGCGGAGCGCAAAAGGCCGAAGACGATTCCGAAGCGCTGGACTCGGGCGATGAGCTCATGCTCGAGTACGTCGACGAGGAGCGCCCGGACGCTCCTTCGACCGAGGCACCGCGCAGCAACGCCCCGCCGCCGCGTGCTCTCGATGACATCACGCAGGCGCTGCAACGCTACAAACCCGACCCCGCAAAAGTGGCACGAGCCCGCGCTGCGGCTCGAGCGCCGCCGCCCGACAGCGACGACAGACAGGTGCTGTTTGATTTTTACATGAATCGCTCATTCGCCGCCCAGAAAATCGGGCTGCTGAGCCAGACCATCGCGGACTTGAAGCTGGCCGCGAAAGTCGCTCCGGATCGCGAACAGCACAGGCAGGCCTTCGGTCGGCTCTGGAACGCCGAGGCGGACGGCGGCAATTATCTGACGGCGATCGCGCTCATAGAGGGCCAGCGGGCAGGGAAGCTGAATAAGGGAGGCAGAGGTCTAAAACGGGGCGGTCGGGCCGCGCGCGGCTCCGGCGACGCTTGCAACCTTGCCTTCCTGCGCGCCCAGCTTGGCGACGTCGCGGAAGCGAGGGACTATCTTTCGGCGTGTGAGAGCGGTCTGCAGACCCGGCAAGGTGTCGATCACAGCCTGGACGTCCGGGTCATCGAGCGCACGCGGGCGGTGGTATTGGCGGCCGAGGGCAATCTGCCCGAAGCCGAGGCTGCCGCGCGCAAGGCGCTGGCGGAAATGGAGCGGTTCCTGCCGACCGTGGCGGCGCGCCGGCAGCAAGGGGTGGCCGACGACACCGGCAACCTTGGTCGCATGCGGGGTGTCCGCGACGCCGACGAGCGCCGTCTCGCTGAAATCCTCCTGTTGCGCGGCAAGCTCTTCGAGGCCGAGATCGCGAGCCGCAACGTGCTGCGCTCGCGACTCGCGAACGCCGGCCTCTATGCGCAGGGGACCGGAACAGTGTTGATGGTGCTTTCGCGCGTCGTGTTCGAGCAGGGCAGGTTCAAGGACGCGGCCGCTCTCGCCGTCGCTGCGGTCGAGAGCCTCGAGCAAAGCGGGGACTTTCCGGAATCGGTGCCTCTCGTACAGGCGCGCAAGGCGTACGGTGCGGCGCTGGCGGCGCAGCAGCGCTGGGACGAAGCGATCGTCGAATTCGAGAAGATGCGGACGGGGCTCGAGCGCGATCCGCTGCTCGCGCGAAAGTACGGAACCGGCGACATCAACTGGGCCTGGGCGCTGATCAGAACGGGCAAGGCCGACGCGGCGCTGAGAATGCTTGAGCCGATGCTCGAGCGCACGCGCCAGCGCCTCGGCGAGCGCAGCTATGAGGTGGCCGAGCTGCGCGGGTTCTACGCGATCGCTCTGGCGGAGAAGCCGGACAGAGTGCGCGCGCTCGAGGAGTTCGCCGCGGCGGTGCCGATACTGCTCGAACAGTGGCGCGCCGACGATACGTCGGATGGCGGCGGCATCGCGCGGACGCTTCGGCGCGACCAGATCCTCGAGTCGTATATCGCGTTGCTGGCCAGCTTCGTCTCCAGCGGCGGGAATGCCGACGGGATCGATCCCGTCGCGGAGTCCTTCCGGCTCGCCGATGCCGCACGGGGGTCGACCGTGCAGCGGGCGCTCTCGGCGAGCGCGGCGCGGGCGCAGGTGAGCGATCCCGAGCTTGCTGGAATGGCGCGCCAGGAACAGGACGCGGCGCAGCGCATCGCCACACTGAACGATTTTCTCAGCCAGCTCCTTTCGGCCCCTCCCGACCAGCAGCTACCGCAGGCAACCGACGGCATCCGCAAGGAAATCGAGGCACTGCGCAAGAGCCGTGCCGAGCTGAAGCGTGAGATCCAGCGACGCTTTCCGGCGTACGCGAATCTGGTCGATCCCGCGCCGGCGACGATCGCGCAGACCCGCGCGGCGCTGAGGCCGGGCGAAGCGCTGGTGTCGATCTATGTCGGCGATGCCATGACCTACGTCTGGGCGGTTCCTGCCCAGGGCCCGGCGCAAATGGCCGCGGTCAAAGTGGGAGACCGGGCAATCGCCGCTGCCGTCGCGCGCCTGCGCCGAGCTCTCGATGTGGGCGCGCTCGATCTCGATCAGATCCCGGCCTACGACGTTGCCGCGGCATACGAGCTGTTCAAGAGCGTCTTGCTGCCCGTGGGCGCCGGATGGAAGGACGCGGAGAACCTGATCATAGTGCCGCACCGTGCTCTCGGACAGCTGCCCTTCGCGCTGCTCGTGACCGAACCGACAACCTTGGCCCGCACGACGGTGCTGTTTGCCGAGTACAAGAAGGTGCCTTGGCTCGTGCGGCGGGTCGCCGTGACCCACTTGCCCTCCATCAATGCACTCGTAACGCTGCGCCAGCACCGCTCCGGGTCGCCCAGCCGACACTCGTTCATCGGCTTTGGCGATCCGATCTTCAGCAAGGAACAGCTCGCGCTCGGCTCGCCGCCAGCAGCGACAACCCGCGGCGTAAGGCTGCGCAGCGCTCCGGTCGCGCGCGAGGGAGTGAGTTCGGGTCAGCTCGCACAGCTTCCAGCGTTGCCCGACACGGCCGAAGAAATCCGCGATATTGCCAGCCTGCTCAGCGCCGACATGCGCAACGACGTTTTTCTCGGTGTGGCCGCCAATGAGCAGAACGTCAAGACTGCCGACCTCGCTTCGCGAGTTGTGGTGGCTTTCGCCACGCACGGGCTCGTGCCGGGAGACCTCGATGGTCTGGATCAGCCCGCTCTGGCCCTGACCGCGCCGGACGTGGCCCACGTCGATGGCGACGGGCTGCTCAGGATGGACGAGGTTCTGGGGCTCAAGCTCGATGCGGATTGGGTGGTGCTCTCCGCCTGCAATACCGCGGCGGCTGAGGGTGCCGGGAGCGAAGCAGTATCGGGGCTCGGCCGTGCGTTCTTCTACGCCGGTGCGAGGGCGTTGCTGGTTTCCAACTGGCCGGTGGAAAGCGCTTCTGCGCGCGCGCTGACAACCGAGATCTTCCGCCTTCAGGCGACCCAGCCGTCGCTGTCGCGGGCGGAGGCACTCCGGCAGGCGATGCTGGGGCTCATCGACGGGCCGGGATACATCGAAGCAGGGTCGCCCAAGCCGGCCTTCTCATACGCCCACCCGCTGTTCTGGGCGCCGTTCAGCCTGGTCGGTGACGGCGGCGCCACAAGATAACTTCACTGCCGCATCGCGCCAGTTCGGTGCTACATGCCGGGGTCGTCGGTCTTCGCCTGCACCGTCACCTCGGCTTTGGGCCGGGACGATGTAGTTGAGTGATAGATCATTCCTCGTTGTTGGCAGATGGCGCTACTCGCCGCGGTCGCCTCGGCTTGATTCGTTGAACGGCTGCTTTGGACAAGTCCGACCGGCTGCTTCGGGTCGCGAGCAGGTCTCGGCATGTCCGCCTTCGGGTCGTTAGCGGACTCTGCTGACAGCATGCCCACCATCAAGTCCGTCCGTCGTGCGGAACTCTCGGAGAGCAGCCGCTAACACGCTACGTCGGCGTCGCGGCGCGCGTACCAGTACCAGGTCCCGAGAACGCAGCTCAAGTAGAACAGGCTGAAGAAGATCAGCGCCGCCACCGGGCTGCCCGTCAGGTTTATCGACGTGCCGTAGGCGATCGGGATGAAAGCCAGGCCGAAGGCTGCAACGGCCGAGCTGAAGCCCAGCGTCGCGGCACCCTCCGTCGCACCGACACGGCGCGCCGCTTCAAGCGCCTCCTTGTCGTTCGGGTCCCTGACCTCGCGCTCGCGCAGCGTGCGGAAGATGATCGGGATCATGCGGAACGTCGAGCCGTTGCCGACGCCGGCCGCGACGAACATTGCGAGGAACGCGATCACGAAGGCGGTCAGGTTGCCGGCACCGCCCGCGCCGGGCACAAAAAGCGCTGCGGCGAGCGGTGCCATCATCATCACGACGAAGACCCAGACGGTGATCATGGCGCCGCCGACGCGATCGGCGAGCCAGCCGCCGATCGGGCGCACGAGCGCTCCGAGCAGCGGGCCGACGAACGCGAACTTGAACGCGTCGACGGCCGGGAATTCGATGTTGATCAGCATCGGGAATCCGGCAGCCAGCCCGATGAACGAGCCGAAGGTGCCCAGGTAGAGCCAGCTCATCCGCCACTGGTGCCTGTGCTTGAGGATGGCGACCTGCTCGGCGAAGCCCGCGCGCACGGCTGCGATGTTGTCCATGCCGAACCACGCCGCGATCACAGCAAGCACGATCAGCGGCACCCAGATGAACCCTGCGTTCTGCACCCAGATCCGCGTCGCCGCACCGGCGATCTCGCGCGTCTGCGCGCTGCCGCCCATGACGAGCAGCGCGCCGCCATACATCGCGAGCGGCGCGATGAGCTGCGCGAGGCCCACGCCCAAGTTGCCCACGCCCGCGTTCGCGCCGAGCGCGGTGCCCTGCAGCCGCTTCGGGTAGAGGAAGCTGATGTGCGCCATCGACGAGCTGAAGTTGCCCGCACCCAGGCCGCACAGCAGCGCGATCGCCGCGAACACCGCGTAATTCGTGCTCGGGTCCTGCACCGCGAAGCCGATCCACAGCGTCGGCAAGAGCAGCATCGTCGTGCTCCACACGGTCCAGTTGCGCCCGCCGAAGATCGGCACGACGAACGAATACAGCGCGCGAAACACTGCGCCCGACAGTCCGGGCAGCGCGGCAAGCCAGAAGAGCTGGTTGGTCGTGAACTTGAAGCCGATGTGCGGCAGCTCGACGACGATCACGCTCCACACCACCCAGACCGCGAAGGCGAGCAGCAGCGCGGGCATCGACACGAGCAGGTTGCGCGTGGCGATGCCTCGGCCCGTCGCCGCCCAGAACGCGTCGTCGTCCGGCCTCCAGTCGACGAGCACGTGGCGGCGCCGGCGCGTCGGCTCCATCAGCTCGGCGCCGGCGAGCGCGGCGCGCGCCGCGGAGTGGTCGGCGAGGATGGCCTCGCGCTCATTGCGCTCGCCGACCCACATCCAGATCATCGTGACGACGATCACCAGCGTCATCAGCATGAAACAGCTCGAGCGCACGCCGATCACGTCGGCCGCCACGCCGAACATGATGGGCAGCGTGAACCCGCCGAGGCCGCCGATGACGCCGACGATACCGCCGACCACGCCCATATTGGTGGAATAGTGGTCGGCCAGGCTGCGATAGACGCTCGCTTTGCCGAAACCTTGGGCCAGCCCGAGGATAAAGATGAGCACCGTAAAGAACACGACGCCGATTCCGATGTCGATCGCGACGTCGCCCTTGATCGCGTGCACGATCATGGTCGTCGGCGGATAGGACAGCAGGAACATGCAGACGAGGCTGACCCACATCACCCACCAGGTGACCGTGTTCCCGCCCCATTTGTCGGAAGCCCAGCCGCCCAGCGCACGGATCGCGCCGGAAGGCAGGTCGAAGAGAATCGTAAGGAAAGCAGCAGTCGCGAGCGGCAGCCCGTACTGTCCGACGTAGTATTTTGGCAGCCACAGCGCCATCGCGACGAAGGCGCCAAACACGAAGTAGTAGGCGAGCCCGAAGCGCCAGACGCGCACGTCGAGCAGCGGCATCAGCTGCTCGCCGAGCGTGGGGTGGCGCCGGCCCACTGCATCCTTGCGGTGCAGCGGGTCCTCGTACGTCAGGAACCAGAACAGCACCGCCATCACGAGCATGGCGACTGCGTAGACCTTGGGCACCGCGCGCCATGAGCCCGCAGCGGTGGCCGCGATGATCAGCGGCGCGATGAACTTGGTGAGCGAGGAGCCCGCATTGCCGGCGCCGAAGATCCCCATCGCCGTGCCCTGCCGCTCCTTGCTGAACCACGCGGAGGTGTAGGCGATGCCAACCGCGAAGGAGCCGCCGGCAACCCCGATGAAAAGGCCCAGCACGAGGTATTGCCAGTATTCCGTGGCGTAAGAGAGTAGCCACGTGGGCACGACGACGGAGAGCATCTGCAGTAGGTAGACGATCCGCCCGCCGTAGCGGTCGGTGAGAATGCCCAGCGGCAGGCGAACGAGCGAGCCCGTGAGCACGGGGGTCGCCACGAGGAGCCCGAATTCGGTCTCGTTGAGGTTGAGCTCCGCCTTGATCTTGATGCCGATGACGGAAAACATCACCCAGACGGCGAAATTCACCGCAAAGGCGAGCGTGTTCATTGTCAGCACGGAGATCTGCTCACGGCTGTAACCCGGCTTGCTCACAGTTGTCGTGGTCACGTCATCCCCTGTCGTGCGCGCCCGCTCGCGCGCTAGCGCGCTATTCAACCCGCGTCGCCGTCGACTCGTCTTGACCGGCGTCAACCGCCCGCCGGGAGCTGGCTACGCATAGTTCTTTCGGAGGATGCCCCATCCGCCTTCGGAGTGACGCGGGAGTGCCCTAAACGCAGCGCCGCGTCTGCACCTTCGGCGAATTCCCGGCGGCGCGAAGGCTTTGTACAGTCGCCGAAGCAGCGAAAAGGGTTGAAGAGAGGACCGCGCGACCGCGGTCCCGACGAAAGGATCTCTCATGGACACGACGACGGCCGCCGCACGCAAGGGCCGCATCCTAGACATCTGGAATCCGGAGGACAAAGCGTTCTGGGCGCAGCAGGGCGAGGCGATCGCGCGGCTCAACCTGTGGATCTCGGTGCCTTCCCTCTTTCTCGCGTTCGCGGTGTGGCAGCTCTGGAGCGTGGTCGCCGTAAATCTCAATGCACTCGGCTTCAAGTTCACGACCGATCAGCTCTTCTGGCTCGCGGCGGCGCCCGCGCTCTCGGGGGCCACGCTGCGCATCTTCTATTCGTTCATGGTGCCGATCTTCGGCGGCCGGCGCTGGACCGCGATCTCGACCGCCTCGCTGCTGATCCCCGCACTCGGCATCGCCTGGGCGGTGCAGGACCCGACGACGAGCTTCACGACGATGTTCACGCTCGCGCTGCTATGCGGATTCGGCGGCGGCAACTTCAGCTCGTCGATGGCCAACATCAGCTTCTTCTTCCCGAAGGAGCGCAAGGGCTCGGCGCTCGGCGTCAACGCGGGGCTGGGCAACCTGGGCGTGTCCAGCGTGCAGTTCCTGGCGCCGCTGGTCGTCACGATGCCGATCTGGGGACCGCTGTCCTTCGCGCCGCAGACGATCGTCGACAAGGCGGGCCAGACGACCACGATCTGGGCGCAGAATGCCGCGCTCATCTGGGTGCCGTTCATCGCCATCTGCGCAATCCTCGCGTGGCTCTTCATGCACGACATCGCCGCGGCGCGTGCGTCGTTCCGCGAGCAGGCGGTGATCTTCAAGCGCAAGCACAACTGGGTCATGTGCTGGCTCTACCTCGGAACCTTCGGCTCGTTCATCGGCTATGCCGCCGGGTTCCCGCTCCTGATCAAGAGCCAGTTCAGCGGGGTGAACCCGCTCTACTACGCGTGGATGGGGCCGTTCGTGGGCGCCCTCATCCGCCCGTTCGGGGGCTATCTCGCGGATCGGCTCGGTGGCGCGCGCGTGACGTTCTGGAACTTCATCGTGATGGCGCTTGCCGTCGTCGGCGTTCTGTATTTCCTTCCTTCAGGCGCGTCCGGCGGCAGCTTCGCTGGTTTCTTCGCCATGTTCATGGTGCTGTTTCTCACCACCGGCATCGGCAACGGCTCGACCTTCCGCATGATCCCCGTCATCTTCCTCACTGAGCGGCAACGTGCGGTGGCTGGGAAGGGGCCGGAGGCGATCGAGCAGGCAACGCGCGACGGCAACAAGGAAGGCGCCGCCGTGCTGGGCTTTTCCGCGGCCATTGCCGCCTACGGCGGCTTCTTCATCCCGAAGAGCTACGGAAGCTCGATAACGCTGACGGGCGGGCCGGAATTCGCGCTGTACTGTTTCATCGTCTTCTACCTCACCTGCATCGCGACCCCCTGGTGGTACTACGCGCGGCGCAATGCGCCGATGCCGTGCTGAACGGAGCCTTGCCATGAGCCATTTTCTCGATCGGCTGACCTATTTCGCGAAGGATCGCGAATCGTTCTCCGGCAACCACGGCGTCGTCACGACCGAAGACCGGACCTGGGAGGACGGTTACCGCAAGCGCTGGCAGCACGACAAAATCGTGCGCTCCACGCACGGGACAAACTGCACGGGCTCCTGCAGCTGGAAGATCTACGTCAAGGGCGGCGTGGTCACCTGGGAGACGCAGCAGACCGACTACCCGCGCACGCGTCCCGACATGCCCAACCACGAACCGCGCGGCTGCTCGCGCGGGGCGTCGTACTCCTGGTACCTCTACAGCGCCAACCGCATCAAGTATCCAATGGTGCGGGGGCGGTTGCTGCGCATGTGGCGCGAGGCGCGCGCGACGTTGAAGCCGGTGGAAGCATGGGCGTCGATCGTCGACGATCCGGCGCGCTCGGCGGCATACAAGTCGATCCGCGGCCTGGGAGGTTTCGTGCGCTCGACCTGGGACGAAGTGAACGAGATCATCGCCGCGGCGAACGTCTACACGATCAAGAAATACGGACCGGACCGCGTCGTCGGCTTTTCGCCGATCCCCGCGATGTCGATGGTTTCGTACGCCGCGGGCAGCCGCTACCTCTCGCTCATCGGTGGCGTGTGCATGAGCTTCTACGACTGGTATTGCGACCTGCCACCCGCCTCGCCGCAGACCTGGGGAGAGCAGACCGACGTCCCGGAATCGGCCGACTGGTACAACTCGCATTTCATCATCGCGTGGGGCTCGAACGTGCCGCAGACCCGCACGCCCGACGCGCATTTCTTCACCGAGGTCCGCTACAAGGGCGCGAAGGTCGTGGCTATCACCCCCGACTATGCGGAAGTGTCGAAGCTTGCGGATTTGTGGCTGCATCCGAAGCAGGGAACCGACGCCGCGCTCGCGATGGCGCTGGGCCACGTGATCCTGAAGGAGTTCTACTTCGAGCGTCCCTCGGCGTACTTCCAGGACTACGCGCGTCGATACACCGACCTGCCGATGCTCGTGCGGCTCGTGCGCCGCGGCAATCGCTATGTCGCCGACCGCTATCTGCGCGCCGCCGATTTCGCCGACCGGCTGGGACAGGACAACAACCCGGAATGGAAGAGCGTGGCCTTCGACGCCGAGCGCAACACTTGCTACGCCCCCCAGGGCTCGGTGGGGTTCCGCTGGGGCCAGAAAGACGGGGGTGACGCCGGGAAGTGGAACCTCGAGGCGAAAGACGGACGCAACGGCGCCGACGCTACGCCAGCGCTCACGCTGATCGACCGGCGCGACGACGTGCTGCCAGTCGCATTCCCGTATTTCGGCGGGATCGTCAACGAGCATTTCAACCCCAACGACCAGGGCAGCGACGTACTGGTACGCAACGTCCCGGTGCGCCGTATCGCGCTCCCCGACGGCGAAGCCTGCGTGGCCACCGTGTTCGATCTCGTC
>DATJZM010000072.1:0-16837 GCA_035499135.1 Casimicrobiaceae bacterium | reverse complement strand
TTGACCTTGAGGCGGGCGCCTTCGCCGTCGAATGTCACCCCGGCCGTTAGCGAGGTCACAAAATCATCGTTCGGCTGATCCTGGCCGGTGTAGTGATTGTAGGTTCCGGTGATACCTGCCGACGACGTCATCGTCCACCTCTCGGCGTGAACCAGCGCCGGTGCGGCCGCGAGGAAACCGATCGCGGTGACGAGCGTGGCTGGCAAGGCGCCGGGGACGCTTCTCAGTCGGTCGTCACCTTTGGCAGATCCCGATCGGCAGCAACCAGGCACGAGGTTGGCTCTCCGAGTCAGGATGCAGGCGCGGAGGAATAGTAGCTGTGGCCGTAGTAGCTACCGATCTCGGGACGGCGTGCCTTGTTGAGAACCATCATGACTACCGGGCAGCTCTCGATCGTTTCCAGAGCATGCTTGAGCAGAGCTTGGGTCGTGCGGTCCGCCTCAACGACCATGACGATCTGCCCCATGTGGGATGCCAGCGCGCGTGCCTCGGTCGTCGCGAGGAGCGGCGGGGAGTCGAAAACGATGATGCGATCCGGATGACGCGCCGCCATCTCCTGGAGGAGACTGGCCATCGTCTCGCTCGCCAGCATCTCCGTTGCGCGCCCGTGTGCGGCGCCCGAAGGGAGCAGCGTCAGCTTCTCCACATTGGTTCTGAGCAGGATCTCGTGCAGCTTGACGTCAGGATCGGTGAGCAGGTCAAGCAGCCCCTTGGATGTCTGCGGCAACCCGGTCAGTCGCATCAGACCGGGGTTGGCCACATCGGCATCGACCAGAAGCGCCGTGCTGTCGACTTCCAGCGCGATGCTCATCGCGAGGTTGAGCGCGACAAAGCTCTTGCCTTCGGAAGGAATCGCGCTTGTGACCATCACCAGGTTGGCTCGCTCTCCCCTCACGCCCCGTCGCTCCCGGGCATTCTTGATGATCGGCCGCTTGATCACGCGAAACTCGTCGGCGAGCTGCGAGCGCTGCGCCTGGGGAGTTATGAATCCCGCTTCGCTCAGCGCATCGAGATCGATCTCCACCCGTTTGCTGCGCACGCCTTCCTGCGCCTCGTCGCTCGGGGCCTGAGCAGGGGGCTGGCTCGGCGCCGGCCTTGGGGCCGCAGAGGCGGTTGAATGCGAGCCGGCCGGGTGCATGCGCTCCAGCGCCTGGGCAAGGCGCTCGGGCGTTGGTGTCGGCCCGCTCTCCTCGCGCGGCTGCTGTGCAGCTGACGCGCCTTCCGGAACGGGCACGTCGACACCGGCATTCTTGAGCTGAGCAAGGCGCTGCGCAGCTTTCTCAATGAGGTCCATGGTGGCTTCTCAGGTGGCCCGCGTAGTCAGCAGGACGAAGGCGAACGCGGCGCCATACGATGCGATGAGGCCGCCGACGCCGCCGGCGAAGATCCACGCCGCGCGGCGGCGCATCGCGCGCAACGCATGGGTCGGCAGCGTACTGACAATGCCGATCAACGGGCGCTGCGCAATGTCGCGCAAGACGCGCCCATCGTGGAATGTCGGCCGAACCTGACTCACCACCCACGCGGCAGCAAGCCCGGCGAGGACGGAGATGAGCACGACGGCACCCAATAGCAGCAACCGGTTCGGAGCCACCGGATTCGGTGTCACTCGCGGCGGATCGATAATCCTGAATTCCGCCACCCCTGCATCCTCGAGCTTCCCGGTCAGGCTGGCCGTCTCGCGACGCGACACGAGGCTCTCGTACTGGCGCTTCTGAATGTCGTAATCGCGGTTCAGCTGGGTGAGCTCCATGTCGATCTTCGGCAAGGTCTCCGCAGACAGCTTCAGCTGGTTATAGCGCGCGCTGTATTCGCCGAGGCGCGCCCGCAAACCCACGACCTGAGCGTCGGCGTCATGCAGCGCTACCTTGAGTTGCTGCAGAACGGGGTCTTCGCCGGCGGCGGCGCCCGGGTCGTCGCCCGCCGCCTTGGCGCGGGCCTCGATCTCGCGCTTGCGGTCATCCTCGAGCTGTGCCAACAGCCGTTTCGTCCCGACCACGTCCGGATGCTGGTCCGTGTATTTGCGCAGCAACTCGTCCAGCTGACGCTTCTGCTCGTTGATGCGGTTGTCGAGCTCGGGAATCGCAACCGTCGTGGGACGCTTGGTCGACGCGCCCGACGGGTGCTGCATCTGCTGATCTACCTGCTTCTGGATGCTGTCCCGGGTCTGCTCGGCAACGCTGAGCTCGATACGCGTGTCGCGAACCTGCTCGGTGAGGGTGCTCATCTGCGAGACGTAGTCCTTGCCGCTCGAGCCGATCAGACCGAGATACTTCAGCCGGAAGGACTCCATACGTGCCTCCGATTCGCGGAGTTTCGCCTCGTAGTCCTTGATCTGCTCATCGAGGAACTTGCGTGCACTGTCGGTGCCGGTACGCGTTTGTCCGAGACTCTGCTCGATGAATGTCGAAAGCGCAGCCTGAACCACGTCGCGCGCCTTGCGGCCGTCGGGATAGCGGAAAGCAATGGTGTAGATGTTGTCACCGCTGCCTGCGCGGGCGATGTTCAGCGAGGATCCCGTCTCATCGACCAGATCCACGGCATTTCTGCCCGCGCTCGTATCGAGATCGGACTTGCGGATGATCTTTTCGAGGTTCGGCCGCGTCAGCAGGATCCGGCTCAGGATTGCGACCTGTTGCCCTGCGTCGGGCGTCACCGTCATTCCGGCCATGAGCGGCTGCAGCAGCGACTGGGTGTCGACGTAGACACGCGCCGACGCCTCGTACTTGTCCGGCAACCTGAAGATGATCACGGTACCGATGAGTGCTGCCGCCCAGGCGACGCCCAGCCCGATCCAGCGGCGCTGCCACATGCCTCGCAACATGGCGAGGAGCTGCTCAACAAATTCCTGCATTGTGCCGGCCTTCCATCAGCGCGCAGCGCCGCTGCGCCTCGGACAACGAGATCGTCAGAACCAGCTCTGCGGGACCAGCAGGATATCGCCGGGCTTCACGTCGACATTGGCGGAAATGTCGCCGCGCTTGACCAGATCCCGCAGCCTCACTGAGTACTGCTTGCCCCCCTCGGCGGTCCTCATGATCGACGCGTTATTGCCGTCGGCGAAATCCGTGAGTCCCCCGACAGCAATCATCACGTCGAGCACGGTCATGCCTTGCCGGTAGGGAAGTGCTTGCGGCTTGGCGGCCTCGCCGATCACCCGGATCTGCTCGGGAAACGGCCCGTTGAAGCCGGTCACAATGACGGTCACCACCGGGTCGCGAATGTACTTGGAAAGCGCTTTTTCGATATCCCGGGCGAGGGTCGTGGAGTCCTTGCCTAGCGCAGGCAGATCCTCGATCAGTGGCGCAGTGATCTTTCCGTCAGGTCGGACCGGAACGCTCGTGGAGAGCTCCGGGTTGCGCCACACAACGACGCTAACCGAATCCAGCGGACCGATCTTGTACAGATAATCGGGCGTCGCAGCACTCTGCGGGGCCGGCGGATAGGGGTTTGACTGACACCCGCCGATCAGAGCGGCGACGGCAACGAGGGCGGCCCCGAAGGCTATCCATTTCGCACGGTTCGCTGAGGACCTGCCATTTGCATCCGAAAGCATATTGAATTCCTTTCTGTCCAGGAATCAGCTAACGACGCCAGAAGAAGCCGAGATTTGCGGGGATATCCCACCGCCGGGCCCCTCGTCCCTTGTGCGCTGTTTTATGAATAGAGCATCAGCGGTCGATTCTAAGCCCAAGCGCTACGGATTGCCACAGGCGCATGACGCGCGCACGCTCGGGCCGATAAGTGTGACTCTTTGTCCGTCTCAGCGGTAGACGACAGCTTGTGCCATAAAACTGTAAGTTAACTCCGATCTCAAAGCGACAGTTGCACCCCAATCGTCGCCGGACTTCGCACCGGCGCTGGGCGGCACCGTGCCCTGCTTTGGAGCGGCCCACCGGACGGCGTTCGCGAGAATTTCGTAAAGAGCAAAGTAGCTGCTCTGCAACGAGGCCACGCTGGGCAGCAAGTCGAGCGGCGAATCAGGCTCCCAGCTCGCGACACCGGTCGCTGCAGGGATGACGTCCAGGCCTTGCGCGACGAATTCGGCCCTCGCGCGGGCCATGTCGAATGCGTGCGCTACGAGCACGATCCGCGTGATGTGCTCGCGCCTGAGTATTTCGGCTGAGCGGGCTGCATTCTCATGCGTGTTTCGCGAATTTGCCTCGCTCCAGCGCACGGGCACGTTGAACTCCTGCTCGAGGACGCGCTGCATCAGCAGCGCCTCGGGCTCGCCTCCGAGGACGGAGCCGCCCGAGACGAGGACCGGCAGACCTGTGAGCCGCGCGATCCGCGCGCCGTAACGCACGCGCTCGAGCGTCAAGCGCCCGACCGTGTCGCCGTCGTACTCGACCGCGTGCCGGCGGACTCCGCCGCCGAGGATCGCGATCGCCTGCGCGTTCCGCGCGGCCTGGAGGTCCAGCGGCGATGCATCCAGCAACCGCAGCAAGAGCAGCGCCACGATCGGGGTGGAAAGGGCCAGCAGCGACAGGACCCCCGCCCAGGCCAGGATGCGCCCCGTGCGGGGACGGCGGGTGCTCAACCAAAGGCCGAGGATCGCGAGCAGCAGCGGCCCCGTCGGCGGCAGGATGACTGCCTTCAGGAACGCTTTCAGCCAGATCATGTCGCCTCTTCCGTGGGCCGTGACGGCGACGGTGCGCTCGATCAGCGAGCGTTGTTCAGCAGCGCCTGCAGGTGCTTCACCGGGACCGCATAGGTGATCCCGCTTGGCTGGGTCAGAGCGGCTTCCTTCGTGCCTTTGACGAACACCATGTTGACGATGCCGAGCACGACGCCGGACTCCGGGTCGTACACCGGACTCCCGCTGTTGCCCGGGTAGGCCGTGGCGTCGAGCTGGAGCACAGGAAACGCGCCAGTCGTCAGGCGGCGGACGATCCGCGGGTCGAGACGGGCCGCCGTCGGCGGCGGTATCGCGATTGGCGTGATCGCGGCGACCATGCCTCGATGCGTTGCTGCCGAGAGGCCGAGCACAGCACCGATGGGAAAACCGGTGAACAAGATGCTCTGCCCTTCGCGAACGCTCTCCGAATCGCCAAGCTTGAGAGCCGGCAGAGCAGTTCCGGAGATCTTGAGCAGCGCCAGGTCAGTCCCCTCGTCCACTGCCAGCTCGCTGGCCTCCCTGACCTGGGCTTCGCTACCTCCACCGGGAATGGCGATCGCGAGCGCCTCGCGATGCTCACGATCGAGCAATGACGGCAAGGCATGGGCATTGGTTGCGACAAGCAGGCCGTCTCCTACCACGAAGCCGGTGGCGCGGAATTGGAAAGCAGGCGCTCGGGTCGGCTGGAACGTGCCGATAGCAACGATGGACGCCTTGACCCGGGCGATCGTCCCTATCTGATCAGCCGCTCTCGCCGCTGGCAGGAGCAAGAGCGAGGCGAGCCAGATGGCGACAAGCACCAGAGCGCGGCAGCGGCCGCCTGCTTCATTCACTCGGTGGCAGCCCATTCGCGCGCTTGGCTTTCCCTCTTCGGGCGCCGCCTGCTTCGCGGATCGATGCCTCGTAGGCCGGCAGCGTCTCCCGCAGCCCCGTTCGAACGTCGTGAGTTGGATCGTAACCGAGCAGGCTACACGCCCTGCCGATATCCGCCTGCGAGTCCCGAATGTCGCCCGGGCGGAAACTTTCGTAAATCGGATCGCGAATGCTGCAGCCGGCGTGCCGCTCGAGTATCAGGCTCCGCAGCAGTCCGTACAGGCCGTTGAGCGACATGCGCCCTCCGACGGCGACGTTGTAGACCTGACCGATGGCCTGCGGATTGTCGCTCGTGGCCGCCAGCAGATTCGCCTGGACGACGTTGGCAATGTAGCAGAAGTCGCGGGTCGTTTCGCCGTCGCCATAGATAACGATGGGTTTGCCCTGAAGCATTGCCTCCACCCACCGCGGGACGACGGCCGCGTACGGACCGTTCGGGTCCTGTCTCGGCCCGAAGACGTTGAAGTAACGCAGGCCGATCGAGGCCATGCCAAAGCAGCGTGCGAAGACGTCCGCGTACATCTCGTCGACGCACTTGGTCAGAGCATAGGGCGAGAGCGGATGACCGGTTTGACCTTCGACCTTGGGCAGGGCTGGCGCATCACCATAGACTGCGCTCGACGACGCGTAGACGAAGCGCTCGACGCGAGCGTCGCGCGCGGCCACGAGAATATTGAGAAACCCCGTCGTGTTGACCTCATGCGCGCGCAGCGGCTCGCTGATGGACCGAGGCACGGAGCCAAGAGCCGCCTGATGGAGGACGACGTGTGCGCCCTCGCAGACACGGCGGCACGCATCCGCATCCGCTATGTCGGCTTCGATAAATTCGTGCTGCCGCCAGACTGCGTCTCCGACGGCCGCGCGCACTGCCTCGAGGTTCGATCGATGGCCCGTTTCGAAGTTGTCTATGCTGACTACGCTCTGCCCGAGGCGCAGCAGGGCTTCGACCAGATGCGAGCCGATGAACCCGGCGCTGCCCGTCACCAGCCAGCGCTTCGGATTCGAACGCAGCTTCGAACCGGCTTGCCTCAGCGCGAGAGGCAGGCGATTTCCTGCGCCGCTCAGAGTCTCCACACCTGCACCCCGCGAGCACGCAACGCTGCTGCATCGGCCGTGCTCTTCACGTCGACGTATACCCCGTTGGGGGCTAGCTTTTCCACGAGCTCATCGACCGAGCGTTCTCCGAGCGAGGCGTGCGCGACCGCCGATACGATCGCTTCGGCGCGAGGCAAGGCTTCCCACGGCGTCAGCTCTAGGCCGTACTCGTGCAGCGCTTCGGCGGGGTCTGCGACAGGATCGTGGACGAAGACGCGCGCCCCAAAAGCGGCAAGCTCACGCACCACGTCGATGACACGCGAGTTGCGAAGGTCAGGGCAGTTTTCCTTGAACGTAAGGCCAAGCACGTTTACGGGAGCCCCCTTTACCGCCGACCCCTGCTGGATCATCAGCTTGATTGTTTGATCGGCGACGTACTTGCCCATTCCGTCGTTGATCCGACGCCCCGCCAGAATGACTTGCGGGTGATATCCCAGCATGTCTGCCTTGTGGGTAAGATAATATGGATCGACGCCTATGCAATGGCCGCCGACGAGTCCGGGCCGAAAGTTCAGGAAGTTCCACTTTGTTCCTGCTGCCTCCAGTACCTCGCTGGTATCGATTCCGATCTTGTGAAAGATCAGGGCAAGCTCATTGATCAACGCGATGTTGAGGTCCCGCTGCGTGTTCTCGATCACCTTCGCAGCCTCGGCGACCCTGATGCTGCTGGCCCTGTGGACGCCGGCTTCGATGATACTCGAGTAGACCTCTGCGACGCGGTCCAACGTTTTTGCGGAATCACCGGAGACGACCTTGACGATGCGCGTCAGCGAGTGCGCCTTGTCGCCGGGGTTTATCCGTTCTGGCGAATAGCCAACGAAGAATTCGCGTTTCCACTTGAAACCCGAATATCGCTCGATGACCGGGACGCAGATCTCCTCGGTCGCGCCCGGGTAAACCGTCGACTCGAAAACGACGAGGGCGCCGCGTTTGAGATTGCGCCCCACCGATTCGCTTGCCGCCAGCAGGGGTCCGAAATCGGGCCGGTGGGCCTCGTCTACCGGTGTCGGCACGGCGACGATGATGAAGTCAGCATGCGCAAGATCATGTGCCTCGCTGGTCACGCGGAGCTGGCCCGCCGACTTCATCTCCTCCTGGCTCATCTCGCCGGTCGGGTCGACGAACTCCCGGTAAGCGAGGATCTTCTTCTTCGACAGATCAAAGCCGATCGTCGGATACTTTTTTCCGAACTCGACGGCGAGCGGAAGGCCCACGTAGCCCAAGCCCACCACGGCGATGACGGTCACGAAGACTCCTTTCGGTTTCCGGCGTTCACGTAGCGCTGACGGCAGCCCGACCCGGCAGAAGTCGACCGCCGCGCGCGGTCAAAGGGTCTTCAGGAGCGCCGTTACTTCCGCGAGGCAATCGGCGTTGCAGCTGAGCGCGGGACCCTTCCGGACAGGGGCAGCGGCGGTTTTTGAATCTGCGCCTTTGCCTTCACTGGAGGCCGCTGGTTTGCCGGCCGCGTCGCTACCGGCGGCTGCGAGGGCCTCCAGCTCCTTGCGGGCTGCCGGCTTGTCGCCGGCCTTGATGAGTGCCTTGGCGAGGTGCAGACGGATGTCCGCCTGGTTCGGCGCTGCCTGCGCTGCCTGCTGAAGCTTTTCGACTCCCGCGGCCACATCCCCCTTCTTGAGGAGCAGCATTCCCACGGTATCGAGAATCGAGGGATTCTTTGGCGAGAGCGACAACGCCTTCTCGCCATAGGACAGCGCCTTGGGATCGCCGAGCTCTCCTGTGGCCCAGGCGAGGTTGTTCAGCACCATGGCGTTCTCGGGCTGCAGCGCCACAATCGCCTCGTAGTAGCGAGCAGCGGTCTTGTAGTCACGCACACGCAAGGCGCGCTCGGCGAGGTAGCTGCGGACGGCGATGTCCTTCGGATGGGCGCGCAGCCACCGATCGACGGCGGCATCCGCTGCACCCGTCTTGCCGCCGCTGCTCGCAGCCGCATGAACCTTCATCGCGATCGCGGCATCGTCGGGCGCTCGCTTCTGAGCCGCCACATACGCAGCTTCGGCTTCGCTCCACTTCTTCTGCGTTACCCAGTAGTCCCCAGCGAGGACGTACACCCGCGCGTCATTCGGCCGCTGGCGCTGCAGCGTTTTTATCTCCTGCAAGGCCAGTTCCGGGCGGTCCGACGCGCTGTAGATCGCTACGATCTCTCGACTTGCCTCAACCAGATCGGGCTGGATAACCAGCGCTTCCCGGAGCCTCGCGATGGCGCGGTCGTATTCCTTGACCAGAACGAGCGACCTGGCGAGCAAAATGAGCGGTTCGACCGCGCCGGGACGCGCAGCCACCAGTTTGGTGAAGGTTCCGACCGCGAGCGAGGCATCGCCGGTTGCCATCTGAACCCTGCCCAGAAGGTCGAGCATTCTGGGGTCGTTAGGTAGCGCGCTGCTGGCGTCCTGCGCTGTGAGCAGGGCCTGCTTGCTGTCGCCTTTCCGCATGTAGAAGGCCACGAGCGCGGCTCGGGCGCTCGCCGACTGCGGGGCGGCCGCTACGGCTCGTTTGATAAGCGACTCGATCTCGCTGGGGTCGCCGCCGAGTAACTGCACGAAGTTCGCCAGGGCCAGAAGGGCCTGCTCGTTCTTGGGCTCCTTCTCGAGGATGGCGTCGTAGCGCTTGCGCGCCACGTCGGGTTTGTTCTCGGCGCGATCGAGCATGGCGAGATTGCTGACCGCCGGGAGGTAATCGGCTTGAATCTGGAGCGCCCGCTCGAAGCTCGCGCGCGCGTCGGGAAGGTTGCGCTTCGCAAGGTAGACGATGCCCTTGAGGTTGTACACCAATGGGTTGTTCGGCTGCTTCTTTTCCAGCCGCGACACCGCGTCGAGCGCCTGATCGAACTCTCTGTTGCGGAGAAAATTCACGACCAGAGCCATGTCTGCCGATGCCACGTTCGGGTCGAGAGCGGACGCAGCCTCGAGATCCCGGATGGCTCCCTCGGTATCGCCTTCGGCAAGCCTTACCTGGCCCAGGCGCGTTCGCGCTGCCACGCTGTTGGGAGCCAGCGTGGTCGCTTGTGAAAAGAACTGCGCTGCCGTTGCGAAGTCGCCCAGCGCGAGATAGGTTTCGCCCGCAAGCGCCATGAGCTGCGCGTCCTTGTAGCCGCGGCTCAGCAAAGGTTGCAGCTCGTCCAAAGCGTGAGCAGGGCTGCCCAGCCGCAGGTAGGTTGCCGCCAGAAGGCGTTCCGCGTACGGCAAGCCCGGGATTTCATTCAGGACCCTGCGCAGGTAGTCCCGCGCCTGATTGAACTGCCCGGCGCGGTACTCGATCTCGCCGGCCAGCAGAAGGCTTGGAACGTGCTGAGGTGAGCCCCTGAGCACCTGCTGGATTGCTTCGCGGGCAGCCGGCAGATCGTCGCGCCGTGACGCGATCAGGGCGTCGAGGTAGTAGGCACGCGGATCCTCCTTCGATATGTTGCGCAACGCGGCGACCTGCGCCTTTGCGCCATCGAAATCGCCTCGTATGATGAGCAATGAGCCCAATCGATAACGGGCCATCGCCAGATCGGGTTTGGCCGCGACCAATTTTTCGAGGACGTCACGTGCCTGGTCGAGCTGCCCCTGGCCGTATAGCAGCTGCGCCTTGAGCAGAGACGCTTCGGCGGGTGCGCCGGGGGCGGCGAGGACGTCGTCGACGATCTTGGTAGCGCCTGCGAGATCTCCGGCGCCGGCGCGCAACGTCGCCATCCCCAGCGACGCGTCGGCAAGGTCAGGCTTCAGCGTCAACGCCGCCGAAAATGCAGCTTCGGCTTCCTTGGGTTTTCCCAGCGTCAGAAACGCCTCGCCCAGCGTCGCCTTGAAGGCAGCTTGCGCAGCGGGGTTGCTGAGGGCAGTCGAGCCGAACTCCGCGACGACATCTTTGGCGTCTCCATCCCCGATGAGCGCCTTGGCGAGCGCCGGCATGGCTTGATCGGCCGGGTAACCCAACTCGAGCGCCCGCCGCAGCTCCTTCACCGCGCCCGGATAGTCGCCGCGCTTGGTGAGCAAGGTTCCGAGCAGATAGCGCGCCTCGGCGTTGTCGGGTGCCTTCTGAAGCGCGTTGCGCAGCTGGATCGCCGCCGCGTTGGAATCGCCCTTGGCAATGTATTCCTGGGCGGATTTGACGAGCTCCTGGGGCGAGTCGCGGCCGCATCCGGTCGCGAGCAGCGCAACGAGCACGGCAACGCCATAGCCATTCAGCACGCGAGTACGGAGAAACCGATTCATGGGGTTCGCACCTTCGTTTCGATCAGGCTTAGGATTCGCCGCCGTTACTTGAGCCCGAAGCGGCGGATGAGTTCGTATAACGTCGGCCGGCTCACACCCAGCATATCGGCCGCCTTGCTTAGGTTACCATTGACGCGAGCCATGGCACGAAGCACTGCGCTCCTCTCCGCTTCGTCGCGGACCTGGCGGAGATTGAGCTGCTGCGCGTCTTCCACCTCCGCGTCCGTCGCCAGGCCGAGGTCTGCAGCGCTGATGCTGTGCCCGTCCGCCATGATCACGGCTCGACGGATGACATTTTCAAGCTCCCTGACATTGCCGGGCCATGGATAGCGCTCGATGGCGACAACCGCATCAGGCAGCAGCATCATGGACGTACGCTTCTGCTCGGCGCTGAACTGATGCACGAAGCCGTGCGCGAGTAACGCGGCGTCACCGCTCCGTGCCCGCAACGGCGGCACCTCGAGGACGATCTCTGCCAGGCGATAGTACAGGTCTTCCCGGAACTTGCCCGCCGTAGTGAGATCGTGAAGATTCTGGTTGGTGGCGCAGGCGATCCGTACGTCGATGGGAATCTCCTGACGGCCGCCGATGCGCTCGATCACTCGCTCCTGAAGAAAGCGCAGCAGCTTCACCTGCAGCGCCAGCGACAGGTCACCGATCTCGTCGAGGAACAGCGTTCCCCCGTGGGCCATCTCGAACTTTCCGATGGTCTGCTTTGCCGCCCCGGTGAAGGCCCCTTTCTCATAGCCGAAAAGCTCGCTTTCGAGCAGCGTTTCCGGGATGGCCGCGCAGTTGATCGCCACAAATCGGTTGCCCCTTCGTGGCGAAAGATCGTGGAGCGCACGGGCGAGCAGCTCCTTGCCGGTGCCCGATTCGCCGACGATCAGGAGCGTGGCCGACGTCTGCGCGACCTTCTCGACCGTGCGACAGATCTTCTGCATGCCCGGGTCGCGAGTGACGATCCCGGCCATTACGGGTATCTGTTGCGCCGCCTGAAGACGCTTGTTCTCCTCCTGCAGGTCGTGTACGCGGAATGCCCGATCGAGAATCAGGCCGAGCAGCGCCGGCTCGAAGGGTTTCTCGCAGAAATCGTACGCGCCGAGCGCGATCGCCTTCAGAGCGTTGCCCCGATCATTCTGCCCGGTCAGCACGACTACTTTCGTATCGGGGACGAGTGTCTGCAGCTCTTGCAGAAGCTGCAACCCTTCCACCGGATCGTCGGGTCGCGGCGGGAGGCCAAGGTCCATCGTGATCACGGCGGGCTCGTAGCGCCGCACCGACGCCAGCGCGGATTCGCGATCGTCGGCGACAATCGTTTCATATTGGTCGAAGGCCCAGCACATCTGCTTCTGCAGGGCGGGATCGTCTTCGACGATGAGCAGGTGCCTGCGCGCGTCGTTCATGCCGCTTCCTGCGGTTTCAAATCAGCGGCTGATGGCTCGTGGCCGAGCGGCAGTACAACGCGTACTCGTGTCCCGGAGCCGGGGGCGCTCTCTACGAGGAGCCTGCCTCCAAGGGAAGTCACGTACTGGGAGCTTTCATAAACGCCGACACCCATCCCGGTCGGCTTCGTCGTCTGAAAGGGTTTGAAGAGGCGCTCCTGTATGAAGTCGGCAGTCATCCCCGCGCCCTGGTCGGCAATTTCCACCACCGCAGCGCCCTCGTCGCGGAGGAGGCGGACCCCTACTTTGCCGCCGGTGCTTGCGTCGAGTGCGTTCTGTACCAGGTGGCCGATAACGGATTCCAGCCGTTCGGGATGCCCGAGGGCAAAAATACCCTGGGAGAGATCCAAGTCGATCACGGTCTCACGCTCGGCCTTGCCCGCGCACACGTTGCGAATGAGGGGCTCGAGATTGACGGGCCGTGGGTTTTCGACCGGCGTCGCGCCTGTCCTGAGCTGCCGCATCAGCTTGTTCATCCGCTCCACGACGTGGTCTACGGTCATCAGCATGTCACGCTGAAATGCGGGATTGCCCCGGTGCCGCTCGGCATTACGCAGCAGCAATGAGAGCTGCGCCACCAGGTTCTTCAGGTCGTGCACGACGAACGCCGACATGCGATTGAACGCGTCGAACTTGCGCGCCTCGAGCAACGCCTCGGTCATCTGGATCTGGCTAAGATAGCTGGCGGCTTGCCGGCCCGCGGTCTTCAGCATGTCCAGCACTTCCCAATCCACGTCGAAAGCCGTACGAGGAGCGACGAGCACGACAAAGCCGATGAGCCCGCTCTGCGAAGGCAGCGGAACGACGAGCCATGCGCCGGGAAGCGCAGTCAGCCATTCGGGAAACGAAGTGTTCCCGTAGCGCTCGGGTTCAGAAGCGTATTCTCCGAGATCGATTACCCAGCCCGTTCGCTCCAGAAATCTGCTGAGCTGGCCGTCCACGGGTTCGACTGCATTGATCGCGGGAAGATTCCACCGCGCCGTCGGACGGAACGAGCGGTCGCCGTGTCGCAGCCAGAGGGCGCCGCCGGGACTCTCAACCAGATCCGCGAGGGCGTTGATGCTGCGTTGCTCGATGCCATCCGCCGACTCGTCATCGGAGAGCTTCCGCGTAAAGCGAAGCCACTCCTCCCGGTAGTCGTACCGATACGAGAAGAAATGCTTGCTGACGAACACCTTCAGCCTGGCTCTGAAGCTTCCTGAAAACAGCGCGACCGCGAACACCAGCAAGGCGGCGAACAGAAACTCGACCTGGAGTGCCTTGCCTAATTCGCCGCCGATGAAGCGCAGGTAGTACCCTGCCCCGGCGATCGCCAGCAGAAACAGGCCGGAGACCAGAAGGGCCGTCGAGCGAAGCACTGCTCCACGCGACAGATGCATCTCGATGGTTAGCGATGGATTCCTCGCCACCGCGACGGCGAGGAACGGGATTGTGAGCGCGTGGGCTACGCCTCGGGCGATCCAGATATCGACGTCGTGCTGCCCGAAGAGCATGGCGTCGGAGAAGAAGAACAGATCGAAGCCGAACGCACCGGCCAAGCCGAGGCAAAGGGGTTTGACGGCCCATCGGGCCTGTGCGGCGGCGCCACGAAACAACCTTTCGACGAGAACCAGGCCGATCACCACCAGGCCGACGCGAACGCCATAGACGATCATGCCGGCCCCGACCGGCATTCCGAGAAAACTCCCGACGGACCCCGCGTCCGGGCGTATCAGGCTCGTTGCGATTCCCGCCGCGAAGAGAGCGATCAGCCACCAGGCCTTGGGCGCGTCCGCTCGAGGAGCGGCGTGAGCGCGCTCGCTCGCCACCAGCGCGGACAAGAACGCCAGCCAGAGCACGTAGCGCGCGGTGTCCATCGCATTCGTCGCGATCCACGACGCAGTGCCCGGCCACAGGACCAGCGCTACGCCTGAGATCGCCCACAACGCGCTGGCGACGTTTGCCGAAAGGAAGAGCGCTGCTGATTTGCCACGGCGCCAGCCGATGGCTGCGCGCAACGCGAAGACGCCGAACGCGGCGGCTGCCAGTCCGTAGCTCCACAGCGCGGCCGTGACGAGATTAGTCGCTGTCACACGACGTGGTTTTTAGCGGGAAAAAAGTCTTACTTTACCGCGGATTAGCCCGGCACGGGCAAAGGATCGGCTGACGCACGCTTCCTGGTTGCCTGCTTCGCTCGGAGCACAGCTATACAGCAGCGCCGGAACCCTTCCCCGATCGCCGCGCGCGAAAGCGTACTGTCGATCACCGCGCTCCTTCGCCAAGGAGTACAACTCTTATTGTCTTGAACAAGATCAGCAGATCCAGTGACAGCGAATTGTTCTTGACGTAGTAGAGGTCGTATTCCAGCTTCCTGACTGATTCCTCGATATTTCCGCCGTACGTGTAACGCACCTGGGCCCATCCAGTCAGGCCGGGCTTCACGCTGTGCCTGACAGCGTAGAACGGGACCCGGCTCGTGAGTGTCGCGACAAACGGCGGGCGCTCGGGCCGCGGCCCTATGAAACTCATGTCGCCCTTGAGAACGTTGACGAGCTGGGGAAGCTCATCGATGCGTGTGCGGCGCATGAGGCGTCCTACCGGTGTGACCCGGTTATCGTTCACCCGCGCCCACGCGGCTTGCCCATCCTTCTCTGCGTCTCTGGCCATGCTTCGGAACTTCAGCAGCGTAAACGTCTTCCCACGCAGCCCGACTCTTTCTTGTCTGTAGATGATCGGCATGCCCTCAAGAGAAATCAGGAAGGCCATCGCAGCCATGACCGGCGCCGCGATCGGCAACAGCGCGACCACGACAGCGATGTCGAATGCGCGTTTCAGCAGTGCTCGCAGGCGCGACTGCCGAAAGCCGTCCTCGTAGATGAGCCAGCTCGCCTTGAGCGAGTCGACGAGCAGCCGACCGTGCACCCGTTCGTAGAATCGCACCAAGTCCGAGACAACGATGCCGTTCAGGCGACACTCCAGCAAGGCACGCAGCGGCAGGACGCCGCCGCGTTGCTCCCTCACGGCGACGATGATCTCGTCGACATGAAAGTGCTGTACGGTGTCCTCGAGCGACAGATGACTCGAAACGATGCGACCCGCCGAGACGCTCCTCGTTGCAATCTTTTCCAGGGGATAAAACCCAACCAGCTCGACATCGCTGTGCCGCCCTGCGCCGAGGGAGGTCTCGACCGCGAGAGCTTCGGGTCCGGTGCCAAGGACCAGCACCCGGTGCGGCGCCAGCGTACGGCCGATCGTCATCTTCCAGATCTGGCGGACCGCAAGGAGTCCGCCCAGAGCGACCGCCACCGTCGGAAGGAACGCACGTTGAAAGACTGACCCGCCCGGGACATTGTCCAGCAACAGGTAGGCGATCGGCAGCCCGATAGCGAGCGCCACGGATTGCCTCGCGATGTATTCGCCAAAGGAGAGCGGTGGTCTCCGTCGGTAGAGGCCGAAGACCGCGTTGAGCGCGACCATCAGGAGGGCAAAACCGAGTGCAGTCGCCGCCAAGAAGCCGGGTGGCAAGGCGCTGTGATAGCTGATCGCCAGGATGACCGCCGCGACAAGCCAGCCGAGCTCCAGCCCGAGCTGCACAAGGGTCGTAGTGCCCTTATGGGAGCGCATCGCGGCGTTCATTGGATCCAGCCAGGGAAGGAAATTGGCGAAGCGTCTGCGGGATTGTTAAGGCGCGCCATTACAATGGATTGACCGCGCCCGATCCACGACCGAGTCGCGCGCCTGCTCGAACCATTCGATCTCACCCGTTGTTCGCCCATTGCTGGCAACTTCCGATGAGCGTACTGGAGCAATCGCGCTGCCAGGTAGATGGTGCGCCGGCACGCATCGACTCGGCGCGCCCATTGACCGGCCTGTCCCGGCCGCTTATCGGACGCACTCGATGCCTGTCGGCACTCCACCCGGAAAACCTCGCCCACCGTGAGGTCATGTTCCGGCTCGTGCAGAAGCAAAACATGTGCCTAATGTCCTGAGGAACCGGCGGTTTTTCAGGAGATCAGCGATTGTTGCTTGGCGTTCTCCGCCAGCCACGCTGCGAGAATGCAAAAGGATGACCATTTGCGTCAGCTCTGCTCTTGCTACGGCGGTGCGCTCGCATGTGAAAGCAATTGCAGATGTGCGGCATCCGCTGCAGCTTCAATTCCAAAGTTTGTTGCACGTTATCGCAATTGGCAATCGATAACTCGCAAACTCGCGGTCGAATTTTCAACAACTCAGCGCTGTGATGTACGTCGTGCCGGCTACAGCACGGGTTCTAACTGGCGCTCGCGACGCGAGGGTCACGAAATATCTGATCGTTCTCGTGGCGCGTTCATCAGCGACGATGCGCTCGCCGTCGTACATGATCGAATGCGTAGCGCAGCGCTGCACCCACGGCTGCGAGGGAAACATGGCGCGCAAGAAATGGCGCTCGCCACGCAACGGTACTTCGACGACTCAGGCCTGCGTCTCAGCAGCTGCGTCGAGTTGGCGGAGAGAGAGGGATTCGAACCCTCGATACACCTTTTTGGGCGTATGCTCCCTTAGCAGGGGAGTGCCTTCGACCACTCGGCCATCTCTCCGGATGAGCGCGCGATTTTAATGTCGCGGCGCGTACGCGTCAAAGA
>DATJZM010000071.1:0-18382 GCA_035499135.1 Casimicrobiaceae bacterium | reverse complement strand
CCCGACAAGCTGCTCGGCTGGACGACGCCGTTTCGCGACGCGGAGCGGCCGTTCGTCGACGCGAAGTACGCCGACCTCCCGACGCTCGGCCGGCTGACCGGCCGCGGCAACACGGCCAACGTCGAGGTCGTGCTGGCGGCGAAACCCGATCTGGTCGTCGACTACGGGTCGGTGACGGCGACCTTCGCCTCGCTCGCGGATCGCGTGCAAAGCCAGACCGGAATTCCCTACGTGCTGCTCGACGGCTCATTTGACCGCATGGCGGCATCGATCCGCGTGGTCGGCCGGCTCGCGGGGCTCGACGCGACTGCGGAAGGTGTCGCACGCTACGCGGAAGAGACCGTGGCGGAGGTCACGCGTCGCGTCGCCGCGATCCCGGCCACGTCGCGTCCGCGCGTCTACTACGCCCGCGGACCGAACGGACTCGAGACCGGGCTCGCCGGATCGATCAACGTCGAAAGCCTCGAGCGCGTCGGCGCCGTGAACGTGGCAGCGGAGCTTGGCCGCGGCGGTCTCGTACGTGTCTCACTGGAGCAGGTTCTGGGCTGGGATCCGCAGGTGATCGTCACGACCGATCCGAACTTCGAGCTCGCGGTTCGCAGCGACCCGTTGTGGCAGGCCGTGTCTGCGGTTCGCAAGGGGCGCGTTCACCTCGCGCCCGCGGTGCCGTTCGGCTGGATCGACTTCCCGCCCTCGCTCAACCGGCTGATCGGGTTGCGATGGCTCGCGCGCGTGCTCTACCCCGACGCGTTTCCCGAGGATCTGCGGTCCGCCGTGCGCGAGTTCTACGGCCGCTTCTATCATCGCGTCCCGGACGAGGCGCAGCTCGAAATGCTGCTGGCGAGCGCGCGGGCGCGATCATGATCCGGCGCTCCGGCCTCGCCGCCGCGATTGTGCTGGTGGTATTGCTTCTGGCCGTCGCCGCGGCTTTCACCGTGGGGCGCTATCCGGTCGCACTCGGCGATCTGCTGCGCCTCGCATGGTCGTCGCTGACCGGTGGCCCCAGCGGCGTCGCGCCCACCGTCGAGACGGTCATCCTCGGTGTACGCGGCCCGCGGGTGCTTGCCGCGCTCGCCGTCGGCGGCGCGCTGGCTGCCGCGGGCGGCGCCTACCAATCATTGTTCCGCAACCCCCTCGTCTCGCCGGATCTTCTTGGCGTATCCGCGGGCGCGGCGGTGGGCGCTGTCCTGGGCATCTTTCTGTCGCAGACAGTCGTGGTCATTCAGCTCGCGGCGTTCGCCGGCGGGTTGCTGGCGGTTGGTCTGGTCTACACCGTCGCGCGCCTCGTGCGCGGGCACGATCCGCTGCTCGTGCTCGTCCTTTCTGGAGTGGTGATCGGGTCGCTCCTCGGGGCGGTGATTGCGCTCCTGAAGTATCTTGCGGACCCCTACAACCAGTTGCCGGCGATCACCTTCTGGCTGCTCGGCAGCCTTGCCTCGATCGCGCCCCCGGATCTTGCGGCGACTTTGCCTGCCTTTGCGGTCGGCCTGATCCTGCTCTGGCTCGCACGCTGGCGCATCAACGTGCTCGCTCAGGGGGACGAGGAGGCGCGTGCGCTCGGCGTCAATACGGGGCGGGTCCGAGCCGTGGTCGTTGTGGGTGCGACCCTGGTCACGGCCTCGGCGGTGTCGATCTCGGGCATCGTCGGCTGGATAGGTCTGCTGGTCCCGCACTTCGCCCGCTTTCTCGTCGGCCCCGATTTCTCGCGGCTCCTCCCCGTATCGATGGTTCTCGGCGCGGCATTCCTGCTCTGCGTCGACACGCTTGCGCGCACCGTCGCGCGCATCGAGATCCCGCTGGGCGTGCTGACCGCTTTCGTCGGGACGCCGCTGTTTCTGTGGCAGCTCGCCGTGGCGCGTCGGAGCTGGCTATGAAAGCGGAGCTCGCGGCGGTCGAGCTCGACTTCGGCTACCCGGAGCACCCGGTCGGGCACTTGGTTTCGCTCGCTCTCGCCGCGGGCGAGGTGGTCTGCCTGCTCGGCCCGAATGGCGGCGGGAAGACCACGTTCTTCAAGACGCTCCTCGGACTCATTCCGCGTCGAGGCGGGCAGGTGCTGCTCGACGTGGAAGAACTGTCGCAGCTCACCCGTGCAGAGATCGCGCGCCGCGTGGCCTATGTTCCGCAGGCGAATGTCGGTTACTTCCCTTTCACCGTGCACGAGATGGCGGTGATGGGACGCACCGCGTACATCTCGCCGTTTGCGGGCCCGTCGGCGCAGGATCGAAAGATCGCGATGGATGCGCTCGGCCGCGTCGGGATCACGCACCTGGCGGATCAACCCTACACTCGTATTTCCGGCGGCGAGCGGCAACTCGCCTTGATCGCCCGCGCGCTGGCGCAGGCTGCGCCGCTTATCGTCATGGACGAGCCGACGGCGAGCCTCGACTTCGGCAATCAGAGCCGCGTGCTCGCGGTGGTGCGCGAGCTCGCCGCGCAGGGAACCGGCGTGTTATTTGCCACGCACGATCCCGACCACGCTTTCGCGATCGCCGATCGCGTCGCGATCTTCCATGACGGAAGGCTCATGGCCGACGGTCCGCCGCGACTGACGATAACCCCCGACGCGCTGCGGACCGTCTATGGCATCGAAGTCGACGTGGTCGACGTCGCGACGCCTGGCGGCATGCAGCGCGTCTGCCTTCCTCGCGGCCGGACCGCGGCGCACTGACACCGAGCGCTCCGACGGACGTCTCTCTACGGCGCGGCGACCGGCGTGAAACCGTGCTGCGCGAGGATTTCCTGACCGCGAATCGAGAGCACGAAGAGCGCGAAGCGCTCCGCGCCGGGTTGCGCCGGGTCGACGACCGTCAGCGCGTAGCTCGCTCCGACGGCGAGCGAATCCGGAATCGCCACCACGCGCGCGCCGGCGATTTCGCGCGCGGCCTGCACTGCGTTCGTGCAATAGGTGAGGAAGATATCCGCCTTGCGCTCGGCAATGAGTACAGCGTAGATGGAGCGGCCAGGCGGTGGCTGAGGTGAGGTCGGTCCACCGGTCAGCTTGAGCGCCTTCGCGTCCAGGGTCGCATAGGCGCCGGGCTTGAGCTTGTCGGCTTTCTCGAAAAGCCGCCACGCGTAGTCGCCGGAGGGATCGGCCTTCGGCGTCGACGTGCCGACCTTGATCGTCGGCTCGAGCATCCGGTCGAGCAGGGTCTCCGGCGTGACGTCGACGCCGGGCGCGGCGAGCGCGCAGAGGCGATTGCGTGCGAAGACGATCGCCGGGCCCGATCGGCCCTCGCGGGCGAGCCTTTGCGGGTGCTCGACATCGGCGGAGGCGAACACCCCCGGACGCTCGCCTTTCTCGATCCGTTCCCGTAATAGCCCTGATGGACCGAATACCGTGGCGACCGGGGGGCCGCCGGCCGACGTGAACGACGCCGCCAGGGTGGTGACGGCGGCGTTCAAGCTTCCTGCGGCATAGACACGCAACGGCTCTTCGGCATACGCGGAAGCGGCGGATGCCATCGTCGCGACTAGCAGAGGCGCACCGAGTCTACGCGCTCGGATCATTGGCGTTCGGATAGAAAAGCTGCTCGCCGTTGATCTTGTAGCCGGCAATGGCCTTCTGTCCCGTCGGAGATACCAGCCAGTCGATGAACTGTTGCCCCAGTTCCTTCTTGACGCTCGGATGCTTCGCCGGATTGACCAGCATCACGCCGTACTGATTGAACAGGCGCTTGTCCCCTTCCACCAGAATCGTAAGGTCGCCGCGGTTCTTGAACGCGAGCCACGTGCCGCGATCGGCGAGAATATAGGCATTCATCGACGACGCCGTGTTGAGCGCCGGCCCCATGCCTTGCCCCGTGTCGCGATACCAGGGTCCCTTCGCCTTGTCGAGGTCAATCCCCGCCTCTTTCCAATACGCGAGCTCGGCCATGTGCGTGCCGCTGCGATCACCGCGCGACACGAACGGTGCGTTGGCCACCTCGATCTTCTTCAACGCGGCGAGAATGTCCTTGCCGCCGCCGACCTTGGCCGGGTCGCTCTTCGGCCCGATCAGCACGAAATCGTTGTACATCACGGGATAGCGCTTCACGCCCTCGCCTTCGGCAAGAAACTTCTCCTCTGCTGCCTTGGCGTGCACGAACACCACGTCTGCATCGCCACGGCGCCCCACGTCGAGCGCTTGTCCCGTGCCGAGCGCGACAACCCGCACCTGGACGCCGGTCTGCTTTTCGTAGATCGGCAGCAGGTACCCGAAGAGCCCGGACTGCTCCGTCGACGTGGTTGACGCTACGGTGATGAATCGCTCCTGCGCGGGGGCCGCGAAGCCCAGGCAGGCCAGAACAAACCCCAGGAAGACTCGACGCGTGGTTACCATGGCAACTCTCCTTCGAGGAATTGCGCGGCCTCGGCGGATGCCGGCCGCTGGAAGAAACGATCTGCGGGCGTGCGCTCGAGAAGTCGCCCTTGATGCAGGAAGAGCACTTCGTCGCCCAATCGGCGCGCCTGTCCGAGGTTGTGAGTGACCAGCACAATCTTGGTCCCGGCGGCGTGCATGGCGCGGATGACGCCTTCGATTTCGTGCGTCGCACCCGGATCGAGATTGGCCGTCGGCTCGTCGAGAAAAAGTACTTCCGGCCGCAGCGCCCAGGCTCTCGCCAGCGCGACCCGCTGCTGCTCCCCGCCGGAGAGGACGCGTGCGGGACTGGCAGCCAGCGCCTCGAGGCCGACCTTGCGCAGCGCCTCGTGCGCCCGCGCCTCGCGCTCGGGACTGCGAACGCCGGCTACGGCCAGGGCGTACGCGACGTTGCCGAGCGCCGAGCGGCGCAGCAGCACGGGGCGCTGGAACACCATGGCTTGCCGCCGTGGCTCGCCCGGAAACTCCGGTGCGTTCCACGCAATCGCGCCGGATGTCGGGCGGAGCAGCCCATGACACAGCCGCAGCAGCACGCTCTTGCCGGCGCCATTGGCGCCGACGAGCACGCTGCGCGTGCCGACTTCGAGGGTCAACGACACGCGGTCGATGATGCGGCGGCCGCCGGCCTCGAAGACGACTGATTCGATGCGCAGCGGCAGAAGCGATCTCGGTCCGTGCATAGCGGCTTGGGCGTTCGTCATCCGTAGCGCCGCTGAGCAGCCTCCTTGACAACGAACGCCGCGGCATTGAGCGCGAGCACGATCGTGAGGAGGACGATCCCCAGGCCGAGGGCAAGCGGCAGATCGCCCTTGCTCGTCTCGAGGGCGATCGCGGTGGTCATCACGCGCGTGACTCCGTCGATGTTGCCGCCGACGATGATCACGGCGCCGACTTCCGCAGCCGCGCGGCCGAAGCCGGCGAGCACGATCGTCACCAGCGAGAAGCGCACGTCCCAGAGCAGGGTCATTGCGGCGCCGACGCGGGTTTCTCCGAGCGAGCGGAGTTGCTCGCGGTACTCGCGCCAGGCGTCCTCGACGACCTGGCGCGACAGAGCAGCAACGATGGGTGTGATGAGAATGGTTTGTGCGATCACCATCGCCGTCGGCGTGAACAGGAGGCCCAGCTCGCCGAGGGGCCCCGCGCGCGAGAGCAGCAGGTAGACCAGCAAACCGACGACCACCGGCGGGAGTCCCATCATGGCGTTCAGCAAGACCACGACACCGCGCCTGCCCGGAAAGCGGCTGACGGCGATGGCGGCCCCCAGCGGCAGGCCGAACAGGCAGGAGAGTGCGATCGAGGTAAGGCTGACCCTGAGGCTCAGCAGCACGATCTCGAGCAGCTTCGGGTCCGCGCCGGCAATCAGCTGGGCGGCGCGCACGACGGCGTCGGACAATGAGTTCATGGCGCGAGACAGAAAGTCAAAACACCAGGGTGCTCCACTGCGGATCGAGTGCGCGCTCGACGAAAGCTACTGCGCCCGCGACGCCCGTGGCCTCCGGAATCAGCGCGGTGCGGTGAATCCCGCTGGCAGCGAGCGCGTCGCTGCAGGCGTAGAAGCGAGCGCCGTGACGTGCCGCCTGCTGCATATGCTCGTACACGCTCATCGTTTCGTCCCCTCCAGCGTAAAGCTTCGCCGCGACTCCGTCGACGAGCAGCAGCACGGAACGGCTTGCGAAGTGGATTTCGACCTCGACGTCCATGGCTGCCGCCGCGGCCGCGTGAAAGAACGGCGTTGCGCAAAGCTGCGGCGCGTCAGGGCCGGCCATCCAGAGCAGCAGCGCAAGGCGCGTTCTCATGGCGGCGCCTCGCCGAAGCTTTCCGATAGGAGCGCCATGTAAGACTCGACCGCGGGCGCGATGCTCGCACCGGTCACGAGCGAGCAGATGTCGCTGTCCCACGCCGACGGGCGCATGCGCACGAGCCAGCCCGCACCGTAGGGATCGGTATTGATTAGTGTCGGCGCGCTCCTGACGCGGTCGTTGATCGCGGTGATCGTACCCGCGATCGGAGAGCGCGCCGAGCGGATGACCTTCGACATTTCGAGCATCCCGAATGCCCGCTCACGCTCAATCACTTCGCCGACGGGACGTGCCATGAACTCGATGAAATCACCTGAGATGTACGCCCCGAGCGACGTGATGCCGATCGTCGCCTCGCCGCTAGCTTCCAGGCGCGCCCAGGTGTCGTGCTCGACCAAGTAGAGCAAATCGTCGGGAAACTCGAAGCCGCGAATGCTCACCATGGCGCGCACATCGGCTGAACGCAGGACGCCCCCGTTCCACCGTTCAGGCCCTGATCTCCCGCGAACTCATCCGGTACTGGAAGTTCTGCGGATCGTAGTAGTCGAGCGGCCCTTTGGCTCCCTCTGCGTACGGGTACATGAAATGCCCGAGCGGCTTTGCAGTGTCCGGTGCGAGCCGCGTATCGCCCGCCGTGTTGAAGCCCATCCAGTTCATCTCCCAATAACCGAAAAGCGTCTGGCGCGCGAGTTTCACGCGCGGATCGTCGAGCGGAAGTATCCTGTCTTTCTCCTCCTCGAGCACGACCTTGCGCACATCGGCGGGATCGACCGGAACCCAGCCGAAGCGCTCGTCGAAAAATTCGGCCCGGCAGTGCTGCGCTTTCGTGATGTCGCCGCTCTTGCCGAGACTCTTCCAGGTCGCTGAATCGGCCACGCGTACGCCGTAAACGTCGCGCGCGGGGATGCCGACCGAGCGGGCGAGCCCAACGAAAAGCGCGTTCAAGTCGGCGCACTTTCCGCCGAGGTTGCCCGACTCCAGCATGAACTTGATGTCGCCGGTGCCGCAGCCAATGACCTTGGGATCGCGATATGTGTTCTCGACGATCCACTCGTAGAGGGCGCGCGCGCGGTCGACGGGCGTGCGGCTCGAGATTGGCAGGATGCGCGATGCCGTCGCGCGCACGATGCCGTCGGTCGGGATATGGGCCGTGGGCTGTAGGTAGAGATCGAGCTCCTCGCGCGAGGGCATCGCCGCTCTACCCGGTTGGCTCAGATCGACACTGCGATTGGTCGTGGTGATGTGCTTGACCACCTGCAGTTTCGGAGCGCTCGCCTTGTCGGTCCAATCGGCGAAGAACGCCGGCGCTCCGTAGCGCGGATCGCGATAGATGCCGGTGCGAGATGCGTTGCCGGTCCAGCTTATGTCGACCGTACGCTGGTACTCGGTGTCGCGATACAGCGGCAGTGGAAGCCAAAGCCGCAGCGGCAGGTCTTGGGGCCAGATCTCGACCTCGGTCGTCACTTCGAAGCTGCGCCAAGGGGCATTGCGCGGCGGAGCACCTGGGGTGTCCTCTGCTCTGGCGGGACTCGCGCCCGTCAGAGCCATCGCAAGTCCGGCGGAAGATGCGGTCAAGAATGCACGTCGATCCATGTCGAAACCTCTTTGCAAAGCCCGCGCCGCACGGGCGACGGGACGACTTGAGATCGCATCGTGCGCGCGTGGCGCACGCGATGCGCATCGGAAATGGCGGAAGAGAATGGGAGTCGAACCCACCCGGGAACGCATAGCGCCCCCAACCGGGTTTGAGGCCCGGCCGTCCCACCAGGGACGTTTCTCTTCCTCATGGTCGCTGTTCCTCCACCGCGCGCCGACGTGGCTCGATGCCCGCTGGCGGGCGAGGCAATTCCATCGCGAGCAGGTTGTCCGCCCGCACGATGTGCCGGTCGCGCACACGCCGCGTGAAGCCGACTCGGTCGAAGAATTCGAGAATCTGGATGGCGCGTTTCCTTCCCAGCGCGGTCTCGTCGCGAAAGACCGCGGCGCGCACCTCGCCATGCACCTTCTGCAGGCGGCTTGCGATCGCAGCGAGATCCAGAATGGCAACAGGGTGGTAGAACAGGTCGCGCACAACCTGGAACAACTCGCCTCGCTTCGCGGCGCGGACGAGCGCAGCCCGCAGTTGCGCTTCCGGCTGCCCGATGTCGCGCGCCAGATCGCGCGTCCAGGGCGGATCGAAAGCGGGATCGAGCAGCCGCGGCAGCACGCGCTCGATCAACGCGCGCTCGTGCGGGGAGGGCGCGTTCGTGTGCGTCGGCAGGTGCAGCCAGGGACCGGTCTGCCGGATGCGGGCGCCGAGAACCAGATCGGCGACGAGCGCTCGGTACAGCGCGTCGTCGAGACGGGGGAAGGCCATCCGCTTCAGGCGTCCCGCATCGGGTCCCAGCTCGTCGGGATGGCTCGCGTGGAACTCGGCGAGCGCCTCCCCGGCCCTCGTTCCCAGCGTCCGCCAGTGCCGGTGGTCGATGAGAAAATCTGCGCCGGCACTTACGATGCGGCGCGCCGGCAGTGCGGCGGCGAGCGCATCGATGTCGCGCAGGTTGCACGCGCGGGCAAAGCGAGCGAGCGAAATGCCTTGCGGCGCTTGCTCGAGCATCCGCTCGAGGCGCTGCTCGGGCGCCGACGCCTCGAGCGCCGCGAGGGTCGCCATGCGTTCGGGCGAGCGCCGATAGCGCGCCGGTGCGAAAGGATCGAGTACCCTGCCGCCGCCGATGGTACGCGTGGCGAGCGCGTCGCGCACGACGAAGCGGTCGCCGTGCCAGGCCCCGATCTCGGAACGCAGGATCAACTGCACCATGCGCTCGCGGCCGGGCTCGATCTCGTCCGCGTCTGCGCCATCGCCGCCGCCGTCGAGCACGACCACGCGCGCGGGGACGTGGGCCGCGCCGAGATGCAGCTGTACCGTCGCGCCCGAGCGCAGCGGCTTCGCCTCCTGCGCAAGGACACCGAGGCGGGCGTCGAGCCGCGCGGTCGCGACAGCCGCCTCCGGGGCGACGATCCAGTCGCCGCGACATACATCATCACGGGCGACGCCCGCCAGATTGAGCGCGCAGCGCTCGCCGGCACTGCCCCGCTTGCTCGCTCGGTTCTGCGCATGGATGCTGCGCACCCGTGCTTCGCGCTGCGTGGGGACGACCGCGACCTCCGCACCGACATGGATGCTGCCCGAGTACACCGTGCCGGTGACCACGGTCCCGATACCGGCGAGAGTGAAGGAACGGTCCACGGCGAGGCGAAAGTGACCCGAGCCAGCCGGACGCACGAAACCGCGCGCCGTCGCCTCGAGGAAGCCCTTGAGCGCGTCGACGCCGGCGCCGGTCCGCGCCGAGACGGGAAAGATGCGCGCGCCTGCGAGCGGCGTTGCGTCGAGGAGCCCGTGCAGCTCGCGCTCGACCTCGGCGCTGCGTGCGGCGTCCACGGCATCCGTCTTGGTCAACGCAACCGCGCCGCTCGCGATTCCGAGCAGGCCGAGGATGCTCAGGTGCTCCCGGGTCTGCGGCATCACGCCGTCGTCGGCCGCGACCACGAGCAGCGCGAAGTCGATGCCCGTCGCCCCGGAGAGCATCGTTTGCACGAACTTCTCATGTCCCGGAACGTCGACAAAACCGAGCGTCTCTCCGTCCGGCAGCGGCAGATAGGCGTAGCCGAGCTCGATCGAGATGCCGCGGCGCTTCTCCTCCGGCAGCCGGTCGGTGTCCACCCCCGTGAGCGCGCGCACAAGCGTGCTCTTGCCGTGATCGATGTGTCCCGCAGTGCCGACGATCATGGAGCGATGCGCCCTGGGTCGAGCTGTGTAAGCTGCGCGGTAAAGGCCGCCTCGTCCTCGAGCGTGCGCAGGTCGAGCACGAGAGCGCCGTCGGCGATGCGGCCGATCACGGGCTTGGGAAGCGCGCGCAGCGCGGCGGCGAGCGCGGCAAGGCGCGCCGCTGCACCCCTGCCTTCCTTGCGGCAGCGCACGAAGAGGCCCGCGCTCGGGACGCGATCGACCGGCAGCGACCCGCTGCCGATCTGGCTTTGCAGCGGTCCATGGCTCACTGTGAAGGCAGGGCCCAGCGCCTGCGTAATCCGGGGCGCAATCCGCGCCGCTGCCGCGGCAATATCCTCGGCGCGCCGCGTGAGCAGGCGCAGCGTGGGCAGGCGCTCGGCCAAACGCTCTGGATGGCGGTAGACCGCAAGCGTGGCCTCCAGCGCGGCGAGGGTGAGCTTAGATACGCGCAGCGCCCGCTTGAGCGGATGCCGCCGGATCTTCGCCACCCACTCAGCATTGCCGACAATGATGCCGGCCTGCGGGCCGCCCAGCAGCTTGTCGCCGCTAAAGGTCACGATGTCGGCGCCGCGTGCGAGCGCATCGCTCGCGAGCGGCTCCCGCGGCAGCCCGTGCTCGGCGAGATCCACGAGACTCCCGCTCCCCAGGTCGACCGCAAACGGCAGCTGCGCCCGATGCGCGATCGCCGCGAGATCCTCCTCGCCGACCGCGGCCGTGAATCCCTGCACGACAAAGTTGCTGGTGTGGACCTTCATGATCAGCGCCGTCTTCGGCGTGATCGCGGCGAGATAGTCGCGGGCATGCGTGCGATTGGTGGTGCCGACCTCGACCAGGCGCGCGCCGGCGCATTTCATCACGTCGGGCATGCGGAACGCGCCGCCGATCTCGACCAACTCGCCGCGCGAGACGACGACCTCGCGCCGCGCCGCCAGCGCCGCGATGGTGAGCAGTACCGCGGCTGCGTTGTTGTTGACGACGGTAGCCGCTTGCGCGCCGGTGAGCTCGCAAAGCAGCCCCTCGACCAGCGCGTCGCGCTCGCCGCGTCCGCCGTCGTGGAGATCGAACTCCAGGTTGGTCGGCGAGCGCATCGCCGTCGCCACGGCGGCGACAGCCTCTTCGGGCAGGAGCGCACGTCCAAGGTTTGTGTGCAGCACCGTGCCGGTGAGGTTGAAAACGGGCTTCAGCGCCGGAGCGATAGCGGCGCCGATGCGCCGGGCGAGCGCGGCGACGATGGCGTTTTCGTCTAGCACGAGCGATGCGCCCGCCCGTCGGGCCGCCTTGCGCCATTCGGCGAGCTGAGCGCGCACTGCCTTGGTCACGAAGGTGCGGCCGTGCTCGGCGAACAACGCCTGCACGTCGGGAAGCCTGAGGATCCGGTCGACCGAAGGGAGCTCGCTGAGCGGCGCCTTGGAGCCACGGACCGTGGACTCGAGCGGCAGGGCGCTCATGGGCTCTCCGGATCGCCGTGGATCAGCATGAAGTTGACCCCCGACGAGGTCTTGCCGGTGTCCGTCACGAGAAGATCGAGCGGCAGCGTGGCAAGGTCGTCGGCGACCGCCTCGACGCGGGGATCACGGTCCATGTGGCAGATCTTGAGGTAGGTCTCGCATTCGTCGCAGACCTCGGCTCTGACCGCCTTCTTGTCCACCGGGCCGCCGTCGTCGATCACGTGATAGCTGATGCCCTTCGTGCTCTCGCAGTTCGAGCACTTGATACGCACCATGTGCCATTCGGCGTTGCAGAGCGAGCAGTGCAGGAAGCGGTAGCCGGCCTCTTTCGCTCCGATGCGGGCCACACTCGCCGTCGGGCGGCTGCCGCAGCTGGGGCAGATCGTGGCGACGTCGATGCGTGGAAACGCGGCGTGACCGAGCGCGATCGCCATGTGCGTGAAGTAGACCTGAAGGCCGGCGCCGATCAGTGGCGCAGTCGCAGCGTCGAGGCCGAAGGTGATGCCCGCGAGCAGTTTGCTTGCCTGCGCCTCGTAGAGCTCGTCGTGGGTTTGCTCAAGGCGCACCACGACCTCCCTCGTCTTGCCCTCGGTTCGTTCTGCAAGCGCTCGCAGCAAGTAGCGCAGCGCGTTGCACCACTGCTGATCCCGCTGGTACGTCTGAAAATTTAGCGGCGGCATCGCGTGCTCGTTGCACTGTTGGATCGTCTCAGGCGACGGCAGTCTCACCGGCGGCATGTCGTCGAGAAGTTTTTGCTGCTCCTCAGCCACGAGCGCGATGAACTCGAGGTAGCCCCCCATAGCGTGCCCGGGCGCCAGCGCGTGCAGGCGAGTCGCGCGATCGGCGAAGATACTCCCGCGATCCGGCAGTCGCAGGAAAGGGATCGCGGCACCGGCTTGGCTCGCGATCTCTTCCGGGGTCAGCAGCTTATGCTGCATGGTCTCGTGCGGCACGCGCAACGATCGGAGAAGCGCCGGATCTCAACCCGGCGCCGGGTCCAGCCGCTCTAACGCTCCCGCGTAATCTCCCGATACCAGGCCGGATGGTTGAACCGCGCCCAAGCGCGCGTCACCCAGCCTTGGGTCATCGCGCGAATCGAGCCCTTGGTCCAGATCGACATGTAGATGTGGCCGATGACGAGCAAGATCAAACCCGTCGCGCAGACGGCGTGCAGCAATGTAGCCAGCCGGACGAGCCATATCGGGAACAAGGGCGCGATATACGGCCGCCAGAACACGAAGCCGGTGACGATGAGCCCGAGCATGCAAAGTGCCAGCAGCCAGAACAGGACTTTCTGGCCAGCGTTGTAACGGCCGGCCGCTGGAGTGCGATCCTCGTGCCCAGCCATCACCTCGCCTGCATGCTTCAACCATTCCTTGTCGCCGTCATCGATGATGTTGTGCCGCCACATCTTCAGACCGAGCAAGATGAAGAAGAGCGCCATGAAAAGACCAAGGAACGGATGCAGGATGCGCGTCCATGGCCCGCCTCCGAACAAGTTCGTGAGCCAGAACATGGACGGATGGAAGAAGGCGAGTCCTGAAAGCCCGGCGAGGAAGAAGCCGATCGCGAGCAGCCAATGCGAGGCACGGTCGCTATAACTGTAGCGCTCGATTGCACCAGGTGGGGTATGCATGATCGTCTCCTCAGCGCGCCGGCGGTCTGCTGCCTGGCTGATCGTCCGGCGGCGGCTCCTTCGGCCCGACCTTCAGATAGTGCAGGACGCCTGCGAGCGCCGTGACGCCCATCGCAGCCAACGCGATGGGCTTGAGCGCTCCCTTCCACAGGCTCACCATGGGGCTGATCGAAGGATCCGCCGGCAGCCCATGGTAGATCTCGGGCTTGTCGGCGTGCTTGAGCACGTACATTACGTGCGTGCCGCCGACACCCTTCGGATCGTACAGCCCGGCGCTCTGATAGCCGCGGCTCTTCAAATCGACGATCCGCTCGGCAGCGTGCAGCTTCATGTCCTCCTTGCTGCCGAAGGTGATCGCGCCGGTCGGGCAGGTCTTCACGCAGGCAGGCTCCAAGCCGACTGACACCCGGTCCGAGCACAGCGTGCACTTGTAGACTTTGTTATCCTCCTTTGACAGGCGCGGCACGTTAAACGGGCAGCCGGTGATGCACGAGCCGCACCCGATGCAGTTCTCCTCGATGAAGTCGACGATTCCGTTAGAGTACTGGACGATCGCGCCGGGCGAGGGGCAAGCCTTGAGGCAGCCCGGGTCGGCGCAGTGCATGCAACCGTCCTTGCGGATCAGCCATTCGAGGCGTCCGTCCTGCTCCTCGTACTCGGTGAAGCGCATGACGGTCCACGACTCGGACGTCAGGTCTGCCGGATTGTCGTAGACCCCGACGTTCCGCCCGACCGCGTCGCGCAGGTCGTTCCATTCGCTGCACGCGACCTGGCAGGCCTTGCAGCCAATGCATTTCGACACATCGATGAGCTTGGACACCTCCAGTGTGTCGCGGATGCCGGGCGGCGGCGTGGTGGTCGCGGAACGCTGCTTGAGATCGAGCGATTGCAACGATGACATGAGCGCCTCCTAGGCTTTCTCGAGCGTGACGATGAAAGCCTTGTATTCCGGCGTCTGGGTGTTCGCATCACCCACGAACGGCGTGAGCATGTTGGCCAAATAGCCAACCTTGGCGACGCCCGTGAACCCCCAGTGATTGGGGATGCCGACCGTGTGCACCTTGGTTCCGCCACAATCGAGCACCTTGATGCGCTTGGTGACGCAGGCCACTGCCTGGATCTCGCCACGGTTGGAGCGGATCTTCACCATGTCGCCATCCTTGACGCCCTTCTCCTTGGCGAGCTCTTCGCCGATCTCGATGAACTGCTGCGGCTGGGTGATTGCGTTGAGATCGCAGTGCTTGGTCCAGTAGTGGAAGTGCTCGGTTAGGCGATAGGTCGTCGCCGCGTAAGGGAAGTCCTTAGGTTTGCCGAACGCTTCCATGTCACCCTTGAACACGCGCGCTGCCGGATTGGCGAACGCCTTTGGGTTGTTGGGCGACATCGGATTCACCGTCAGCGGTGACTCGAAGGGCTCGTAGTGCTCCGGCAGCGGCCCGTCGACCATACCGCTCGGGACAAAGAGCTTCGCCACGCCCTCGGCCGTCATGATGAACGGGCCCACGTCCTCGTTTGGCGCCGCGTCGGGCCGCATGTCGGGCACGTCCGACCCGCCCCAGGCCTTGCCGCTCCAGAACACGAGCTTGCGCTTCGCGTTCCACGGCTTGCCCGAAGGATCGGACGACGCGCGGTTGTAGAGAATCCGGCGGTTCACCGGCCAGGCCCAAGCCCAGTTAAGTGTCTGCCCGATACCCCAGGGATCGCTGTTGTCGCGGCGCGCCATCTGGTTGCCGGCCTGCGTCCATGCCCCGGAGTAGATCCAGCAGCCGCAGGACGTCGTGCCGTCGTCGCGCAAGAAGGCAAAGCTCGCGAGCTGCTGGCCTGCAGGTACCAAGATCTTGGCCGGATCCTTGGGATCGGCGAGATCCGCGAGCGCCTTCCCGTTGTATTCCATCGCCAGCTCGTCGGGCGCGGGCGCGGCGGGAATCTTGTGCGCCCAGGTCAGGTTCAGTACGGGGTCGGGGAAGGCGCCGCCGTCCTTGGCGTAGGCCGCGCGCAACCGCAGGAAGAGTCCGGCAATGATCTCCGGATCAGGCTTCGCATCGCCGGGCGGCTCCGCGCCCTTGTAGTGCCACTGCAGCCAGCGCCCGGAGTTGGTGAGCGAGCCATCTTCCTCGGCGAAGCACGTCGACGGCAGGCGGAACACTTCGGTCTGGATCTTGGTCGGATCGACGTCGTTGTACGGACCGAAGTTCTTCCAGAACTCCGCCGTCTCGGTCGCGAGCGGATCGATGACGACCAGGAACTTGAGCTTGGAGAGGCCGCGGATGATCTTGGCCTTGTCGGGGAACGAGCCGACGGGATTGAAACCCTGGCAGATGTAGCCGTTGATCTTGCCCTGCCCCATCAGCTCAAAGGCCTGCAGCACGTCGTAGCCCTTGTCGAGTTTGGGCAAATACTCGAAGGCCCAGTTGTTCTCCTTGGTCGCCGCGTTGCCGTACCAGGCCTTCATGAGGCTGACGTGGAACTTCGGGTAGTTCTGCCAGTAGCTCATCTGATTCGGGCGCAGCGGCTTGAGCGCACGGACCTTGATGTAGTCCTCGTAGCTCTGCTCCTTGTCGCCCGGGAGCGAGAGATACCCTGGCAGCAGGTTCGACAGCAGCCCGAGATCGGTAAGGCCCTGGATGTTGCTGTGACCCCGGAGGGCGTTCATGCCCCCGCCAGGGACACCGATATTGCCAAGCAGCAACTGCATCATCGCCGCGGTCCGGATCATCTGGCTGCCCTGCGAGTGTTGCGTCCAGCCGAGTGCGTACATCACCGTCATCGTCCGGTCCGGGCCGGAGGTCGACGCGATGTACTCGCAGACCTTCAGGAACACGTCTTTCGGCGTGCCGCAGATCTTCGAGACCATCTCGGGCGTGTAGCGCGAGTAGTGCTTCTTCATGACCTGGAGAACGCAACGCGGGTCCTGCAGCGTCTCGTCGACCAGTGCGAAGCCCTGCTTGTCCTTCTGGTAGCCCCAGCTCGAGTTGTCGTAGTTGCGCTTTGCCTCGTTGTAGCCTGAGAAGATCCCGTCGGAGAACGAGTACGCGTCGGTCAGCAGGAAGGCCGCATTGGTGTAATGCTTTACGTACTCGTGCTGGATCTTGTCGTTCGCGAGCAGGTAGTTGATCACCCCGCCCAGAAAGGCGATGTCAGTCCCGACGCGGATCGGCGCGTAGTAGTCGGCCATCGCAGCCGAGCGCGTGAACCGCGGATCGACGACGACCAGCCGCGCCTTGTTGTGCGCCTTGGCTTCGGTGACCCACTTGAACCCGCACGGGTGCGCCTCGGCGGCGTTGCCACCCATGATCAGAACGATGTCGGCGTTCTTGATGTCAACCCAGTGGTTTGTCATCGCGCCGCGGCCAAACGTCGGGGCCAGACTGGCCACCGTCGGGCCGTGTCAGACACGCGCCTGATTATCGAATACGAGCATCCCGAGGCTGCGCGCGAACTTGTGCGTCACGTAGCCCGACTCGTTGGAGGAAGCTGAGGCGGCCAACATGCCGGTGGAAAGCCAGCGGTTGACCGTTAGCCCGTCCTGGTTCTGTCTGATGAAGTTGGCGTCCCGGTCGGCCTTCAGCAGCTTGGCGACCCGGTCGAACGCCTCGTCCCACGAGATGCGCTTCCATTCATTGGAGCCGGGCGCGCGGTATTCCGGATACTTGAGCCGATTCGGGCTGTGCACGAAGTCGAGCAATCCGGCGCCTTTCGGGCACAGCGTGCCTCGGTTCACCGGGTGATCCGGATCGCCCTCGATGTGGATGATCTCGGAATGCGCGTTCTTCGCCTTGTCGCCCAGACTGTACATGATGATGCCGCAGCCCACCGAGCAGTACGGGCATGTATTGCGTGTCTCGGTCGCTCGCGCGAGCTTGAAGCTGCGCGTCTCCGCGAGCACCGGTGCCGGGGAGAACCCCAGCAGCGCGAGGCTCGAACCCCCGAGCCCGGCCGCGCAGGCCTTGAAGAACTGTCTACGGTTCATGTCCATGGAACCCCCTCCAAAACATTTCCGGCGCGCCTTTGCGGCGCGCTCCCGCCTTCGACAAACGACTATAGGACCACTCTTGCCGTTTGGCAATTGTCAGGGTTACCCGCAAACGAGAGGGAAAACAACCGAAGCAGGCGCCTTATGCAGCAGCGTGCATATGCCTGCGGCGCCGCATCAGCGGCGGTTGAGCGCGCGCGCACGACGAGGCATCGCCGATGCGGGGGCGAACAACTCGCGAATACCGGTCTTGTGACCCGCAGCAGAGGTGTCGTAACCGCCGATGCGGGCGATCGTCCGCGCGAACGCACTGCTCTGCGCGGTCGCGATCATCGTGTCGACTGCGACCCGGACGGGATCGCTACGCCGGCAGGCGAGATAGTAGTGCTCGGTGACGAGATGCACGAACCGCAGACCGTGCGCGCGAGCCGCCGCTTCGATGCCGAAAGCGGCGTCGGCCATGCCGGCGCGGACCGTGGCGGCGGTCGCCATGTGCGTGAACTCTTCGTGCTCGTAGCCCTTGATTGCCGCCGGGGGCACACCGTCGCGGGCCAGGAGCGCGTCGAACAGAAGACGCGTGCCCGAGCCGCGCTCGCGGTTGACAAGTTGCACGCCGAGCCGCGGCAGATCCTTCAGCTCCCGCACGCGCTTTGCCGTGCCCTTGGACAAGATCAGCCCTTGGCGGCGGGACAGGAGCAGGGCCACGTAATGCTCCCGGGCGTCGAGCCGAGCCGAGAACTCCTCCAGCAGCGCGCCGAGCAACGCCGGCGGATCAGGCAGATGAAACCCGGCGATGTCGCAGTCGCCGCGCGCCAGGCTGTCCAGGCTGTTGAGGCTTCCTTCGAAGCGAAGATCGATCGCGAGGCGTCCGTCGAGACGCTCTTTCAGCTTGAGCAGCGCGATGTCGTGGCTCGCGTGGACTTGCACCCGCTCACGCTGGAGCTCGGCCGGCACGGCGAGATAACGGGCGAGCTCGGTGTCGAGGTCGCGGAAGCGTTGCGTAATACGCGGCTCGAGCCAGGCGCCGACGCCCGCCAGCCGCGCGCCAAAGGGCGTGAGGCCGGTTCCCTGCCCTCGGGTCAGGATGGCGAGCTTGTGTCCGGTGATCGCCTCCCAGCGCCCGAGCAGCCCCCAGGCGTGGCGATAGGAAACCCCCGCTTCCTTGATCGCGTGCAGCAGCGAGCCATGCCGCTCGATGGCACGGAGCAGGCCGAGCAGCTCCGGCGGCAAGGCATACAGAGTATCCCGACCGACGCGAAGGCTGGCGTCGAGCTTGACCTTGAGCATTCAGGCTTCGGAATGAGAAGCGGACGCGCGCGGAGTCGAGCGATGCAACACGGCGAGACTTTACCTCATGGTCGGGCGCCCCGTCGTCAGTCGCCGTACGGTTTCGGCCGGCAAGG
>DATJZM010000070.1:0-79281 GCA_035499135.1 Casimicrobiaceae bacterium | reverse complement strand
GACCACGGACGTGACGGGGTCCATTGAGTTGCCGGCGGGCACGGAGATGGTGATGCCTGGGGACAATGTGCAGATGACGGTGCAGTTGATAGCGCCCATTGCGATGGAGGAGGGGCTGCGCTTTGCGATTCGCGAAGGTGGTCACACGGTCGGTGCCGGTGTAGTGGCCAAGATCATCGAGTGACGCGAGCGAGCGCAACATAGAGAGAGGTCTGATCATGCAGAACCAGAAGATTCGCATTCGCCTGAAGGCGTTCGACTACAAGCTGATCGACCAGTCGGCGCAGGAGATCGTCGACACGGCGCGGCGCTCCGGCGCAGTCGTAAAGGGCCCGGTACCGCTGCCGACGAAGATCGAGCGGTTCGACATCCTACGTTCGCCGCACGTGAACAAGACCTCGCGCGATCAGCTCGAGATCCGGACGCACCTGCGACTGATGGATATCATCGATCCGACCGACAAGACCGTCGACCAGCTCATGAAGCTCGATCTGCCGGCTGGCGTCGATGTCGAGATCAAGTTGCAGTGACGCGAGCGAGCGCACCGGTAATGACAAGGCCGCCGGTCAATCGTAATCGGCGGCAAGGAAAGGAAAACGGATGAGTCTCGGATTGGTGGGTCGAAAGCTGGGCATGACCCGGATCTTCACCGACGACGGCGCGGCCGTCCCGGTGACGGTGATCGACGTCGGCAACAATCGCGTCACCCAGATCAAGACGCCGGAGAACGACGGCTATTCCGCCGTGCAGGTGACGTACGGCAAGCGCCGCGCGAGCCGCGTAAACAAGGCGCAGGCGGGACACCTGGCAAAGGCGGGAGTCGAGGCCGGCGAGCTGCTCAGGGAGTTCCCCGTCGCAGCCGAGGAGGTCGCGCAGCTCAAGGTGGGCGAGAGCCTGAGCGCGGAGACATTCGCGGTCGGCCAGTTCGTCGATGTGACGGGCACGACGAAGGGCCGCGGTTTCGCGGGGGTGATCGCACGTCACAACTTCAGCTCGAACCGTGCCTCGCACGGCAACTCGCTCTCCCACAACAAACCGGGCTCGATCTCGATGGCCCAGGATCCGGGGCGTGTGTTCCCCGGCAAGCGGATGCCGGGCCATTACGGCCACGTGCGACGGACGGTGCAGACGCTGAAAGTCGTGCGCGTTGACGCGGTGCGCGGCCTGCTTCTCGTCAAGGGCGCCATTCCGGGAGCCGACGGCGGCCACGTGGTGGTGCGCGCCGCGGTGAAGGCGCCGGCCGCGAAGGAGGCGTGAGCATGGATCTCAAGCTGATCAACGACGCCGGCAAACCCGCGGCGAAGCTTCCGGCTTCGGACGAGCTTTTCGGACGCGCGTACAACGAGGCGCTCGTGCACCAGGTGGTGACCGCCTTTCGCGCCAACGGACGCAGCGGAACGCGGGCGCAGAAGTCCCGCGGCGAGATCAACAAGTCGCACAAGAAGCCCTGGCAGCAGAAAGGTACGGGCCGCGCGCGCGCGGGCCAGGCAAACAGCCCGCTCTGGCGCGGCGGCGGAAAGATCTTCCCCAACTCACCGGAGGAGAACTTCGCGCAGAAGGTGAACCGCAAGATGTATCGCGCGGGCGTGGCGTCGATCCTATCGCAGCTCGTACGCGAGGATCGGCTCTCGGTGGTCGAGCAGCTTGCGGTAGACGCTCCGAAGACGAAGCTCCTTGCGACCAAGCTGAAAGCGCTGGGCCTCAACGGCACCGTGCTGGTCGTGACCGACAAAGTCGAGGAGAACGTCTTCCTGTCGGCGCGGAATCTGCCCAACGTGCTGGTGCTGGAGGCGCGCGAGGTAGACCCAGTCAGCCTCGTGCAGTTCGAGAACGTGCTGCTTACGAAGGCTGCCGTGACTCAATTCGAGGAGATGCTGGGATGAGCGCCGCCAAGACGACCGCCAAGCCCGTGGGAAAGAGCGCTCCGACGCCGGGACCCAAGTTCCAGCAGGAGCGGCTGCTGAACGTCTTGCTCGCGCCGACGATCTCCGAGAAGGCGACGCAGATCGCGGACAAGCACGGCCAAGTGGCCTTCCGCGTTGCCCAGGATGCGACCAAACCAGAGGTCAAGGCGGCGGTCGAGCTGCTGTTCAAGGTCGAGGTCGAGAGCGTGAAGATCGCCAACGTTCGCGGCAAGGCGAAGCGCTTCGGCGCGTACGCGGGATTTCGCCGCAACTGGAAGAAGGCCTACGTCTGCCTGAAGCCGGGGCAGGAGATCAACTTCGCCCAGGAAGCGTGAGCACAAGGAACTAAGGCATGCCACTCGTCAAAGTCAAACCTACCTCGCCGGGCCGTCGCGCGCTGGTCAAGGTCGTCAACCCGGAGCTCTTCAAGGGGCGTCCGGTCGAGCGCCTGACCGAGAGCAAGAAGCGCGGCTCCGGACGCAACAACCAGGGGCGCATCACGACGCGGCATCAGGGCGGCGGGCACAAGCGCCATTACCGCGTGGTGGACTTCAAGCGCGCCAAGGACGGAATTGTCGCCACCGTGGAGCGGCTCGAATACGATCCGAACCGCAGCGCGCACCTCGCGCTGCTGCTCTACGCGGACGGTGAGCGGCGCTACATCATCGCCCCGCGCGGCGTTGCCGCCGGCGCTCAGCTCGTGAGCGGCTCCGAGGCGCCGATCAAGCCGGGCAACTGCCTGCCGCTGCGCAATATCCCGGTCGGCACGACTATCCATTGCGTCGAGATGCTGCCGGGAAAGGGCGCGCAGATGGCGCGCTCCGCCGGAGCATCGGTGCAGCTTCTCGCCCGCGAGGGAGCGTACGCGCAGCTGCGCATGCACTCGGGCGAGATTCGGCGCGTCCACCTCGACTGCCGGGCCACCATAGGCACCGTGGGCAACGAAGAGCACAACCTGCGCTCGATCGGCAAGGCAGGAGCGACCCGCTGGCGTGGCATCCGGCCGACTGTTCGCGGCGAAGTGATGAACCCGGTCGATCACCCGCACGGCGGCCGCACGCGGGGCAACCGGCACCCGGTTTCTCCCTGGGGCACGCCGACCAAGGGGTATCACACCCGCAAGAACAAGCGGACCGACGGCATGATCATCCGGCGCCGGCACGCGGTGAACAAGGGGTAGGTCGACATGGCACGTTCAATCAAGAAAGGTCCCTTCGTGGACCACCACCTGCAGTCGAAGATCGACGCTGCGCGCGCGACCTCCGACAAGCGGCCGATCAAGACCTGGTCGCGCCGCTCGACGATCACCCCCGATTTCGTGGGCCTGACGATCGCAGTGCACAACGGCAAGCAGCACATTCCCGTTTACGTTTCCGAGAACATGGTCGGCCACAAGCTCGGCGAGTTTGCGCTCACGCGCACCTTCAAGGCGCATTCGGCAGACAAGAAGATCGTCGCGCCGGAAACCTCCGGCCGCCCGATGAGCGCGCCGGGTGCGGCGGCTCCCGCGCCTGCCGCCCCGGCTGCTGCGCCGGCCGCACCGGCCGCGCCGGCGAAGAGGTAAGGGGAAAGACATGCAAACCACAGCCATCCTGCGCGGCGTGCGTCTCTCGGCCCAGAAGGGTCGCCTGGTCGCCGATCAGATCCGCGGTCTGCCCGTCGACAAGGCGCTCGACCTGCTCGCCTTCAGCCCGAAGAAGGGGGCGCGAATCATCCGCCGCGTGTTGGAGTCGGCCATTGCCAACGCCGAGCACAACGACGGCGCCGACGTCGACGAGCTGAAGGTGAAGACGATCTACGTCGACAAGGCGGACAACCTGCGCCGCTTCACCGCGCGCGCCAAGGGCCGGGGTAACGTGATTCTCAAGCAGACCTGCCACATCCACATCGTGGTCGGCGACGACAAGTAGGACGAAGAGGACAGCTCATGGGACAGAAGATCAACCCCACCGGATTCAGGCTCTCGGTCAACCGCGACTGGGCCTCGAAGTGGTACGCGAACAGCAAGCACTTCGCCCCGACATTGAACGAGGACATCAAGGTCCGCGACTTCCTGCGCAAGAAGCTGGCCCATGCCTCGGTCGGCAAGATCACCATCGAGCGGCCGGCGAAGAACGCGCGCATCACGATCCACAGCGCGCGCCCGGGGGTCGTGATCGGGAAGAAGGGCGAGGACATCGAGACGCTGCGCGCCGATCTGCGCAGGATGATGGGCACCGAGGTGGGTCTCAACATCGAGGAGATCCGCAAGCCCGAGATCGATGCGCAGCTGGTCGCCGACTCGATCGCGCAGCAGCTCGAGAAGCGCATCATGTTCCGCCGGGCGATGAAGCGCGCGATGCAGAACGCCATGCGTCTGGGAGCCCAAGGGATCAAGATCATGAGCTCGGGGCGGCTCAACGGCATCGAGATCGCGCGCACCGAGTGGTACCGCGAGGGCCGCGTTCCACTGCACACGCTGCGGGCCGACATCGACTACGGATTCGCCGAGGCGAAGACCACTTACGGCGTCATAGGCATCAAGGTCTGGGTGTTCAAGGGCGAAGTGATGCCGCACAACGCGGAACCGCAGGCTGCGCCTGCGCCCGCGCCGGAGGCGCCGAAGCGCGCTCCGCGCAAGACCGCAGGAGCGAAGAATGCTGCAGCCAGCTAGAAGGAAGTACCGCAAGGAGCAGAAGGGCCGCAACAAGGGTGTCGCGACCGTAGGCGCCAAGGTGAGCTTCGGCGAATACGGATTGAAGGCGACGACCCGGGGGCGCCTGACCGCGCGGCAGATCGAGGCCGCGCGACGTGCCATAACGCGCCACATCAAGCGCGGCGGCCGCATCTGGATCCGGATCTTCCCGGACAAGCCCGTGTCGCAGAAGCCGGCCGAAGTACGCATGGGCAACGGCAAGGGCAATCCGGAGTATTACGTTGCCGAGGTCGTACCGGGCAAGGTTCTCTACGAGATGGACGGGGTCGACGAGAAGATGGCGCGCGAGGCCTTTGCGCTCGGTGCAGCGAAGCTGCCGCTGCGCACCACGTTCGTGCATCGACTGCTGGGCTGAGGGGAAGGTGTCATGAAGGCGAAGGAACGGAGGCGTGACCTGCGTGAGAAGTCGGCGGCGGAACTCGCCACCGAGTTGCAGGCGCTGCTCAAGGAGCAATTCGGCCTGCGCATGCAGAAGGCGACGCAGCAACTGACCAACAGCGCCAAGCTCGGGCGTGTCCGTCGGGACATCGCGCGCGTGCGGACGCTGCTCAACGAGAAGGCGGGACAAGCATGAGTGAACAAACGGCCCAACCGCAAGCGGCGCCCACGCGGCCGAAGCTCATCCAGACGCAGATCGGTCGCGTGGTGAGCGACAAGATGGACAAGACGGTGACGGTGGTGGTGGAGCACCGGGTGAAGCATCCGCTGTACGGAAAGGTGCTGACGCGCTCGAAGAAGTACCACGCGCACGACGAGAAAAACGAATACAAGGCGGGCGACCTGGTGGAGATCGAGGCGTGCCGCAAGCTCGCCAAGACCAAGGCCTGGCGCGTGAAGCGGTTGATCGAGAAGGCGAAGGAAATCTAAGCCATTGAATGCAAAGTGGACTTGCCGGACAAGCATGAATCCTGCCATAATTACAGATTCGCCTGCCGCCAGCTCGGGTCGCGCCATCGGCGCCCTGGCAGCGCGGGCTCTACCCGGACGGGTTCCAAGACTGGCCGCCGCGCCGCAGCGGATCGCGGAGCGCGCCGGGGCGCGGTTCGCTCCCGGCGACTCACGGCGGGCCAAGTTGGAGGTTTCGCGATGATTCAGATGCAGACGGTGCTGGATGTCGCCGACAACACCGGCGCGCGCCAGGTGATGTGCATCAAGGTGCTCGGCGGCAGCAAGCGCCGCTACGCCCAGATCGGCGACGTGATCAAGGTGAGCGTCAAGGACGCTGCGCCGCGCGGGCGCGTGAAGAAGGGCGAGATCTACCACGCGGTCGTGGTGCGCACGCGGCATGGCGTGCGACGCGACGACGGCGCCAAGGTGAAGTTTGACACGAACGCGGCCGTGCTGCTCACGCCGAAGATGGAGCCGATTGGCACCCGCATCTTCGGACCCGTGACGCGGGAGCTGCGCACCGAGCGATTCATGAAGATCGTGTCGCTCGCGCCAGAGGTGCTCTGACATGCGCAAGATCAGGAAGGGCGATAACGTGGTCGTCATCGCGGGGCGCGACAAGGGCAAGCGAGGCGACGTGACGCGCACCGTGGGGACCGAGCGCCTGGTTGTCGCAGGGATCAACCAGGTGAAGAAACACACGCGGCCGAATCCGATGAAAAACCAGCCTGGCGGCATCGTCACGAAGGAGATGCCGATTCACGTATCGAACGTTGCGATCTGGAATCCGGTCACCAAGCAGGCGGATCGCATCGGGTTCCGCACGCTTCAGGATGGGCGCAAGGTGCGCTTCTTCAAGTCGAACGGCGAAGTGCTGGGAGGCTGACAATGGCGCGACTGAAGGAAGTCTACAAGAAAGAGATCGTGCCGGCGCTCACGAAGCAGTTCGGCTACAAGTCGACGATGGAAGTGCCGCGCCTGAAGAAGATCGTGCTCAACATGGGCGTCGGCGAAGCCGTCTCCGACAAGAAGATCCTCGACAACGCGATAGGTGACATGCAGAAGATCTCGGGCCAGAAGCCGATCGTCACCAAGGCGAAGAAGTCGATCGCCGTGTGGAAGATTCGCACCGGGTATCCCGTCGGCTGCATGGTGACCCTGCGCCAGGAGCGCATGTACGAATTTCTGGACCGGCTGGTGTCGATCGCGCTGCCGCGCGTGCGCGACTTCCGCGGCGTGTCGGGGCGCTCCTTCGACGGTCGCGGCAACTACAACCTGGGCATCAAAGAGCAGATCATTTTCCCGGAGATCGAGTACGACAAGATCGACACGCTCCGGGGCATGAACATAACGATCGCGACGACAGCCAGGACCGACGCCGAGGCACGGGCGCTGCTCGCCGCGTTCAAATTCCCGTTCAAGAACTGAGGGACCACATGGCCAAGACGGCTGTCATCAATCGCGACGAGAAGCGCAGGCTGCTCGTCAAGAAGTACGCAAAGAAGCGCGCGGAGCTGCTGGCGATCCTGCAGGACGCGAAGGCATCCGACGAGGTTCGCGCTGCGGCCCGGCGCAAGCTCGAGCAGCTTCCCCGTGACTCGAGCCCGACGCGGCTGCGCAACCGCTGCGCGCTGACGGGGCGCCCGCGCGGGGTATTCCGCAAGTTCGGTTTGGGCCGCAACAAGCTGCGCGAGATCGCGATGCGCGGGGAAATCCCCGGCGTGGTCAAGGCGAGCTGGTAACCAGGATTGGCAGGTGAGGTGACAAATGAGCATGACTGATCCGATCGCCGACATGCTGACGCGGATTCGCAACGCGCAGCTCGCGGAGAAGGCCACCGTGCAGATGCCCGCGTCCAAGGTGAAGCTGGCGATCGCCAAAGTGCTGAAGGACGAAGGCTATATCGAGGGCTTCGCGATGGTAGGCGAGGAGAAGCGGCGTCAGCTCGAGATCGCGCTGAAGTATTACGCCGGCCGCCCGGTCATCGAGAAGATCGAGCGCGTGAGCAAGCCGGGGTTGCGCATCTATAAGGGCAAGGACGAAATCCCGCGGGTGATGAACGGGCTCGGCATCGCGATCGTCTCGACGTCGCGCGGCGTGATGACCGATCGCAAGGCGCGCGCCACCGGCGTGGGCGGCGAAGTCCTCTGCATCGTGGCTTGACGGAGCTTCCCATGTCGCGCATCGGCAATACACCCATCAAGCTGCCACCGAAGGTCGAGGTGTCGCTCTCCGCCGGGGAAATCTCGGTGAAGGGGCCGCTCGGCTCGATGTCGAGACGCTTCGGAACCGCAGTGGCCATCGAGCAGACCGGCGATACGCTGCACTTCAAGGCGGTAGACGAAGGCGCAGACATGATGCACGGCACGGTGCGTGCGCTCGTCGCGAACATGGTCAAGGGCGTCACCGAGGGCTACGAGAAGAAGCTCTCGCTCGTCGGCGTGGGCTACAGGGCTCAGGCCGCCGGCGACAAGCTCAACCTCACGCTCGGGTTTTCGCATCCGGTCGTGCACAAGATGCCCAAGGGCGTGAAGGTCGAGACGCCCCAGCAGACCGAAATCTTGATCAAGGGCATGGACAAGCAACAGGTCGGACAGGTCGCCGCGGAAATCCGCGCCTACCGTCCGCCGGAGCCCTACAAGGGGAAGGGCGTTCGCTATGCCAACGAGCAGGTAAGCCTCAAGGAAACGAAGAAGAAGTAGCAGGCGGGCAAGACGAGACGATACGGAGACGAGGACCATGAACAAGAAGGACGCACGAACGCGCCGCAGCCGCCAGACCAGGCTGCGCATCGCGCAGCAGCGCGCGAACCGGCTGGTCGTCGGGCGGTCGAACTGCCACATCTACGCGCAGATCGTTGCGCCCTCCGGTGACAGGGTACTCGCCAGCGCTTCGACGCTCGAGGCCGATGTACGCAAGGAAGTGAAGAACGGCGGGAACAAGGCGGCGGCGGCGGTCGTCGGGAAGCGCATCGCGGCGAAGGCCAAGAGCGCCGGGATCGAGACGGTTGCTTTCGACCGCTCGGGTTTTAAGTATCACGGCCGCGTGAAGGCGCTGGCCGAAGCTGCCCGCGAGGGCGGCCTGAAGTTCTAGCTCGGGGAGCACGAGGTCAGCGATGGCAAAGCCAGCGGGCAGACAGCAGGGCAGGCAGCAGCAGCAAGACGAACGCAGCGACGGCCTGCGCGAGAAGATGATCTCCATCAACCGCGTCACCAAAGTGGTGAAGGGTGGCCGTATCCTGGGCTTCGCCGCGCTCACCGTCGTTGGTGACGGCGACGGCCGCGTCGGCATGGGCAAGGGCAAGGCGAAGGAGGTTCCCGTCGCGGTGCAGAAGGCCATGGAGCAGGCGCGACGCAAGATGATCAAGGTGCGGCTCAAGAGCGGTTCGCTGCATCACGCCGTCCAGGGACGTCACGGAGCGACGAAGGTCTTCATGCAGCCGGCGTCGGAGGGGACCGGGATCATCGCCGGGGGGCCGATGCGGGCGGTTTTCGAGGTGGTCGGCGTTACCAACATTCTCGCCAAGTGCCACGGATCGACGAACCCGTACAACATCGTGCGGGCCACGCTCAACGCGCTCGAGAACTGCAGCGCCCCCGCCGACGTGGCGGCCAAGCGCGGCATGACCGTCGAGCAGCTCACGGGGGCTTGAAAACATGGCGGGGCAGAAGAAACTTCGCGTGACGCTGGTGCGCGGCCTGATGGGCAAGAACGTCGAGCACCGCGCCACGGTTCGCGGCCTCGGACTGAAGTGGCGCAGTCACACGGTGGAGCTCAAGGATTCGCCCCAGGTGAGGGGCATGCTCAACGCCGTTCGCTACATGGTGAAGGTGACCGAGATCAATGGCTGAGCAGCGGGGCGGAGAAGACGAGATGCGGATGAACACGATCAAGCCGGCGGCGGGCAGCGCAAGGGCGCGGCGCCGCGTGGGCCGCGGAAGCGGCTCGGGGCTGGGCAAGACCGCGGGCCGCGGCAACAAGGGACAGAAGTCGCGCGCCGGCGGGTTCCACAAGGTGGGCTTCGAGGGCGGTCAGATGCCCCTGCAGCGCCGGCTGCCGAAGCGCGGCTTCGTGTCGCCGCTGCGCGATCAGACGGCGGAGATCCGCCTCTCCGATCTCTCGAAGCTGCCGATCGCGGAGATCGACATTCTCGCGCTCAAGGCCGCCGGTCTCGTTCCGCCGGCCGCAAAGACGGTGAAGGTGATCCGTACCGGCAAGCTCGACAAGGCGGTGAAGCTCTCCGGGCTCTCGGTTACCAAGGGTGCGCGTGCGGCGATCGAGGCGGCCGGCGGGAGCCTCGACAACGTGCCCGCGAGGCCCGAGAAGCCGAAGCTCGAGAAGGCCTGGCAGAAGGCACTGCAGGCCGCGCCGGCCAAGCCGGAGAGGGGCGCGAAGGCCGAGGCGGGGAAGGGCGAAAAGGCAGGCAAGGGCGAGAAGGCTCCCAAGGGCGGGAAACCGCCGAAGGGCGGTAAAGCCGCCCCCGAGCAGCAAGCGGCTAAGGACTGACGTTGGCTACTTTCAATCCGGCGCAGAAGAGCGGGACGAGGTACGCGGACCTGAAGAAGCGTCTGCTGTTCCTGCTCGGCGCGATCGTCGTGTACCGAATCGGGACGCACATCCCGGTGCCGGGCATCAACGCGAGCGTGCTCGAGGAATTGTCGCGCCAGAACCAGGGCGGCATCCTCGCGTTGTTCAACCTTTTCTCAGGCGGTGCGCTGCAGCGCTTTTCGATTCTCGCGCTCGGGATCATGCCGTACATCTCGGCGTCGATCATCATGCAGCTGTGCACGGTCGTCGTTCCTTCGCTCGAGGCGCTGAAGAAGGAGGGCGAGGCGGGTCGGCGCAAGATCACCCAGTACACCCGCTACGCCACGCTCGGCCTGTCCTTCTTCCAGGGGCTGGGGATCTCGATCGCGCTGGAGAGCGCGCAGCAGGGACTGGTGATCGACCCGGGCATCGGCTTCCGACTGGTCTCCGCGATCTCGCTCGTAACCGGGACCATGTTCCTGATGTGGCTGGGCGAGCAGGTGACCGAGCGCGGCCTGGGCAACGGGATCTCGCTCATCATCTTCAGCGGCATCGCGGCGGGCCTGCCGCGCGCAATCGGACAAACCCTCGAGCAGGTGAACACAGGTGCCTATTCAGTGCTGCTGGTGATCGGCATCGCAGCCCTCGTGGTCGTGGTCACGGCCTTCGTGGTCTTCGTCGAGCGGGCGCTGCGCAAGATCCAGGTCAACTACGCCAAGCGACAAGTGGGCAACCGCGTTTATGCCGGACAGCAGTCGTTCCTGCCGCTCAAGCTCAACATGTCGGGCGTGATTCCGCCGATCTTTGCCTCCTCGATCATCCTCTTCCCGGCGACTGTCGCGCAGTGGTTCGGGGCGAGCGAGAACACGATCTGGCTCCGCGACCTGGCCGCGGCGCTGGGTCCCGGCCAGCCGGTGCACGAGATTCTGTACGCGTCGGCGATCATCTTCTTCTGCTTCTTCTACACGGCGCTGCAATACAACCCGAAGGACACGGCCGAGAATCTGAAGAAGAGCGGGGCATTCATTCCCGGCTATCGCCCCGGCGAGCAGACGGCCAAGTACATCGAGAAGATCACGCTTCGCCTGACCCTGATCGGTTCACTCTACCTCGTCGTGGTCTGCTTCATACCGAACTTTCTGATCGCCTGGAAGAACGTCCCGTTCTACTTCGGCGGCACCTCGCTGCTGATCATCGTCGTCGTGACCATGGACTTCATGGCTCAGGTGCAGGCCTACATGATGTCGCAGCAGTACGAGAGCCTGCTCAAGAAGGCGAACTTCAAGGGGGGCGGACTGCCCACGCGATGACCGGCTGACGCATGGCGAAGGAAGAAACGATACAGATGCAGGGAGAGGTTCTGGAGACGCTGCCCAACGCGACGTTTAGGGTCAAGCTGGAAAATGGACACGTTGTCCTGGGCCACATCTCGGGAAAGATGCGAATGCACTACATCAAGATCCTGCCTGGCGACAAGGTGACGGTGGACCTGACGCCGTACGACCTGTCGCGGGCGAGAATCATTTTCCGCGCGAAGTAGGCGCGGGCGAGGCTCATATGAAGGTTATGGCATCGGTGAAGAAGATCTGCCGCAACTGCAAGATCGTGCGGCGCAAAGGCGTGGTACGCGTGATCTGCAAGGATCCGCGCCACAAACAGCGGCAGGGTTGACGGACACAAAGGGACAGGACACGCCATGGCCCGGATTGCAGGCGTAAACATTCCGAATCACCAGCACGCCGAGATCGCGTTGACGGCGATTTATGGCATCGGTCGGTCGCGCGCACGCCTGATCTGCAACGCGGCGGGCGTTGCCTATTCGGCAAAGATCAAGGACCTCTCGGACGCGCAGATGGACAAGCTGCGCGAGTTCGTCGCCCGCTACCCGGTCGAGGGCGACCTGCGACGCGAAGTCACGATGAGTATCAAGCGGTTGATGGATCTCGGCTGCTATCGCGGCGTGCGCCATCGCAAGGGGCTTCCGGTCCGCGGGCAGCGTACACGGACCAACGCACGCACGCGCAAGGGGCCGCGCAAGGCGAAGCAGATCGCGCTCAACAGGCCGTCCGCGTCGAAGACCTGATAGGGAAGCTACATGGCACAGCAACCGTCACAGAAAGCCGCGCCGGCTGCGCGCGCGCGCAAGAAGATCAAGAAGAACGTATCCGAAGGGATCGCGCACATCCACGCGTCGTTCAACAACACGATCATCACGATCACCGATCGGCAGGGCAATGCGCTGGCCTGGGCTACGTCCGGTGGCGCCGGGTTCAAGGGCTCGCGCAAGTCCACGCCGTTCGCCGCGCAGGTGGCCGCCGAGGCAGCGGGGCGCGCGGCGCAGGAGTGTGGGGTCAAGAATCTGGAAGTGCGTATCAAGGGGCCGGGTCCCGGACGCGAGTCCGCGGTGCGCGCGCTCAATGCGCTCGGCCTGAAGATCACCAGTATCGCCGACGTCACGCCGGTGCCGCACAACGGGTGCCGGCCGCCGAAGCGGCGGCGAATCTAGTCAGGGGAAGGCAACGTGGCTCGCTACACCGGACCGAAATGCAAGCTGGCGCGACGCGAGGGGACCGATCTGTTCCTGAAGAGCGCGCGCCGGTCGCTCGACTCCAAGTGCAAGCTCGACTCGAAGCCCGGCCAGCACGGCGTGCGCTCGGGGATGCGGCAATCCGACTATGGCAAGCAGCTGCGCGAGAAGCAGAAGCTGCGGCGCACCTACGGGCTGCTCGAGCGGCAGTTCCGGCGCTACTTCGTGGAAGCGGCGCGCCGCAAGGGCTCGACCGGCGAGAACCTGCTGCAGCTGCTCGAGTCCAGGCTCGACAACGTGGTCTATCGCATGGGTTTCGGCTCGACGCGGGCGGAAGCCCGTCAGCTGGTGACTCACCGGGCGGTCACGGTCAACGGCAAGACGGTCAACGTGCCCTCGGCGTGGGTGAAGGCGGGCGACGTCGTGGCAGTGAAGGAAGGCGCCAAGACGCAGCTGCGCATCGTCGATGCACTGCAGCTCGCCGAAAAGATCGGCTTCCCCTCGTGGGTCGAGGTCGACGTCAAGAAGATGGCGGGCACGTTCAAGGGAGCACCCGACCGCTCCGAGTTCGGTCAGGACATCAACGAGAGCCTGGTGGTCGAGTTGTATTCGAAGTAGCACCGCGCCTCTTTGGCGCAGCGATCGCAGGACAGGGATGGAACAGGATTCGTACTAAGGACCCCGCATGCAGAGCACTGCTTTCTTGAAACCGCGCATTATCGACGTGCAGAGCACGTCGCCCTTTCACGCCAAGGTGGTGATGGAGCCGTTCGAGCGCGGCTATGGGCATACGCTGGGCAACGCGCTGCGGCGCGTGCTGCTCTCCTCCATGCCCGGCTATGCGCCGACCGAAGTCAAGATCACGGGCGTGCTGCACGAGTACTCCGCACTCGACGGCGTTCAGGAAGACGTGGTCGACGTCTTGCTCAACCTCAAGGGCGTCGTACTCAAGCTACACAACCGCGACCACGTGACGCTGCGCCTTGCCAAGACCGGCGAGGGGCCGGTGACTGCCGCCGACATCGAGCCGAATCACGACGTCGAGATCATCAACCCGGATCACGTCATCGCGCACCTCACGGCCGGCGGCAAGATCGAGATGGAGATCAAGGTCGAGAAGGGGCGCGGTTACCAGCCGGCCACCGTGCGCATCAAGCCCGAGGGCGGCCGCAGCATCGGCAACATCCTGCTCGACGCCTCGTTCTCGCCGGTGCGGCGCGTGAGCTACTCGGTCGAGAGCGCCCGGGTCGAGCAGCGCACCGACCTCGACAAGCTGGTGATGGACATTGAGACCAACGGCGTCATCGAGCCCGAGCAGGCCATCCGCTACGCGGCGAGCATCCTGGTCGAGCAGCTCGGCGTTTTCGCCGATCTCAAGGGAACCGAGGCGCCCGCCGAGCAGCGCGCGATGCCGCAGGTCGACCCGATCCTGCTCAGGCCCGTCGACGATCTCGAGCTTACCGTGCGCTCCGCGAACTGCCTGAAGGCGGAAAACATCTATTACATCGGTGATCTGATCCAGCGCACCGAGACCGAGCTGCTGAAGACGCCAAACCTCGGCCGCAAGTCGCTCAACGAGATCAAGGAGGTTCTGGCCTCCCGCGGATTGTCGCTTGGCATGAAGCTGGAGAACTGGCCGCCGCCGAACCTGGACCGGCCGTAAGCCTCCTGCGCCTGGAGAAGGAAGCAACATGCGTCACCGCCACGGATTGCGCAAACTCAATCGCACCAGCAGTCATCGCCTGGCGATGCTGCGCAACATGACCAACTCGCTGCTAACGCACGAGATGATCCGCACCACGCTGCCCAAGGCGAAGGAGCTGCGCCGGGTCGCCGAGCCGCTCATCACGCTGGGGAAGGACCCGACGCTCGCCAACAGACGCCTTGCTCTGAACCGCTTGCGCGACAAGGCCGTCGTTTACAAGCTCTTCAACGAGCTCGGTCCGCGCTACGCCAAGAGGCCCGGCGGCTACCTGCGGATTCTCAAGTTCGGATTCCGTCTCGGCGACAATGCGCCCATGGCGCTTGTCGAGCTGATGGACCGGAGCGAGACGCTCGGCGCGACAACGGAGGGCGAATCGTCGACCAAGAGCAAGAAGACCGCGGACAAGACGCAAGCTGCGACCAAGACGCCGAAGAAGGCGAAAGCCGCTGCTCCCGAAGCGAAGAAAGCAAAGGCGGGCAAGAAAGCTAGAGCTGCCGCCTAGTTACTTGCCGACCCGTAGCGAGCCGGGCGCCGCGAGGCGCCCGGCTCTTTTTCCGATCGCTGCGAGCGCGCGGGTTACCCTTGGAAGGTTTGTCCCGAGCGCGCGATAGCAATGCCGCGGTCCGGTGCGTTGGGGTTGCCGGCGCTGATCATGTGATCGAGGTCCTTGGCACGCGTGACGCCGTTGGGCAGTGCAGCTGGTTGCGTGCTGCCGGACATGGCGATGGCGATGCCGCGGGCCGGTGCGTTGGGGTTGCCCGCGCCGATGATCAGATCAAGCGCTTGCTGGTGCGCGCTCGCATCCGCGGCTGCCGTCACGACGCTTCCCGTGCCGGATTTTGCGATCGCCTCGCCTCGCGCCGGCGCGTTGGGATTTCCGAGGCCCAGCATCGTTGACAACTCGGCATGCTTGTGCTGGTCCCACAGCGCATCGGCCGAGGCCCCAGCAGCACCCACTGCGAATGCCCCTGCGATAAATGCTGAAACAAGTTTCGGCTTCATAGCACCTCCTAACCTGTGACGGGTTCCTCCAGGCCCGTACCCATTAGACAGGCCGGTGTGGCGCGGGTTCTTTGCCGCACCCCGGCATCCATGGCGCCTCGGGTAAGATCACGGCCACAGGCGCCGCGGGATATGGGGGCTCCCGGCGTCGGTACATAGCGTCTCGATAGGCGACGACGACCTGGCCATGAAACTCTTCGCGCACGACGCGTTGCTGCCTGCCGGATGGGCCCGGGACGTCATGCTCGAGATCGGACCCGACGGCGTGATCGAGTCGCTCGATGTGGTGCTCGTGCCTCCCGAGGACGCCGAACGGGCGCAAGGTCCCGTCATCCCGGGCGTGCCGAATGTGCACTCGCATGCGTTCCAGCGCGCGATGGCCGGATTGACCGAGCGCGGCGGGCCCTCGACCGACAGCTTCTGGACCTGGCGCACGGAGATGTACCGGTTTCTCGAGCGCATCGAGCCCGATGACCAAGAGGCCATCGCTGCGCAGCTCTATCTCGAGATGCTGAAGGCCGGCTACACGTCCGTGGCGGAATTCCAGTATCTGCACCACGATCCGATCGGGCGGCCTTACGCCAATCCAGCGGAGATGGCGACGCGCCTCGTCGCCGCGGCCGAAGCTGCCGGGATCGGCCTGACGCTCCTGCCGGTGTTCTATGCCCATTCGACCTTCGGCGGGTCTCCGCCGACGCCTGCGCAAAGACGCTTCGTGAACGATCGCGAGAGCTTCCGCACGCTCATCGAGCGCCTTGCGCGACCCGGCGGCCGGGTCCTCGGCGTCGCGCCGCACAGCCTGCGCGCCGTGACGCCGGACGAGTTGCGCTGGCTCGTCGCGCTCGTCGATGAGCGCAAGATCGATGGCCCGATCCACATTCACGCCGCCGAGCAGCGCCGGGAGGTCGAGGAGTGCATCGCGTGGAGCGGCGCGCGGCCAGTGGAATGGCTGCTCGATCACGCGGCAGTGGATGCCCGCTGGTGCGTTGTGCATGCCACGCACATGAACGCCGAGGAGACGCGAGGCCTCGCTGCGAGCGAAGCGGTCGCGGGCCTGTGTCCCAGCACGGAAGCCGATCTCGGCGACGGCGTCTTTCCCGCCGTCGAGTATCTCGCGGCGCGAGGCAGACTCGGTGTCGGCGGCGACAGCCATGTCGGGGTCGATCCCTTCTCCGAGCTGCGCCTGGTCGATCTCACTCAGCGGCTGACGCGGGAGAAGCGCAACCTGCTGGCGAGCGACGGCGAGTCGAGCGGCCTTACCATTTTTCGCGCCGCGCTGGCGGGCGGCGCTCAGGCACTGCGCCAACCGGTCGGCGCGCTCGCGCCGGGGCATCGCGCCGACCTCATCGTCCTCGATGCGAGCGATCCGACTCTCGCCGAGCAATCGCCCGCCAACGTGCTCGACGCCGTAATCTTCGGACCGAGCCGACGGCCGGTGCGCGACGTGATGGTCTCCGGACGCTGGGTGATCGGCGAAGGTCATCATGCCGACGAAGAGGCCATCTTCAACCGGTACCGACAGACGATGAAGCGTCTTCTCGCGTGAGGGAGAGCATGGAGCGCTTCTACATCGCCGCGAACCGCATCGACGCTTACCTGCTGCTGCATCGCCTTCAACGGGCTGGCATCGCCGCTCACGTGTTCAACGAGCATATGCAGAGCATCTCGGGCGAGGTGCCGCCCGACGTGGCGCAGCCGCAAGTCTGGATCGAGAACAGCCAGGACCGTGCGCGGGCGCGCAAGGAGCTTGCGGAGCTCAACAGCGAGCGCGCGCGCGTCGGCAGCATCTGGTGCCGCGGCTGCGGCGAGGAGAATCCCGCGAACTTCGAGCTGTGCTGGAACTGCGGATCGAGCCTGTAAACCGGCGCTATCGCTGCTCGTCGAGGAGCTCGCGCCCGCGCGCCTGCGCCTCCTCTGCCACGGCAGGCGGTGTCGAAGCCATCCGCGTGCGGCGACGCAAGATCGCCCACCATAACCCTCCGCCGGCGACCAGCAGCGCAAACGGTCCGAACCAGAGGGGCCACGTCGTCGGCTTCACGGGCGGCTTATAGAGGACGAAATCGCCGTAGCGCGCGACGAGATAGGCTTTGATCTCCTCGTCGCTCTTGCCGTCCATGGCGAGGGCGCGCACCTCGCGCCGGAGGTCGTCGGCGAGGTCCGCGTTGGAGTCGGCGAGCGTCTGGTTCTGGCAGACAAGGCAGCGAAGCTCGGTCTCGAGCTTCTTGAGCCTCGCATCGAGAGCCTCCTGCGCAGGCGGCTCCATCTTGACCGCCCAGGCGAGCGACGCGGCGAGAAGGAACGCTGCCGCGATCACGGCTCGTTTCATTGCTGCAACTCACGCACCAGAGGCAGGATCTTGTCCTTCAGCGCGTCGGGCGTGATCGGTCCTATCTGCTTGTAACGCACGACACCGGCTTTGTCGATGAGAAAAGTCTCCGGTACGCCGTATACGCCGTAATCGATACCCACGCGACCGTCGCGATCGATCACCGAGGAGGTGTAGGGGTCGCCGTTCTGAGCAAGCCAGGTGCGGCCCGCCGACGGATCGTCCTTGTAGTCCAGGCCGTAGATCGGGACGAGGCTCGACTTCGCGAGCTCGACCAGCAACGGATGCTCCGCGCGACAGGAGACGCACCACGAGGCCCAGACGTTGAGCAGCCACACCTTGCCCTTGAGATCCTGCGCCGAAAGCGTCTTGGTCGGTGCGTGCAGCTGCGCAAGCCGGAATGCCGGTGCCGGCTTGCCGATCAGCGGTGAGGGGACCTCGCGTGGGTCGCGCCCGAGGCCGACCCAGAGGAAGGCGACCAGGACGACGAAGATCGCCAGCGGAATCGACCAACGCAGGTTCTTCATGCTTGCACGCTAATCGGCTGCGGCCGGCGCCGTGGCATCACCAGCCGGTTCTTCCCGGCGCCTTACCGCGAACCGATAACGGCGGTCGGAAACGGCGAGAAAGCCGCCGAGCGCCATCAGAAACGCGCCGACCCAGATCCAGTCGACGAAGGGCTTGAGATAGATGCGAACGCCCCACGCGCCGGTCACATCGTCGTTCGCGAGCGGCTCTCCGAGAGACACGTAGCGGTCGCCGTGGACTTGCGTGGAGATCGCCGCGATCGTCATCGTCTGCCCGGAGGCATTGTAGATTCGCTTCTCGGGGTGCAGCGTCTCGAGGAGCTTCCCGTCCTTGCTCACTTCGACGCTGCCGGTCAATGCGCGGTAATTCGGACCGGGGCCGGGCGTGACCCCGAGGAACTTGAACTCGTAGCCACCGGCAGAAACGCTCTGCCCGACGTCGAGCCTCACGTCCTGCTCGATTTCGTACCCTTTGACCAGCGTGACTCCGACGATGAAGACGGCCACGCCGAGATGCGCCAGCAGCATCCCGTAGTAGGACATCGAGTTTGCGGCGAGCTTGGCGAGAAAGCCGCGCCGATGCGATCCAGCGATGCGCTGGCGCAGATTCTCAATCGTCGTCGTGACGATCCACAACGCAAGGAAGAGGCCCACCGAAACAAGGGGCGTCCAGCGTCCAAGCACGAAGGGCAGCAGCAGGGCCGTGACCACCGCAACGCCCAGCGCCCATTTGAGCCGGGCGGCGAGCTCGGGAAGCGGCGCGCGACTCCACCTCGCAACCGGGCCGACGCCCATCAGGAAGATGGCCGGCGCGAGCAGCGGATAGAACACCGCGTCGAAATACGGCGGGCCCACCGAGATCTTGCCCAGATCGAGGGCGTCGAGAAACAACGGGTAGAGCGTGCCGAGGAGCACGCTCGCCATGGCGACGACGAGAAGCACGTTGTTGGCGAGCAGCGCAGATTCACGCGATACCAGGTCGAAGCCGCCGCCGAGCCCTACCGTTCCCGCGCGCCACGCGAACAGGGCAAGCGACCCTCCGATCACCACGGCGAGGAAGGCGAGGATGAAGACGCCGCGCGCCGGGTCGGTCGCAAAAGCATGCACAGAGGTGAGCACGCCCGAGCGGACGAGGAAGGTTCCGAGCAGCGACAGCGAGAAGGCGAGGATCGCGAGCAACACAGTCCAGCTCCTGAACGCGCCGCGCTTCTCGGTGACGGCGAGCGAATGGATGAGCGCGGTGCCGGTGAGCCAGGGCATGAACGAGGCGTTCTCCACCGGATCCCAGAACCACCAGCCGCCCCAGCCGAGCGTGTAATACGCCCAGCCGCTGCCCAGCGCGATGCCGATGGTGAGAAAGGCCCAGGCGACGGTCGTCCACGGTCGCGACCAGCGAGCCCAGGTCGCGTCCAGACGCCCCCCCATCAGCGCCGCGACCGAGAAGGAGAACGCGACCGAGAACCCGACGTACCCCATGTATAGCAATGGCGGGTGAACGACCATGCCGGGGTCCTGCAGCAGCGGGTTCAGATCGCGCCCTTCCGGCGCCGGCGGCAGCAGGCGCTCGAACGGATTCGACGTGAACAGAAGGAACAGCAGGAAGCCAACGCTCACCCATCCCATCACGGCAATCACGCGGGCGAGCAGTGCCTGGGGAAGATTGCGTGAAAACACGGTGACCGCGGTCGTCCAGCCGCCGAGCATGAGCGTCCACAGCAGCAGCGAACCTTCGTGCGAGCCCCAAGTAGCGGCGACACGGTAGCGAAGCGGGAGCTCCGAGTTCGAGTTGGTTGCGACATTGACTACCGAAAAGTCGTTGCCCACGAACGAGGCGGCGAGGCAGCCGAACGCAAGCGCCACCAGCAGAAATTGCGCCCGCGCAGCCGGTCGAGCCACCGCCATGAAGCGAGGCTCGTCGAAGGCCGCGCCGATCAGCGGCAGCGTTCCCTGCGCCAGCGCGACGAGCAGGGCGAGGATCAACGCGAAATGTCCGAACTCGGGAATCATCGTCCGCCGCCTCCGGTTGTCACGAGCGTCTTGGTCGACATCGCCTCGTGCGCCTTCTTCACCGCGTCGGCGGCCGCCGGCGGCATGTAGTTCTCGTCGTGCTTGGCCAGCACCTCGCTTGCGCGGAACACGCCATCGGAGCCCAGCGTGCCCTGCGCGACTACACCCTTGCCTTCCTTGAACAGATCGGGCAGCAGCCCGGTGTAGGTCACCGGAATCGTCTGCGCCGTGTCGGTCACGCGGAAGCGCACGGTGAGCGAGTTCGGCTCGCGGACGAGGCTTCCCGTCTCGACCAGGCCGCCGACGCGGAAGGGCCGCCCCTGCGGAGCTTCCTTCGATGCGATCTGGGTTGGCGTATAGAAGAAGACGAGATTGGAGCGGAAGGCGTTGAGGACGAGGGCCGCCGCCACCCCAAGCACGGCGAGCCCGCCGATGATCCACCCCAGTCGCCGGTAGCGCGGTTTCATCGCGTTGCGCCCTCCTCGGCCGCGCGGCGGGCGTCCTTGAGCCGCGCGCGCACGGCAAAGACTTCGACGATGATGGCCGCCGCAGTCGTCAGGTAAGCGCCCCACACGTAGAAACCATAGCCGCCCATTGCGATGAAGTCGCCGAAGCTCACCGGGTTGCTCCCGCCAGGTTGCCGGCCCAGGCGGCGCGTCCCTCACGCTCGAGGATGATCGCTTGCACGCGCAGCAGGGTCACCGCGACGGCGTAAAACCACGCGGCAAGGGTCATGATCAGCATTGCGGTGAGCATGACAGCCGCCATCTTGGGCGCGGCCGTCATGCTCACCGTCGCGCCCTGATGCAGCGTGTTCCACCATTTCACCGAGAAGTAGATGATGGGGACGTTGACCACCCCGACCAATACGAGCACTGCGCTGGCGCGGTCGGCGCGGCGCGAATCGGCGATCGCCGCGTGCAGCGCGAGATAGCCGAAGTAGAGGAACAGCAGGATCAGCTCCGAGGTCATGCGCGCGTCCCAGGCCCAATAAGTGCCCCAGGCGGGCCTGCCCCAGAGCGACCCGCTGACGAGCGCGATGAAGGTGAACAGCGCGCCCGTAGGCGCGAGCGCCTGCACCATCATCGCCGATAGCCTAGTGTTGAACATCAGCGCCAGTGCGGACCAGAACGCCATGACCAGATAGATGAACATCGACATCCACGCCGCCGGCACGTGGATGAAGATGATGCGGTAGGCCTCGCCCTGCTGCGCGTCGGGTGGCGCCACGACGAGTCCGAGCCAGAGTCCGGGCACGGTGAGGAGCGCCGCGGCCGCCGCGAACCAGGGCACGAGCTTTCCAGCAAGCGGGAAGAACGACGCCGGCGAGGAGTACCTGAACCAGTTGACCGTGCTGGAGCTCATGTCAATCCAGTGCGATGTGAACGGAGGCGGCACAGGCGAGTGGTGCACCGACGATTGCCGCCAGCAACGCCGCGGCGAGAATCGACAACTGCGCTCCGGGCACGAGTCCCGCACGAAGGGATTCGACCGCGCCGGCGCCGAAGATGAGGATTGGCACGTAGAGCGGCAGGATCAGCAGCGCGAGCAGCGCTCCGCTTCCGCGCACGCCGAGGGTGAGCGCAGCGCCGATCGCCCCCAGCAGCGAAAGCGTAGGCGTGCCGAGCAGCAACCCTGTCACGAGTACGCCGATCTCGCCGCCCTCGAGGCCGAACTGCAGAGCGAGCAACGGCGAGAGCGCGACCAGCGGGGCGCCGGTCGCCAGCCAGTGGGCGAGTATCTTGCCCGAAACCAGCGCGGGCAGCGGGTAGGGAGACAGGGCAATCTGCTCGAGCGCCCCGTCGGCGAAGTCCGCCGCGAACAGGCGCGGGAGTGCAAGCAGCGATGCGAGCAGCGCTGCGACCCAGAGAACACCCGGCCCGAGCGCGCGCAAGGTGGCCGGATCCGGCCCAATGCCGAGCGGAAAGAGCGTCACCACGATCACGTAGAACAGCAGCTGCACGCCGAGTTCCGCTCGCGAGCGCAGCGCGAGCTTCAGGTCGCGGGCGAGGGCCCAGCTCACGCCTCCCCAGGCGCTGTCGTCGGCGAGCGGTGCCGCGCGGAGAGTCGCTTCGTTCATTGCAGGCGCAGCGATAGGCTGGTCCCGCCGACGGGCGCGAATTCCTGGTGCGTCGCGATCACCGCCATGCCCCCGCTGGCGAGATGCTCGCCTACGACTTCGCGCAGCGCAGCGACGCCTGCGGCATCGAGCGCGGTCAGCGGTTCATCGAGGATCCAGAGCGGGCGCGCGAGGAGGCGCAATCGCGCAAGCGCCACTCGACGCCGTTGGCCCTGCGAGAGAGCGCGCGCGGGCAGGCGTCGCTGGCGCGCAAGCGACCACTCGCTCAGCGCAGCGGAGAGAGATTCTGCTTCGGCAGGGGCTCCGTGCAGCGACACGAGCGAGGCAAGGTTCTCTTCCGCGGTGAGTTCGTCCTTGAGCGCAGTCGCGTGGCCGATGAACAGTGTTACCGCGCGCAGGATTGACGCGAAGGGATCGACAGCGGAGCCGTCCCAGACAAGCCTTCCGCGCAGCGCGCGCGTCAGCCCGGCCGCGATGCGCAGCAGCGTGGTCTTGCCGCTGCCGTTGGGGCCGCTCACGAACATGGCCGCGCCGGGCCGCAGCGAGAACTGCACGCCCTCGAAAAGCAAGGCGTTGCCACGCTGCGCGGCGAGGTCTTCCGCTACGAGCATCAAGCGATCCTCTACGCTGGATCCAAACCGCGAAATTATAGCCGAGAGGCCACCCTGCTCTTTGACCTCGCGCAACCCCGGACCTGTCCTGTAACCTGCGGACGCCTCACGGGACGATCTGATCAATCACGATCCTCACGTTGCGCGCGCCGGGTTTTACTGCTGCGCTCTTGCCCGAGAGGTCCCCGGCCTGCGGCAGGGCATTGCCCGTCTTCGACACGCGTGCCTCGACCACGACCGCCTGCGCTGCGGAGAGCTTCGCGCCGGGCGCCATGCCCATGCTGTCGTCGAGCGTGAAGTCGCGTGGCAATTCCTGCGCCGGCAGACGCAGCACCGCCAGCGGCACACGCGGCCCGTCGACGGCGCGCGCGAAAATGAACACGGTGTCGGTGCCCGCCACCTTCGACGCCAGTGCCGGCGAAACGTCGACGCGGCCGGCGATCGTCGCGCCGGATGCAGGCCCGGCGCCCGCCGTGCCAGGTGGCGAACCGCCCGTGACAGGCTTCGTGCTCGCGATGCTCTTGTCGCCGCTCTGGCGTGCAGTGTTCTCGACATCCGCGATGATCGAAGCCATCTGGCGCGCTTCCTCCGAGCCCTCCGGAAACTGTGCCGCTAGGCGCCGCCAATAGCCGAGCGAGGCGCTGAAATCGCGCCGGTCGAGCGCTGCCGTGGCGGCGAGCGCAAGCGCTTTCTGGTTCGTCGGCTCGATAGCGAGCGCCTGCTCGATGAGTTGCAATGGCTTCCCAGCCAGCGACCGACCCTGCACCATCGCCAGCGTGTCGGCATAGTCGGCGAGCAGGGCTGCGTCGTCGGGGACGAGCGCCGCGGCGCGCGCATAGGCGTCGGCCGCCTCCTGGAATCGGCGCATGGCTGCGTAAGAGCGACCGAGAAGCATCCAGCCTTGCGGATCGTTCGGCTGCGCCTTCATTCGCTGCGCGAGCTGCTCGACCATCGCCGCGATCTGTGGATCCGACATGTCGTGCGCGGCACGCGTGGCGTCCGCAGCCGCTACGGTGGTCGCCTCGGGCTTGCCAAGCCGCAGATAGAGGACGGTCGCGGCGATCGGAACGAGGACGAGCACGACGACTGCGGCGATCCATGCACGCCGCGATGGACGGCGGGCGGTACTCACCGGGTTCGCGGTCCCGATTTCCTCGCCAAGGCGGTGCGAGAGCTCGAGCAGCGCGGCGTCGCGCTCCGCAGGACTGATCGCGCCGCTCACCAGCTCGGCCTCCAGAGCGCGCTTCTCGTCGCGATAGACGGCGATCGCGGCGGCGTCCGCGTCGGGGCCGATCACCTTCTGTCGCCGGCGCAGGAGCGGGGGCAGAAGGAAAGCGAGCGAAGCCGCAACGAGCAGGAGGGCGAGCGACCAGAAGAGGATCATGGGCTGGTGTGCCCGAGAGGGACCGAGCGCTGGGGAGGCGTTTCTACGACGGCGATTATAACCGGGCAAAGGCTTTGCTATCATGAGCCGCCGCAGTTACCGCTCCCCGCCGGAGACGATTCCATGGCTGACCAGGACATCCGTCAGAGCTCGCTTGAATACCATCGCGCATATCCACCGGGGAAGATCTCGATCCTTCCCACCAAGCAGCTCACCAATCAGCGCGATCTCGCGCTCGCCTATACGCCCGGAGTCGCGGCGGCTTGCGACGAAATCGCGCGCGACCCGGCGGAGGCACGCAATCTCACGGCACGGGGCAATCTGGTGGGCGTGGTGACCAACGGCACGGCGGTCCTGGGGCTCGGAGCCATCGGGCCGCTCGCCGGCAAGCCGGTGATGGAGGGCAAGGCGGTGTTGTTCAAGAAGTTCGCTGGCCTCGACTGCTTCGACCTCGAGATCAACGAACGCGACCCCGACAAGCTGGTCGAGATCGTTTGTGCGCTCGAGCCGACCTTCGGCGGCATCAACCTCGAAGACATCAAGGCTCCGGAGTGCTTTTACGTCGAGCGCAAATGCCGCGAGCGGATGAAGATTCCCGTATTCCACGATGACCAGCACGGCACCGCGATCATCGTCGGCGCCGCAGTGCGCAACGGTTTGCGCGTGGTCGACAAGGATCCCGCACAGGTCAAGCTCGTCTGCTCGGGAGCCGGCGCCGCGGCTCTGGCGTGCCTCGACCTATTGGTGAGCCTGGGCATCAAGCGCGAGCACATCTGGGTTTCGGACATCGCCGGTGTCGTCTATGCCGGGCGCAAGGAGGAGATGGACGAGAACAAGGTGCGCTATGCGCAGAAAACCGACGCCCGCAAGCTCGCAGACATCATCGGCGGAGCCGACATCTTTCTCGGGCTCTCCGCGGGCCGCGTGCTGAAGCCGGAGATGGTCAAGCAGATGGCCGACAAGCCGCTTATTCTCGCGCTCGCCAATCCCGAGCCCGAGATCATGCCCGACGTCGCGAAGGCGGCGCGCCCGGACGCAGTCATCGCGACCGGCCGGTCGGATTTCCCTAACCAGGTGAACAATGTGCTGTGCTTTCCGTTCATCTTCCGCGGTGCGCTCGATGTCGGAGCCACGACAATCAACGAGGCGATGAAACTCGCCGCCGTGCGTGCGATTGCGGACCTCGCAATGGCCGAGCAGTCTGACATCGTCGCCACGGCTTACGGGAGCGACGACGCGAAGTTCGGGCCGGAATACCTCATTCCCCGCCCGTTCGACCCGCGCCTGATCATCAACATCGCGCCCGCGGTGGCGAAAGCGGCGATGGACTCCGGCGTGGCGACCCGGCCGATCGCCGACTTCGATGCCTATCACCAGCGGCTGCTGCAGTTCGTGTATCACACCGGGCTGCTGATGAAGCCCATCTTCCAGGCGGCGAAGAAGCTGCCCAAGCGCATCGTCTACGCGGAGGGCGAGGACGAGCGCGTCCTGCGCGCGGTGCAGGTCGTGGTCGACGAGGGCCTCGCGAAACCGATCCTCGTCGGGCGACCTTCTGTGATCGCGCAGCGCCTCGAGCGCTTCGGCCTAAGGCTCAAGCGAGGCGTGGACTTCGAGATGATCAACCCCGAAGACGATCCGCGGTTTCGCGCGTACTGGAGCGAGTACCACCGCCTGACAGAACGCAAGGGAGTGACCGAACAGGTCGCCAAGATCGAGATGCGCCGCCGCTTTACGCTTATCGGGGCGATGATGATCCACATGGGCCACGCCGACGGGATGCTCTGCGGAACCTACGGCTCGCACGAATCGCACCGGCGCTACATCGAGCAGGTCCTCGGTTTGCGCAAGGGAGTCCGGACGCTCGCCGCCATGAACGCGGTCACGATGCCGGAGCGCACGATCTTCATCGCCGACACCTACGTGAACGCCGATCCGAGCGCCGAGGAGCTGGCCGAGATCACGCTCCTCGCCGCAGAGGAGATACGGCGCTTCGGGATCACCCCGCAAGTCGCCCTCATTTCACATTCGAACTTCGGCTCGAGCAACCATCCGCAGGCGAAGAAGATGCAGGCCGTGCTGGGACTCGTCACCGCGATGGAGCCGTCGCTCGAGATCGACGGCGAGATGCATGGCGACGCGGCGCTGTCGACGGAGGTGCGCAGGCGCGTGCTGCCGAACTCGCGCCTGAAGGCCGACGCGAACCTGCTCATCATGCCGACGGTCGACGCAGCGAACATCTCCTTCAACCTGCTGAAGATCGCCGCGGGCGGCGGGCTTACGCTGGGGCCGATCCTTCTCGGCGTCGCCCGTCCCGCGCACATCCTCACGCCGTCGGCGACAGTGCGGCGCATCGTGAACATGACCGCGCTCACCGTCGTCGACGCGAGTGTCGAGAGGCAGCGCGTTCTCATCTGAAAGTTGGCCGGGCAGCGTCACCGTTTGCCTCGGCCGGCGCCTTGAAATGCCCGCGACGAACCGCCACTTCAAGTGGCATGGCTCCCTTTGACCGCGGTCGGGCGCCCGTACCCCAACCGATCGGCGATTCCACGGGCGGCGACGCGACCGGTCCTGATCTCGAGACGCCGCTCGGCGCCGACAGCGAGCTGCTAGACGCCTATTCGCGCGCGGTGACCGGCGCCGTAGCTCTCGTACGGCCTGCCGTGGCCCACATCCGAGTCGAGCGCCGAAGCCGACGCGGCAGGAGGCAGGACGGGTCCGGGTCCGGATTCGCGATCACGCCCGATGGGTACCTCGTCACCAACAGCCACGTCGCTAGCGATGCGCAGGCCTTGGAAGTCACTCTGTCCGATGGCCGCGTACTTGCCGCCGAGCGGGTCGGGGACGATCCGGACTCCGATCTGGCGGTCATCAAGGTCGGCGGGGATGGTCTCGCCTTCGCGCGCCTCGGCGACTCCGCGTGCGTACGGGTCGGCCAGGTCGCTATCGCAATCGGCAGTCCCTACGGTTTTCAACACAGCGTCACGGCGGGCATCGTGAGCGCGGTCGGACGCTCGATGCGTGGCGCGGGCGGGCGTCTCCTAGACAACATCATCCAGACCGATGCAGCGCTGAATCCTGGTAACTCGGGAGGGCCGCTGGTCGACTCGCGCGGCGCCGTCATCGGCGTGAACACGGCGGTCATTCTCCCGGCGCAAGGCATTTGCTTCGCAATCGCGTCGAACACAGCGGAACGGGTCGCGACCGCGCTCATCCACGATGGTCGGGTCCGCCGCGCCTTTCTCGGCGTGAGCGCACAGGACTGCGAATTGCCGCGGCGAATCGTCCGGCACTTCGCCCTGAACCAGGAGAGAGGAGCCCGCGTGGAGACGGTCGCGCGGGATTCGCCTGCCTCCGCGGCAGGCGTGCAGACGGCCGACATCATCATTGGCTTCGGCGACGCCGCGATCGCGGGCGTGGATGATCTGCAGCGTCTGCTTACCGGCGGGCACATCGGAAACCCGACCAGGCTCACCATCTTGCGCCGCGCGCAGCGCCTCACGCTCGAGGTGACGCCGCGCGAGTCGGCACCGCGCAGCCACTAGCGCGACTATCGCGCCGCGGCGTGCTTTGCCAAGCGCCGCAAACTGTGGAAGAATGGTTTTAACTGATTGAATCGCAGGTGGTCACGATGCTGGACCGCGACGGCTATCGCCCGAACGTCGCCATCGTCATCGCCAACCCGAAGAACCTCGTCTTCTGGGGCAAGCGCGTCCGCGAGCACGCCTGGCAGTTTCCGCAGGGGGGCATCCACCCTGGTGAAACGCCCGAGCAGGCCATGTACCGCGAGCTTCGTGAAGAGGTCGGGCTGGCAGCGGAACATGTCAAGATCCTCGGCCGCACGCGCGACTGGCTGCGCTACGACGTCCCGCAGCAGTGGATCAAGCGCGAGTGGCGCGGGAGCTATCGCGGGCAGAAGCAGATCTGGTATCTGCTGCGGCTCGTAGGGCGCGACAGCGACGTTTCTCTGCGTGCCAGCTCTCATCCCGAGTTCGACGCCTGGCGCTGGCACGATTACTGGATCCCGCTCGAGAGCGTGATCGATTTCAAGCGCGAGGTCTACCGCCGCGCCTTGATGGAGCTGGAGCGCTTCCTGCACCACCGGCCGCAGAATCGCCGCGAACGCTTGTACGGCTGGGCGCACGTTGTCATACCCTCGCCCTACGCGAACCCGCCCGAGAAGGCCTGAAGCGCGCGCAAGCGATCCCGACGCTTCGGCGCGGGATGCGCGCGGCTAGGATTCGAACCGAGCTAGCGCAGCATGCCCATGTTCATGCCGGGCATGCCGGTGCCGCCGCCGAAGCCCAGGTTGAGAACGACCAGGCGCACCAGGTACATCAATACGATCGCGCACAGGAGCACGACGATAGTGAAGGTCGCGGCCTTGTCGACTGCGCATTTCTTGAGGGTCGGGGCGCCGAGGAAGAAGAGGTAGAACCCGTAGATCGCTCCCGCCAGCACGACCAGCCAACCGAGCACCGGGACGAACAAAGCGACCTGGGCGACCCAGGTGGCGGTAAAGCTGTAGGCCGTGAGCTTCAGCGACGCGACGAAATCCTTCGTGCCGCCGAAGTTGGGAGCGAGCACGTCGACGATGAGCGCCAGAACGGCAACTCCGATGAGCGAGTTGATGTAGGCGAGGATCGCAACGCGCAAGCCCAGCGCGCCGAGCCCGCCGAACCCGAGCAGCATCACGATGGGCCCGATGGCGGCCAGGATCATGATGTACCCGATATAGAGCGACTGCGGCGTCGCCGCCTCGGCGGCAATCGCCGGCCACTCCGTCTTGGGCTGCAGCAGGATGTTTCTCGCGCGCTCGAACAGGTTCACGGGATCTCCTCCTCGTTATGGCGGCGGGCGCGGCACCAGGGGCGCCGGAGCCTCGGCGGGGCGGCCGCAGGCGCCCGACGAGTTTAGGGGAAGGTGCGTCGACTGTCTAACCGCGGGTGCCGCCCTTTCAGAGCAGGACGAGGTTGTTGCGATGAATGAGCTCCGGCTCGTCGACGTAGCCGAGCAGCGATTCGATCTCTGAAGAAGGCTTGCGCATGATGCGCTGCGTCTCGGCGGCGCTGTAATTCACGAGGCCGCGCGCCACCTCGCGTCCCTCAGCGTCACAGCAGCCGACAACTTCGCCGCGCTCGAACTCTCCGCTGCAAGCGACGACGCCGATCGGCAGCAGGCTCTTGCCGTCGCGCACGAGCGCCCGTACCGCACCGGCATCCAGAGTGAGACGTCCGGCGAGGCGGACGTGATCGGCGAGCCACTGCTTGCGCGCCGCGAGCATCATCGCGTCGGCGAGGAGCTCCGTGCCGACGGACTCCCCTGCGGCGAGACGGGTGAGGACCTTGTCCTCACGCCCGCTGGCGATGACGGTTGACGCGCCGCTGCGAGCCGCCCGTTTTGCAGCGAGCACCTTGGTCAGCATGCCGCCGCGGCCCAGCCGGGTCCCTGCGCCGCCCGCCATCGTCTCAAGAGCCGGGTCGGCCGCACGCGCCTGGCGCACCAGCGCTGCGGCGGGATCCCGGCGCGGGTCGCTCCGATAGAGGCCGCCCTGGTCCGTAAGCAGAACCAGCACATCGGCTTCGATCAGGTTGGTGACGAGCGCACCGAGCGTGTCGTTGTCCCCGAGCCGGATCTCATCGGTCGTCACGGTGTCGTTTTCGTTGATGATCGGAATCACACCGAGGCCGAGCAAGGTGATGAGCGTCGAGCGCGCATTGAGATAGCGTCGACGATCGGCCAGGTCCTCGTGCGTAAGCAGGATCTGGGCGGTGTGCAGACCGAAGCGGGTGAACGCGCTTTCGTAGGCTTGCACGAGGCCCATCTGGCCCACGGCGGCCGCCGCCTGCAGCGCGTGGATCGCGGCGGGGCGCTTCGCCCAGCCGAGGCGCTGCATCCCCTCGACGATCGCTCCGGAGGATACGAGAACGATTTCCCTGCCGCTCGCCTTGAGCGCGGCGATCTCCTCGGCCCAGCGGGCGACTGCCGCGTGGTCGATGCCGCGCCCCTCGTTGGTCACCAGACTGGACCCGACCTTTACGACGATTCGCCGGGCGCGGGCGACGCAGCCCTGGGCCGCCGCCGGCGTCATGGCGATGTTGCCAGCACGGGCTCGGCCGGATGCTTCTGCAGCCAGTCCTGAACCTTGCGCACAAGGGTTGTGCAGCCCTCGCCGCTGATCGCTGCGACGCCGAATACCGGGCCTTTCCAGCGCAGGGATTTGACGAACGCGTCGATTCGCGCGCTGCGCTCTTCGGCGGGAATGAGGTCGAGCTTGTTCAAAACGAGCCAGCGCGGTTTTTCATAAAGCGACTCGTCGTAGCGCTTGAGCTCCTTGACGATTGCGCGTGCCTCCGCGACGGGATCGACCCCCCCGTCGAACGGGGCAATGTCGATCACGTGCAGCAGCAGGCGCGTGCGCTGCAGATGGCGCAGGAAACGGTGCCCGAGTCCCGCGCCCTCGGCGGCGCCCTCGATCAGGCCCGGGATGTCGGCGACGACGAAGCTGCGGTTCTCGTCGATCCTGACAACACCCAGATGCGGTGCGACGGTCGTGAAGGGATAGTCCGCCACCCGGGGGCGCGCTTTCGAGACCGCGCGTATCAGTGTCGACTTCCCAGCGTTCGGCATGCCCAGAAGCCCGACGTCGGCGAGCACCTTGAGCTCGAGTCTGAGCTTGCGCTGCTCGCCGGGCTCCCCGGGCGTGGATTGGCGTGGCGCGCGATTGGTGCTCGATTTGAAGTGCAGATTCCCCAGCCCACCCTGGCCGCCCTTGGCGAGCGTCGCGCGCTGGCTGTCTACGGCGAGATCCGCGATCAATGCACCGCTGTCCGCATCCGTTATCGTGGTGCCGACGGGCATGCGCAAGACGACGTCTGCGCCGGCTCGCCCGTATTGGTCTGCGCCGCGCCCATGCTCGCCCGGCTTCGCACGGTGGATCCGGGCGTAGCGGTAATCGATGAGCGTGTTCACGTTGCGATCGGCAACGGCATAGATGCTGCCGCCGCGGCCTCCGTCGCCTCCGTTCGGTCCGCCGCGCGGGACGTATTTCTCGCGCCGAAAGGACACCGCCCCGTTGCCACCTGCACCGGCAATGACCTCGATCAGCGCTTCGTCGACGAAGTTCATGGCGCGGGTCGCGGGGCCGCCGTCCTTGTGAAGAGAATGAAGCGCTCGGTTTCATCGCCGCGGCGGGCTCCCTCCCACAGCTTCACCCACGACGAATCCGGCGGGGCATCCGGTTCATCGCGCGCGAGCTGCACCAGCAGAGCCGAGCAGCTGTTGTCAGGTTGAACTTCGTCGCGGACGGTTACGACATTTCCCAGGTATTCCAGCAAGGCCCGTTGCGCTTCGCCCAGATTGCGGCTGGCAATGCAGGTCCCTGCCGGCAGGTGCGCGGCCAGCGATTCCGCTACGGGCCGATAGCTGCGGCGCGAGTCGATGTAAGGCAGCCACAGCGTGCCGGAGAGGCCCCAGACGAGTGTCATGCCGGCAGCCCAGTTCAGCACAGCGCGCCGATTCGAGCGTCGTGCGGGTCGCACCAGAGCAAGCCACAGCAACGTAAGTCCCGCGGACACCAATACCGCGGCCAGCTGCCACGGAGGCCGATAACCGGGCTGCGTGTCGCGGAAGAGTCGCGCCACGTCCTCTGGCAGGCCCAGATACAGCGATTCGAGCCAGAGGCCCCAGAGGACTACCGCGAGCAGCCCGAACGTCAGGATGCCGAACCAGTCGAGCGCACCCGAGTAGCCTCGCTTCAGGCTGTCGATCTCGGCGGCACCGAGCAGGGCGATCGGGAGCAGCAGCGGCAGCGCCAGGTTGGCGCGGGGCTCCGCCGCTGCCGAAAGAGCCACGAGCACGACGATGAACGCGACCAGCGGCAGCGTGATGCCCGGGGCGCCGAGCCTGCCGTTGAAGCCGCGGGCGCGCACCCAGAGCGTCCACACAGCGAGCGGCAGAGCAGGCCAGGCAAACCAGAGCAGGTTCTTGACGTAGTAGAGGAGGTCGACAGGGCTGGCTCCCTCGGAGCGGCCGAGGAATCGGGCCACGTTCTGCGCCTGGTACCACTCGGCGAAGAGCTCAGGCGAGCGCTGGTAGAGCGCGAGGGGCCAAACCCCGACGAGCGGAATCGCTACGGCGATCGCCAGCGCCAGCGTGGTTCCGTAGCGTGCAGTTCGCCACGGACCGAAGAGCGCGAGAAGAAACGCCGTCACCATGACCAGGCCTGCGGCGACGGATCCCCTGCACAGGAACGCGAGCCCGGCCGCAAGGCCGAGCAGCACGCCGCCCAGGGCGGGTCGCCGCGGGGCCACCGCGCAAGCGTACAAGGCGAGCGCCGCGGCAGGGAGAACCCCGAGGTCGGCACCGAGGAGGTGTGCGCGATCCCAGAGCCCGACACAGCCGATGAACAAAAGGACGGGCATCCAGCGGAAGCCTCGGCCGTACAATTCGCGCCCGGTTATCCCGAGCAGCCACAACGTCGAGGCTAGGCACAGCGCGACGGCGAGCCGCGCGGCATCGTGCAGAGCAAGCACTCCGCCGAAGAGCCATGCAAACGCGGCGGCGACGGCGTAGAAGAGCGGCGGCCGCTCGGGCGTGGCCACACCCGCAACGTGAGGAACGATCCAATCGCCCGACTTGAGCATGTCGTAGGCGATCCCGAAGGCGACCGCGTCGTCTGATTTCCACGGGTCGTGGCCGAGCAGCCCAAGCAGGACCCAGGCCGCGCACAGCAACACGAGCCCCAGCTGCTTGTACGCTCGGTAGGGGCCGGACGGGGACAGCTCGGACGCTGCGTCAGGGCGATTCAAGGGTATCGGACGGCGGCATGAAGAGCTGTGGCCGGAGCGGTCCTCGCTGCGGGCGTCGTGGCGCGCTGCAGCGCGCCGCTGCGACTATACCCCAATGAAAAAGGCAGCCGAAAGCTGCCTTTTGCCGGCTTACCGCCCTTGGGCGGACTAGGCTGCTGCCTTGGTCTTCGAACCGTAGCGCTGGCGGAATTTCTCCACGCGCCCAGCGGTGTCGACGATCTTTTGCTTGCCGGTATAGAACGGATGACACGCCGAGCAGACTTCCACATGCAGCGGCTTGTTCACAGTCGAACGGGTCGTGAACGTGTTGCCGCAGCTGCACGTCACCTGAATCTCGCTGTACTGGGGATGGACTCCAGCTTTCATCGGTTTCACCTCGGGCTTGGCTCGGCTGCCAAAACGAAGTCTTTTCAAGGGCTTATGTAGACAACAACGGCCAACGAAGCATTATGCGCCGGTTTTCGCTGCAATGCAACAGAAATGCTGCCACGCTATATGGTTGCGTTGTAGTCATACGACAAGCCCCCGGTACCGAAGCGGCAAACCCGGTCAGCCCCTGCGCATGCTGTCGAAGAACTCCGCGTTGTTCTTGGTTTGCTTGATCTTGTCGACGAGGAAATCGGTGGCTTCGAGATCGTCCATCGGATAGAGGAGCTTGCGCAGCACCCACACCTTCTGCAGCACGTCCTGTTTGAGCAGCAGCTCTTCTTTGCGCGTGCCCGAGCGGTTGACGTTAATTGCGGGGTAGGTGCGCTTCTCGGCCATGCGCCGGTCGAGATGGATCTCCATGTTGCCGGTGCCCTTGAATTCCTCGTAGATCACGTCGTCCATGCGCGAGCCCGTGTCGATAAGCGCAGTGGCGATGATGGTGAGCGAGCCGCCTTCCTCGATGTTGCGCGCCGCGCCGAAGAAGCGCTTGGGCCTCTGCAGCGCGTTGGCATCGACACCGCCGGTCAGCACCTTGCCCGAGGCGGGAACGACGGTGTTGTAGGCGCGCGCAAGCCGCGTGATCGAGTCGAGCAGGATCACGACATCCTTCTTGTGCTCGACGAGCCGCTTCGCCTTCTCAATCACCATTTCCGCCACCTGCACGTGACGCGTAGCCGGTTCGTCGAATGTGCTGGCCACGACCTCGCCGCGCACCGTGCGCGTCATCTCGGTCACTTCCTCCGGCCGCTCGTCGATCAACAGCACGATGAGCACCACTTCGGGATAGTTGGCGGCGATGGAGTGCGCGATGTGCTGCAGCATCACGGTCTTGCCGGACTTCGGCGAAGACACGAGGAGCCCGCGCTGGCCCTTGCCGATCGGCGCGATGATGTCGATGACGCGCCCGGTAATGTTCTCCTCGGCCTTGATGTCGCGCTCCAGGATGAGCGGTTCGTCGGGGAACAGCGGCGTAAGGTTCTCGAACAGGATCTTGCTCTTGGCGTTCTCCGGGGGCTCGCCGTTGACCTTGTCGACCTTCACCAGGGCGAAGTAGCGCTCGCCGTCCTTGGGGGTGCGGATCTCGCCCTCGATCGTGTCGCCGGTGTGCAGGTTGAAGCGCCGGATTTGCGACGGCGAGATGTAGATATCGTCGGTCCCGGCGAGATAGCTCGTATCCGGCGAGCGCAGGAAGCCGAAGCCGTCGGGCAGCACTTCGAGCGTGCCATCGCCGAAAATGCTTTCGCCCTTCTTCGCCTGATTCTTCAGCAACGCGAAGATCAGGTCGTGCTTGCGCATCCGATTGGCGCCGTCGATCTCGTTCGTGTTGGCGATCTCGACCAGCTCGGTTACGGGTTTGGATTTGAGGTCGGAGAGGTGCATAGGCAAAGGGTGCTGAGAAACAGACGCGGCAGACAGGCCGCTTCGGTGCATCGGGGATTTTGGCGCCGGAGAATTCAACAGCGCCGGTGATGGCGGCTCGCGGCTGGACCTGTTGCCAGGGCCGGCGCCAGCGAGGCGCGTCAAACGGGGAGCCTAACGGGTTCGAATGGGCCTGTCAAATTAGCGCGACTCCGGGTGCTCAGAGCTGACTGTCGAGGAAGGCCGTGAGCTGCGACTTGGACAGCGCGCCCACCTTCTGCGCGGCGACCTGGCCGCCCTTGAACAGGATCAGGGTCGGAATCCCGCGGATGCCGTATTTGGCCGGCGTCCCGGTGTTTGCGTCCACGTCGAGCTTCGCCACGATGACCCGACCCGCATAGTCCTTCGCGACCTCGTCAAGGATCGGGGCGATCATCTTGCACGGACCGCACCACTCAGCCCAGTAGTCGACGAGCACCGGCATCCCGGCCTTGAGGACGTCGCTGTCGAAGCTGGCGTCGGTTACGTGCTTGACGAGTTCACTCATGCTTTCGTTTTCCCGGTATCGCCTCGCGGCTTGCGCGAGGACGCTCTAACTTAGCCGAAAGACCCCCTCGGCGCAAGACGCGCGGCGCTCGTGCTCGGCGCCCGGCGTCGGTGATTTTGGTAGAATCGCAGCGCCGTGCCGCGCTGGATCTCCCCATGACTTACGTCGTCACCGAGAGTTGTATCCGCTGTAAATACACCGACTGCGTCGACGTCTGCCCGGTCGACTGCTTTCGCGAGGGTCCGAATTTTCTCGTCATCGATCCGGACGAATGCATCGACTGCACGCTGTGTGTTGCGGAATGCCCGGTCGAGGCGATCTTTGCCGAGGACGATGTGCCGGCCGACCAGCAGCATTTCAAGGCGCTCAACGCGGAGCTCTCCAAGGTCTGGAAGCCGATCATCGAGCGCAAGCCGGCTCCCGCCGATGCCGACGAATGGAAGACGGTAAAGCCGAAGCTGCAGCTGCTCGAGCGTTGACCCTGGTCGCCGCGACCGCTTAAAATCAGCCGATGAGAATAAGAACGCTCTGCGTCGCGGTTGTCGCTTGCACCGCGTCGATCTCTGCATGGTGCGAGAGCGCTGCGCCGGCAGGCGACGCGGCTGCCGGACAGCGCAAGACGGCCATGTGCGCCGGCTGCCACGGCATCGAGGGCTGGCGCACGGCCTATCCGGAGGTGTACGGCGTGCCGAAGATCGGCGGACAACATCCCGCATACATTGTGAAGGCGCTGCAGGAGTACAAGAGCGGCGAGCGCGGGCATCCGACCATGAAGGCGATTGCGGCGTCGCTCTCCGAGCAGGACATGGCCGACCTGGCCGCCTACTACGGCGGCGGCGCCCACGCCGGCAAATAGGGCGCACCAGAGCGACAAGCGATGAAGAGGTCACACCTGCGACTGATACTCGGGACCGCCCTGCTGGCGAGTGCGGCGGCGGCTGCGGGGGCCGATCTGCAGGCAGGGGCGGCGAAGGTGAAAGAGGTCTGCCAGGCGTGCCACGGTCTCGACGGCAACAGCACGGTGCCCGACTATCCCAAGCTCGGCGGGCAGCGACCGGACTATCTCGCCAAGGCGCTGCGCGATTACAAGTCGGGAGCGCGAAAGAACGCGATCATGGCGGGCTTCGCCGGCACCCTCTCGACGCAAGACATCGAGAATCTCGCCGCGTACTACAGCTCCCAGCCGCCGGTACTCGTCGTTATCCGCCACTAGCCGCGCCTCGCGGCGCACTCATGCTTTCGTCTTGTGCGGGTACTCGCACAGGTCGGCAATCACGCAGGCGGGGCAGCCCGGCTTGCGCGCCTGACACACGTAGCGCCCGTGCAGGATCAGCCAGTGATGAGCGTCGCGGCGGAACTCCTCCGGCGTGAACTTGACGAGCTTCTGCTCGACCTCCTCGACGGTCTTGCCTTGAGCCAGCCCCGTGCGATTGGCGACGCGGAAGATGTGCGTGTCTACCGCGATGGTGGGTTGCCCGAAGGCGACATTGAGCACGACATTCGCCGTCTTGCGCCCGACGCCGGGGAGCGCTTCCAGGGCTTCCCGGCTCGCGGGTACCTCGCCGCCGTGCTCGTCGAGCAATCGGTGGCAGAGGGCGACGATGTTCCGGGCCTTGGTCCGATACAAACCGATGGTACGAATATAGGGGATGAGCCCCCGTTCGCCGAGCTTGCGGATCGCGTCCGGCGTATTGGCTTTCGGGAAAAGGCGCGCGGTGGCGAGATTTACGCTCTTGTCGGTCGCCTGCGCCGAGAGCACGACCGCGACCAGCAGCTCGAACGGCGTCGCGTAGTCGAGCTCGCTGCGCGGGTTAGGGTTCCGCGCGCGCAAGCGCTCGTATATCGCGCGGCGCTTGGCAGGGTTCATTGCACGCCACCGAGCTCTCGCATGCGCTCGAGGCGCGCGGGCTCGTCGGCACGGAAGCCCGGGTCCCGCGACAGCTCTGCATAAGCTTTGGCGAACCAAGGCCGCGCCGCAAGCGGATCGCCGCGCGCCAGCTCAAGCTCGGCGAGCTCCTCGAGGACGAAGCCATCGGCGGCACGCTCGCGCTCGAGCTCGGCGAGCAGCGCGCGCTGTATGGACAGCGCCTCATCGTTGCGGCCGAGCGAGCGCAGCGCCCGCCCGATCGACCACTTGGCGGCCCGGATCGCGCCAGGGTTCCCGCGCGCTTCCCAGGCGGGCAGCGCCTTCCGGAAGTACTCGAGCGCGCGCTCGTACTCGCCGCGCTCGTGGTAGGTCCAGCCGATGTTGTTGTAGAGCGAAGCCAGCCAGCGTTTGGCGCGGCCGTCCCGGGTTTTCTCCGTCATCGCAACCGCGCGGAGATTCCACTCGAGCCGTTGCGCGGGCGGGGCGGCGATGCCGAGCATGTGGGCCGCGTCGATAGCCAGAAAGTCCTCGCCTGTCGCCTGCGCCTGGTCGAGAGCGGCGTGGAACAGAGGCACGGCGCGCTCGGGCTGATGCGATGAGTTGAGCACGCGGCCTCGCTCAAGAAGGTAGCGGACCGAGACGCGCGCCGGCATGCGAGGCAGCGCCGCTCCGACCTCGTCGAGCGTGGCGTTCGCCTCGTCGAAGCGTCGCTGCAGGCCTTGCGCGCGGGCCACCTGCGTGAGCAGCTCCATGCGCGCGCCCGAAGCGGCGGGCAGGTTGACGAGCTCGGCGCGGAACTTGGCTTCCGACGCCGCGGCGTCATCGAAATTCCACCAGCGATCGAGCGCCGCTACGTCGAGCGGCGCGTTAACGCTCGGCTCAGCGGCGGCCATCGCCACCACGAGAGCTGCGACCGGGGCGATGCACCGGAGCCAAGGAGAGCCCGCGCTCACGACCGGCGCGCGCGGCGTGCACGGGCGCGAGCCAGCGCGGCTGCGATCGCAGCGCGGCGGCGCATCTTCTCGACGTCGACACCGGCATCTGCCGCGGGCGAGGCGACGCGGCTGCGGCCGGCCGAAGAGCGGGCGACGCGGCGCGCGAAGTTCGCTCGTGCGCGCACGGCATCCGCCTCGTCGAATGCGCGGCCGGCCGGAAGCATGCTGATGCAGTCCACGGGGCAGGGCGGCAAACAAAGCTCGCAGCCGATGCAGTCGTGGGCGAGAACAGTGTGCATCGACTTCGCCGCGCCGATGATCGCGTCGACAGGACACGCGGCGAGGCAGAGCGCGCAGCCGATGCATGCGGCTTCCTCGATGCGCGCGACCGACGCGGAGGAGCGGACCCGCGGAAGAAGCGCATCGATGTCTCCGCCATTGCGAGCCCGCGACATTTCCTCATTCTACGCCCGCACGTCGCGGTGCCCGCAGATGCTGTTGCGCGGGCCATACCGTTGCCCGAGAATGGGACGGGCTCCGCCGTAGCGCCATGCCTTCCCACACGGATTCCCGCGCCCGCCCGCACGATCATCGCTTGCCGCCTGTGCCAGCGAAGGAGAGGCACGCCCTGTGGATCGCGCTCGCGCTCACGGCGTTCTTTGCCGTGGTGGAATGCGTTGGCGGCTGGCTCGCCGGCTCGTTGGCGCTGCTTTCCGACGCGGGCCACATGGTGACCGACGTCGCCGCGCTCTCGATTGCGCTCATCGCCCAGCGGCTCGCCCGGCGCCCTCCGTCGCAGCGCGCGAGCTACGGCTACGCGCGCGCCGAGGTCCTGGCGGCGTTCAGCAACGCCTTGCTCATGCTCGGGGTGGTCGTCTGGATCGCCGTCGAAGCCGTGCGCCGGCTGCTCGCGCCGACGCCGGTCGCGGGGTTGGCGGTGATCTCGGTGGCGACCGCAGGCCTCGCCGTGAATCTCGTCTGCGCGTGGCTCCTTTCGCGCGGGCGCAGTCTCAACGCCCGCGCCGCGCTCGTCCACGTTCTTGGAGACCTCGCGGGCTCGATCGCTGCGCTGCTCGCCGGCGCCGTCGTGGCGGCGACCGGGTGGATGCCGATCGATCCCTTGCTCTCGCTATTCGTGGCGGTGCTCATCCTGCGCTCGACGTGGCTGCTGCTGACGGCCTCCACGTCAGTGTTGATGGAAGGAGTGCCGGCGCACCTGTCCTACGAGGACATCGGGCGGGTCCTCAGCCGCGTCGAAGGAGTCGTCGCGGTGCACGACCTGCACGTTTGGCAGATGAGCAGCGAGCGCTGCGCGCTTTCTGCGCATCTGGTGATCAGCGATCCGGTCGCCTGGCCCGATATGCTCGGCGCGGCACAGCGCGTCCTCGCGCAGCGCTTCGGCATCGATCACGTCACGCTGCAGCCGATCTGGCACGCGCCACCGCCCGGCAAGCGCGTCATCCCGCTGGCCCCCGCTGCCGGCGACAAGCCGGGCGTGCACTGACTGCGCCTTACAGCCAGCGGATCCTCTTGAACCAGAGGAACAGAACGACGTCGATGAGAACCATGCCGACCATGGCGATCGGGTAGCCGTAGGCGGCGTCCAACTCCGGCATGTTCTTGAAGTTCATGCCGTAGATGCCCGCGATCAGCGTCGGCACGGCGATGATGGCGGCCCAGGCCGCCAGCTTCTTCGTGACCTCGGTCTCGTTCAGGTTGATCATCCCCAGGTTCACCTGGATCGCCGTGGCCTGCATGTCGCGGGTGCTCTCGATGGTGCCGTGGATGCGCTGCAGGTGGTCGGTAATATCGCGGAAATAAGCCTGCGTGCCCTCGCAGACCTGCGGGACGCGTCCCCCGCAGAGTCTGCCCGTCGCTTCGAGCAGCGGATCGACCGCATGTTTCATGGTCATCAGCTTCTGCTTCAATGCGTAGAGCGCCTCGATGTTCGAGCGTGCTGTCCCCTTGACGAAGATGTTGGCCTCGATCTTCTCCAGCTCGGATTCCAATTCGTCGATCACCGGGAAATAGCGGTCGACGATCGAGTCCACCAGGGCGTAGAAAACGAAGCCGGAGCCGTGCTTGAGCAGGTGCGGCTCGCGCTCGCAGCGTGCCCGCACGGCGGTGAATCCTTTCTCGGTTCGCGTGCGCACCGAGAGGATGTAGTTCGGACCGACGAAGATGTTCACCTCACCGATCACCAGCTCGTCGCCGGTGGGCTCGATCGTGTGGATGACCGCGAACAGCGAGTCGCCGTACTCCTCGATTTTGGGCCGCTGATGCCCCTGCCGGGCGTCGTCCACCGCGAGCTCGTGCAGCCCGAATTCCTCGCGCATTTCGTCGAGCTCCGACGGATCCGGGTCCTTGAGCGCGACCCACACAAAGCAATTGGGCCGCTTGAGGTACTCGCTGATGTCCTGCTTCGGGATGTCAGCGAGCTTCCGGCCTTCTTGATAGGCGACGCAGTTGACCAGCATGAGCGTAAGCGCTTGGGGCGCGTTGGGCCGATCATAGCCGCTGCCGCGCCGCGCTGCCACCGCGCCGGCAGCCTTCCGGGTGGGATGCCCCGGACTGTGAGGATATCCGGGCACAAGCTTGGCTACGCGGGGCGGCGGCGCGTAACATGGCGCACGTCCGTCCACGGCGATCCGTCCCATGATCATCGATTCGCTGCTCGACACCGACCTGTACAAGTTCACGATGATGCAGGTCGTGCTGCACCACTTTCCGGCGGCACAAGCCGAGTACCGCTTCAAGTGCCGCACGGCGGGGGTCGACCTGACACCCTACATCGGCCAGATCGAGCGCGAGATCGTCGGCTTGTGCCAGCAGCGCTTCACGCGGCGCGAGATCGACTATTTGCGTTCCTGGCGCTTCTTCAAGAGCGACTTCATCGATCTGCTCGGACTCTTCCAGCTCAACGAGCGCTTCGTCCGCGTGACGCGCTCGCCGTCGGTAGCGGGGGAGATAGACATCACGATCAAGGGCCCGTGGCTGCACACCATCCTGTTCGAAGTACCGGTGCTGGCCATCGTGAGCGAGCTCTATTTCCGGGACACGCAGCCGGCGCCTGATCTCGCCGAAGGCCGCCGACGGCTCGCCGCCAAGGTGCAGCAGATCAACTCGGTTCTCGATCCGGAATTTCGCATCGCCGACTACGGCACGCGTCGCCGCTTCTCGCGCACCTGGCAGGACGAGGTCGTCCGGACTCTCAAGGACGGCATCGGCGCCAAGTTTGTCGGGACAAGCAACGTGAAGCTAGCCCTTGAACACGGCCTCACGCCGCTCGGAACGATGGCGCACGAGTATCTGCAGGCGTGCCAGGCGGCCGGCCCGCGGTTGCGCGACTCGCAGGTCTTCGCATTCAACACCTGGGCGCGTGAATACCGCGGCGACCTGGGGATCGCGCTATCGGACGTGTGCGGCATGGATGCCTTCCTGCGCGACTTCGACCTGTTCTTCTGCAAGCTCTTCGACGGCGTGCGGCACGACTCGGGCGACCCCTTCGAATGGGGCGAGAAGCTGATCACCCACTACCAGAAGATGCGCATCGATCCGCGCAGCAAGGTGATGGTGTTCTCCGATTCGCTCGACGTGCCGCTCGCGATCAGCCTGTTCAACTACTTTAAGGGCCGCAGTCAGACCGCCTTCGGCGTCGGCACGAACCTCACCAACGATCTCGGTTATCGGCCACTGCAGATCGTGATCAAGATGACCCGCTGCAACGGGCAGCCCGTGGCCAAGATCAGCGACGAGCCCTCGAAGTCGATGGACTACGATCCGTCCTACGTCGCCTACCTGCGCGAGGTGTTCGAGGTGCGCGAGTCGCCCGAGCTGCACGTCCCCGAGGGCATCGACGCCGACTAGCCCTCGGCTGCCAGTGCGGCCTCGTAGAGCGCAAGAATGGCGCGAGTTGCGCAGACGAAGGTCACCTCGGTCAGCGCGTCGAGTCGAGCGAAGCCGCGGACCGTGCCGACCGCGATCGGTACCGCCTGCTCGAGCGGATAGCCGTATGCTCCGCAGCTGATCGCCGGAAAGGCGATCGAGGCGAGCCTGCTGTCGACCGCAATCTCGAGCGAGCGGCGATAGCACGACGCGAGCAGCCGCGGCTCGCCATGCGCGCCGCCGTGCCACACCGGACCCACCGTGTGAATGATGTAGCGCGCCGCGAGCCGGTGACCCGCGGTGATCTTCGCTTCCCCGGTGGCGCAACCGCCGAGCCCGCGGCATTCTTCCAGCAGTTGCGGGCCGGCGGCGCGATGGATGGCTCCGTCGACACCGCCGCCCCCGAGCAGCGTCGTGTTGGCCGCATTGACGATCGCGTCGACGGCGAGCGTCGTGATGTCGGCGTGCAGCGCAGCGAGCGAAACGGCCATCGTGGAATACTCTCGGATGCGCGGAATGGCCTGGCACCGGTGCTTCCGCGCACAACAGTCTAGCTTGGGTTTATAGTACGACGATGGCCTCGCCCAAGCCGACCGGCTCTACCGCGCCTGCCGCGGATGCGCAGCCGCGGCCCAACCGGCCGCCGGACCGCCGCCTGCGGCTGGAGGACATACTCAAGCTGATGCTCGCCGACGGTCTGATCGCACCGGCCGATGCCGAGCGCCTCGCCCGCTCGCGCACCCACCGCTTCGACCACCCGCTGGAGATGATCGCGGACCAGAAATGGCGGGCTCCTTCCGCGACGCATCCGCTGATGACGCTGGAGTGGCTGGTCGAGTGGCTCGCAGGGAAGCTCGGCGTGCCCTACCACCACATCGATCCCTTGAAGATCGATCTGGTCGCGGTCACCAACACGATGTCCAACGCCTACGCCGAGCGCTATCGCATCCTGCCCGTCGCGCTCTCCAACGGCGAGCTCACCGTCGCCACCGGCGAGCCCTTCGTGCGCGCCTGGGCGGACGAGCTGGAAAAGATCCTGCGCGTCAAGATCAAGCTGGTGTTTTCCAATCCGCAGGACGTCAAGCGCTTCCTGGGCGAGTTCTTCACCCTGGCGCGTTCGATCAAGAAGGCCTCGGAGACCCAGCGCGGTGAAGTCTCGCTTGCCCGCAACTTCGAGCAGCTCGTCGAACTGGGTCGGCATGGGACACTCGACGCCAACGACCAGCACGTCGTCCATATCGTCGACTGGCTGTGGCAGTACGCATTCGAGCAGCGCGCCTCCGACATCCACATCGAGCCGCGACGCGACGCCGGCATCGTGCGTTTCCGCATCGACGGCGTGCTGCACCAGGTGTACGCGATTCCGAACCCCGTGCTGATCGCGATGACGAGCCGCATCAAGCTGCTCGCGCGGATGGAGATCGTCGAGAAGCGTCGGCCGCAGGACGGACGCATCAAGACGGTCTCGCCCAACGGCGACGAGATCGAGCTGCGCATTTCGACCATGCCCACCGCTTTCGGCGAGAAGATCGTCATGCGCATCTTCACGCCCGAGGTGCTGATACGCGACTTCGAAGAGCTCGGCTTCACGCCGGAGGATCGGTCGCGCTGGGAGCGGATGATCCACGAGCCCAACGGAATCATCCTGGTGACCGGCCCGACCGGTTCGGGCAAGACGACCACGCTGTACTCGACGATGAAGCAGCTCGCCACGCCGGAGGTCAACGTCTGCTCTGTCGAGGATCCGATCGAGATGATCGCGGCGGAGTTCAACCAGATGCAGGTCCAACCGGTGATCGGTGTCGACTTCGCCAGCGGCGTACGCACGCTCATGCGTCAGGACCCCGACATCATCATGGTCGGCGAGATTCGCGACCGCGACACGGCGGACATGGCGGTGCAGGCGGCACTGACGGGACACCTCGTCCTGTCTACGCTGCACACCAACGATGCGCCGACGGCGGTGACCCGGCTTCTCGATCTCGGCGTGCCGTCCTACCTGATCAACTCGACGCTGCTCGGGGTGATGGCGCAGCGGCTGGTGAGGACACTTTGCCCCAACTGCAAGAAGCCTACCGATGCGCCGGACGAGGACACTTGGCGAATGCTGACTGCGCCATTCCGGGCCGAAGTGCCGCAGCACACGCATCAGGCGGTCGGCTGCCTCGAGTGCCGGATGACCGGCTATTTCGGACGCGTCGGCCTCTACGAGATCATGACCCTGTCGCCGACGCTGCGGCGGCTGATTCACGCCGAAGGCGACGACGGCAAGATCCGCGACCAGGCGTACAAGGAAGGCATGAAGCCGCTGCGCGTTTCAGGAGCCATGAAGATCGCGAGCGGGCTGTCCACGGTGGAGGAAGTCGTGAAGGTCGCGCCGCTCGCTTGACCTCGCCGCATACGCGAGCTCCAGGGACGCCTGCCGTCCCGCAATTGCACGCCCACCGGTAAGACTTACAGGCACGGCCGCGGGAACTTATTGTTTCTGCGGCGGCGTCGAGCTGGCACGGCCCATGCAAGCGAATTGACGAGACCGCACGTGATCGCGGTCGCTTGAGGAGAAGGCGCACGTCCCCCTCACTCGCCTTGCTGGTCATCGTCATTCTGCTGCTGCTCGGAGCGCTGCCGGCGTGGCCGTACAGCACCGGCTGGGGCTACTGGCCGAGCGGGGGCGTGAGTCTCGTGTTGCTCGTGCTGGTCATCCTAGTGCTCATGGGCCGCATTTGACAGTGTTGACGGGAGCCGAGAAGCACGAGCGCGACATTCAGTACGTCAAACGCCGGAAGTAAAATCCATCGTCCGTCGGCGCCGCTCCTACAGGCGATTCGGAGCGGCGCCGATACCGAGAGACGCCGGCGCAAGGTATCGTCGTAGCGATTCTGAATCAACCTTCGGAGGAGTAGATGAAGTTCTATCAGACATTGGCGGGTATTGCCGTCGCTCTGGCGTGGACCGTGGCCGGGGCGCAAACCGGCATGCCGAACAGCAGCGGAACCGATTCGCAAGCACAACCTCAACAGGCACCCAAGAACGCAACCGAGCCCCAGCCCGACAAGGTGAGCGTGCCGGCGAACAAGGACGCGAATCCGACGCAAGCGAGCACGACGACCGCCCACAAGACGTCGGGCAAGACCAGCGCGAAGAAAGCCCACGGCGCGCACCACGCAAAGCACTCGACGCAGTCGAAATCAGCCAAATCCACCAAGACCGCGCACTCGACGGATTACGCCGCGAAGACAAAGAAGCCCGATCGGGCCAATCCACCCGAGCAGACATTTACGAAAGACGAGCGCGACTATCGCGCGGCGCTTCGTCAATGCGCGGGCGAGAGAGATCATAGCGCGCGGGATAGCTGTCTCGACGGCGCGATCGAGCAGTTCCGTCGCAACGGCTAGGACGCGGCCGCGGCGGGCAGCCGCTCCAAGCGCGCCAGCGCGGCCGCATTGAGCGCATGGGATCGATCGACTACAAAAGGTGCGCACACGAAGGCTGCGCGTGCACCGTGCCCACCGCAGTCGACTACTGCAGTGTTTACTGCCACGACAAAGCCCTTGACCCTGCGCGCTCGCCAGTCGGCGGAGAGGGTGCGATGCAACCGGGGAAAGGCTCGTCCGCCTGCGGCTGCGGGCATGCGGCTTGTGAGCGCGCGCACTGAGAACGCCCGTCGCCGGGCATCGGTCTTTAGTCTGCGCTGGACGGCCAGCGCCAGCCTGACCGCCTGCGGGGCTTGATCCAGGGCTTTCCGCCACCACCTAAGGGTCAGCTCGGCACAGCGAAAATCTGGCGGAAGGTGTGAGATTCGAACTCACGGTGCCGTTGCCGGCACGCCGGATTTCAAGTCCGGTGCATTCAACCGCTCTGCCAACCTTCCGCTGGCGATCTGCCGAGGCGCGCAGCCGCACCTATTGAAACTTCGGGTGCTTCTGCTAGTCTAACAGTTCCGCGACGAAACCCGTCGCGTGCTGGCCACGTGATGGCCTTGGGGGATGCGATGGAACCGCAACTGAAACCTGTCCCGACCGGTGAGCCGCAAGGCCGTTGGTCGATGCCTGGGCCGACGACCGTGGAAGCGGTCGCGCCAAACAAGGTCCTGCGCAACACGTACTGGCTGCTCGCGTTGTCGATGCTGCCCACCATCGCCGGCGCCTACGCCGGAATGGCGGTCAACTTTGCCGCGTTCTACGCCACGTCGCCGATCATGGCGCCGCTGCTGATGCTCGGGGCCATGATCGCCTCGCTGTTTGTCGTCGCGGCGCTGCGCAATAGCGGCTGGGGCGTGCTGGCCGTATTCGGCTTCACGTTCATCTCCGGGCTGATGCTCGCGCCGATGTTGCAGCTCGCGGCCGGGTTCAAGAACGGAGGCCAGCTGGTGGCGCTGGCGGCGGGCATGACCGCTGCCGTGTTCTTCGTGATGGCGACCATCGCGACCGTCTCGAAGCGAGATTTTAGTTTTCTGCGCAAGTTCCTGTTCGTCGGGCTGATCCTGCTCATCGTTGCCTCGCTCGCCAATCTGTTCTTCCAGATCCCGGCGCTCGCGGTGACCATCTCGGCGGTCGCCGTGCTGATCTTCTCGCTGTACCTGCTGCACGACGTGAGCGACATCGTCCGTGGCGGCGAGACCAACTACATCATGGCGACGATCAGGCTGTTCCTCGACCTGCTGAACCTGTTCATGAGTCTGCTGAACCTGCTGCTCATTTTCTCCGGCCAGCGCGACTGAGGTCGACGGATTCCGAAAGAGGGCGGCTGCGGCCGCCCTTTTTTTCGCTGCCTCTCCGACGAGCCCGCGTCCGCGCCCTCGGCGTGTCGCCAGCAGCCGCGACTCGCCTCGCGCGGCTATCGGGTGAAGAGCGCGATCGACTCCACGTGCGTCGTGTGCGGAAACATGTTCGCTACGCCGGCGGCGCGCAGCCGGAACCCCCGTTCGTGGACGAGCACAGCGGCGTCGCGCGCCAACGTGGCCGGGTAACAGGAGACGTAGACGAGCCGGTTCGGCCACGCGTCCGGCAAGGCCTTCACCAGCGTCAGCGCGCCTTCGCGTGGCGGGTCGAGCAGCGCCTTGTCGATGTGCCCAAGCGCAGCGAGGTTTTCGGCGGTGGCTTCGGCGAGATTCGCGACTTCGAACCGGGCGTGCGCGGCGAGCCCGTTGCGTTCGGCGTTGGCGCGCGCTCGCTCGACGAGCGCGCGACTGCCCTCCACGCCCAGAGCGAGCGCGCCGCGCCGGGCGATCGGCAGCGTGAAGTTGCCCAGGCCGCAATAGAAGTCCGCGATACGCTCTCCGGGCTTGGGTTCGAGCAGCCCGATGGCGCGGCGCACGAGAACGCGATTGAGCGCGGCGTTGATCTGGGTGAAATCCGTCGGCGCGAACTGCAGCGTCACGCCGAAGTCCGGAAGCGCATAGGCGAGCGTGGCGGCGTCCGCGGCGAGGGGCGCCACGCTGTCCGGTCCGCCGGGCTGCAGATAGAGCTCCACCCGGTGCCGGAGAGAAAACTCCTGCAGCAGGTGAATGTCCGTTTCGCCCGGCGCCGCGAGCACCCGCAGGACCAGGGCGTCGACCGGCTCGCCTCCGGCGGCGCTCTCCCCGATCGCGAGCTCGATCTGCGGGATGCGGGCGCGGATCGACAGCGACCCGACGAGCTCGCGCAGCGCAGGCAGCAACGCCGAGATCCGCGGCGGTACGACCCGACAGCTCGCCATGTCGGCAACGAAGCTCGACTTGCGCTCGTGGAACCCAACGAGCACGCCGCCCTTGGCGGGGACGTGGCGCGCCGAGAAGCGCGCGCGGTGGCGGTAGCCCCACGCCAATCCGTGGATCGGGGCGAGCATCTGTTCCGGCCGCAGGCGGCCGATGTGCCACAGCGCATCCTCGAGCACTCGCTGCTTCACTGCGACCTGCGCCGCAACGTCGAGGTGCTGCAGGCTGCACCCGCCGCAGACGCCGAAGTATGGGCAGAGCGGATGCACGCGCGCGGGGCTCGCGCTCTCGATTTCGACTGCGCGTGCCAGCGCGTAGCTCGCCTTCTCGCGCAAGACTTCGACGACGACGCGCTCGCCGATGAGCGCTCCTTCGACGAACACGACCTTGCCGTCGCGGCGCGCGATCCCTCGACCCTCCTGGTCGAGCGCGGTGATGGCGACGGTTTCCATGTGGGCGAAGCCATTGTACCGGCGCGGCACAAGCCGCCGCGGCTGCCTCGCGGTAAGATTGCGCATGCGCATCATCGCCCTGGACGCTTCGACGCAGATGTGTACGGTGGCGCTCGGCGACGGGAGCACATGGCATCAGCGCTCGGAGCGCGCCGGCCAGCGTCACTCAGAGCTTCTGCTGCCCATGGTCCACGCTCTCCTGGCGCAGGAGCGACTGACGCTCGCCGACCTGGGGGGCGTCGCCTTCGGCGCAGGGCCCGGCTCGTTCACCGGGTTGCGCATCGCCTGCGGCGTAGCGCAGGGGCTTGCCCTCGGCGCGGGTCTGTTGGTGGTGGGCGTATCGACCCTCGAGGCGATGGCGGAAACGGCGCGCGTGAGCCACGGCGCGGTCAAGGTCATCGCCACCCTCGATGCCCGCATGGGCGAGGTCTATATCGCGGCCTACGAGTACCGCACCGACCGTTGGCAGGTCGTCTCCGAGCCCCAGGCTCTCGAACCGACGGATGTGCCGGTTCCCGAAGTCGGCGGATGGACGGGTGTCGGAGCGGGCTTTGCTGCATACCCCGAGCTCGCCGCGCGCCTTGGGCCGGCGCTGAGTGCGTGTCTCGAGCACGTAACGCCGGAAGCGGCGGCGATCGGCGCACTCGCGTTGCCGCGCTTTGCGGCGGGCGACGCCGTGCTCCCGCGGCAGGCCACTCCACTGTACGTGCGTCAGCGCGTGGCGCTCACGGCGGCCGAGCGCGCCGCCGGGCAGCGGTTGTGAACGCTTCGCTCGCGGCCGCGCGCGACGCTGGCCCGGTTACCTGGCGGCCGCTGCGCGCCGAGGATGTTCCCTACGTCGCAGCGCTCGAGCGGGAGGCTCACGTGGCTCCGTGGACGCCGCGAAATTTCCTCGACGCGCTCGGGGCGGGCTACAGCATGGCCGTGGGCGTCGCGGCAGGAGCGATCGTCGTTTATGGGGTGCTGCTGCTCACGCCGGGAGAGGCCCAGCTGCTCAACCTCACGGTGGCTGCCGGAGCGCGTCGGCAGGGGCTCGGCCGCGCCATGCTCAGGCGCTTCCTTGCCGACGCGAAGCTGCGCGGCGCGCAGCAGTGCTTCCTCGAGGTGCGCGTGTCGAACACCCCGGCGATCTCCCTCTACGCGGCGGAAGGATTCGGGGCGATCGGCCGTCGGGTCGCCTACTATCCCCCCAGCGCTTCGGGCGAGCGCGAGGATGCCCTGGTGATGCGCCGGGCGCTCGTCGCATCCTGACGTGGTCGATCGGTCGGAAATCCTGCGCGAGCTCCGGCTGGTTCCGACTTGGCGCCGGCGCGCCAGCGCGGCGCGTTCCGCGCCGCCCGTAGAGGCGCGAGCGCCTGCCGTCGCACCGCTCCCTCAGGCGCCCGCAGATCGGCTGAGTCGGATCGCGGTGCTCGAGTGGCGCGACTTCGCAGGCGACGTGTCGGCCTGCACGGCCTGCGGGCTTTGCCGAACGCGCAACAAGGCAGTGCCCGGCGTGGGCGATGAGCGTGCGCAATGGCTCTTCGTCGGCGAAGCGCCCGGAGCGGAGGAGGACGCCAAGGGAGAGCCTTTCGTGGGCCAGGCAGGACGGCTGCTCGACAACATGCTTGCCGCCCTCGGCATGAAGCGCGGCGAGAACGTCTACATCGCCAACGTGCTCAAGTGCAGGCCGCCGGGCAACCGCACGCCGGAGCCGTTCGAAGTCGAATCTTGCCGCCCGTATCTCGACCGCCAGATCGAGCTTATTCGCCCGGCGCTGATCGTCGCGCTGGGCAAGAGCGCGGCGACCACGCTGCTCAATGTCGAGGCGACGATCGCGAGTCTGCGCGGGCGCGTGCATCGCTATCGCGGCGTGCCGCTGCTGGTGACCTATCATCCTGCGTACCTGCTGCGCAACTTGCCCGACAAAGCGAAGGCGTGGGAAGATCTCTGCCTCGCGCGCGCCACCATGCAGCAGCTTGTTGCCGCGAAGGGCGAAGGCTTGCAAAGCCCGGTTGCCGGCCCCAGCTAAGCGCTCGCAGGGTTCTTAGCCTCGATTGCAGCTACGGAGGGGGACACGATGCGCAGGCACTTCGAACGTCTGGTCGTTCTAACGCTCGCGGCTGCTGCCGCGGTTTCGCTCTCGGGCTGCGGTTATAACGACCTGCAGCGCCAGGACGAGCAGATCAAGTCCGCCTGGTCGGAGGTCCTGAACCAGTATCAGCGCCGCGCCGACCTCGTGCCGAACCTGGTCAACACCGTGAAGGGCTACGCCGCCCAGGAAGAGCGCGTGCTGACGGAAGTAACCAACGCGCGCGCAAGCGTCGGCAGCATCAAGGCCACTCCCGAGCTGATCAACGATCCGGAGGCATTCGCCAAATTCCAGGCCGCACAGAACCAGCTGCAGTCGGCACTGTCACGGCTGCTCGTGGTGGCGGAGAACTACCCGCAGCTCAAGTCGGATCAGAACTTCCGCGATCTGCAGGCCCAGCTCGAGGGGACCGAGAATCGCATCGCGGTCGCGCGCAATCGCTACATCAAGGCGGTGCAGGAGTTCAACGTCACCGTCCGCTCCTTCCCGACGAACCTGACCGCGATGCTGTTCAAGATGGACGTCAAGCCCAACTTCGCGGTGGAGAACGAGAAGGCGATCAGCGCGCCGCCGACGGTGGATTTCAGCAAGCCGGCACCCGCTCCGGCAAAGTAATACGGCCTCCTCTTCTAGCGCGCTGCTGCGAAGACCGTTCGTGGTTCACCACGCGCGCCGCGAATGGTGCGCAGCTCGCATCTTCGCCGCGCTGGCGTTCTTCGCGCTGGCGAGCGTCGCGAGCGCGGTCACCTGGGATCCGCAGCGTGACGGCGTACAGCCGGTGCCGCCGCTGCGTGCCCGCGTGACCGACCTTACCGGAACGCTCTCCGCCGCGGAGCAGCAGACGCTGGAAAGCAAGCTTTCCGCCTGGGAAGCGCAATCCACCAACCAGCTCGCCGTGCTGATCGTCCCCACGACCAAGCCGGAGACGATCGAGGAGTATGCGATTCGCGTCGCCGAGGCGTGGAAACTCGGGCAGAAGGGCAAGGACAACGGGGCGCTCCTGCTCATCGCCAAGAACGACAAGCAGATGCGCATCGAGGTCGGCTACGGGCTCGAAGGCGAGCTTCCCGACGTCACGGCGCGCCGCATCATCGGGGACACGATTGCTCCCTACTTCGGCAAAGGACTGTTCGCTGCCGGCATCGAGGCTGGCGTCGACCGAATCATCGCGGTCGTGAGCGGTACCGAGCCGCAGCCGCAAGTACAACCGCAACGACGTGCCCACTCGGGAGGCGTTGGCTTCGGCGACCTCGCGATACTGCTGCTCATCGGCGTGACAGTGATCGGTGGCATCCTGCGCTCGGTTCTCGGCAAGGTCGGCGGCGGACTTGCCGGCGCGGCGATCACGACCGGGGTAGTCTGGTTGATCGTCGGCTCCCTGCTGCTCGCCGGGGTTGCCGGCGTCGTTGCCTTTGTCCTGATCAGCCTCTTGGGGGCCGGCGGTCGCGGCGGACCGGGCGTCTGGCCACCGCTCGGCGGGGGCGGCTGGTCGGGCGGCGGTGGTTTCGGTGGTGGGGGCGGCTTTTCCGGCGGTGGCGGTGGTTTCGGCGGCGGCGGCGCCTCGGGGGGGTGGTGAGCGTGGAGTCGATGGCGCGGCGTCTCTGGCGGCATTTGGTAACCGATCACTGGTCGGCGCGGCGCGCGTTTCCATCGGGCGCGCTGCACCACATCGAACGTGCGATTGCGGTGGGGGAGCGCGATCACATGGGCCAGGTCCGCTTCGTCGTGGAAGCGTCGCTGCCCCTGCCTTCCGTGCTGCGCCGAGAGTCGCCGCGCGATCGCGCTCTCGAGGTGTTCGGGCGCCTGCGCATCTGGGACACCGAGCACAACTGCGGCGTGCTCGTCTATCTGCTGCTCGCCGACAAGGCTGTCGAAATAGTAGCTGATCGCGGCATTCACCGCCGCGTCGGCGACGAACTCTGGCAGACGATCTGCAGGCGCATGGAGGCTGCGTACCGCGCGGGCAAATTCGAGGACGGCGCCGTGGCCGGGGTCGAGGCTATCAGCGCGCTACTGACGCAGCACTTTCCGCGCAGCGCCCCAGGGACGAACGAGCTGCCCGACCGGCCCGTCGTGCTCTAGACCGGCGATTACGGGTTGCCGGGCCGCGCCTCGGGACGTTCGGTCGCCACCAGGTGCAGCAGATCGCCGGCGGCGAGATTGAGCCGATGGCGCCACATGACCAGAGCCATCGTGCTGGCAACGAACAAGCCGAAGAGAACGATCGCTGCGTTGATCGACATTCCGTAGTGGACCAGCAGCGCGTAGAGGGCGAGCATCACGATCACCCCAAGGTTCTCGTTGAAATTCTGCACGGCGATCGAGTGCCCGGCTCCCATGAGCACGTGGCCGCGATGCTGCAGCAGCGCGTTCATCGGGACCACGAAGAATCCCGCGAGCGCTCCGATCAGGGTCATCAGGATGATCGCCGTCTCGACCTTGTTCACAAAGACCATCACCATCACGACCACACCCATTGCTACGCCGAGCGGCAGCACCTTCACTGCGTGGCGCAGCGACACGAGCAGCGCAGCCAGCGCCGCGCCCAAGGCGATTCCCAGAGCCACCACGCCCTGCAGGTAGGCCGCCCGCGACAGGCTGTAGCACAGGTGCGTCGCGGCCCAATCGATGACGATGAACTGGAGCGTCGCGCCGGCACCCCAGAACAGCGTGGTGGTGGCGAGCGAGATCTGGCCGAGCTTGTCGCGCCAGAGGAGCGCGCAGCAATGCTCGAACTCGCGGATCAGGAACCAGGGGCTTTTGCTCGGCACGCGCCGCTCCACCCCGGTGTCCGGGATGTACCAGTTGAAGAGCGCCGCGATCGCATAGCAGCCCATGATCACGGAGATTGCGGCCTGCGGCGGCGTCTCAATTCCCGTATCGATCTTCGGGACGTCGATCGCCAGCAGCCAGCCCGAGACGGGACCGGCGATCAGCATGCCGCCGAGCAGAAAGCCAAGAATGATCGACAGGACGGTCGTTCCTTCGATCCATCCATTCGCGATCACCAGCTGCCGTGGCGGCAGCAGCTCGGTCAGGATCCCATACTTCGCCGGCGAGTACGCTGCGGCGCCGAGGCCCACGATCGCATAGGCCGCCAGCGGATGTAGCTTGAACAGCATGAGCCCGCAGCCAACGAACTTGAGCGCGTTCGTGACGAGCATCACCCGCCCCTTCGGCATCGAGTCCGCGAACGCTCCGACCAGCGGAGCGAACAGCACGTAGGACACGACGAAGCATTGCTTGAGCGACGGCGTCATCCAACCCGGCGACTCGAGATCCCTGAGCAACTGGATGGCCGCGACCAGCAGCGCATTGTCGGCGAGCGACGAGAAGAACTGCGCCGCCATGATCGTGTAGAACCCGGCCTGCATTGTCCTCGCTAGCGCGAACGCTCTTTAAAACTATCTCACCTGGCGGCGGGAGCCAGGGAGCGTTCTGTGCGCTCGTGTATGTATAATAATTGGGCAATCAGCCGGCGCATGCGGCTCGCGCCTTATACCACGTTTTCCCACCTCCGACCAAACCCGTTCGGCCAGGGGTGAATGCTCGCGCGAGAAGCGCGCATCTCTGCCGCCATGTCTCGACCTCTCGTCGCTCAGATAAATCTGTCCGCGCTGCGCACGAATCTGCGCAAAGCGCGCGAGCGGGCACCGGGAACGCAAGTGCTCGCTGTCGTGAAGGCGGACGCCTACGGTCACGGCCTCACGCGAGTCCTGCCGGCTCTATCCGAAGCCGACGGCCTCGCATTGCTCGAGCTCGACGCCGCGATCGCTCTACGGGAGCGACATTACGCGCGACGAGTGCTGCTGCTCGAGGGTTTTTTCAGTGCCGACGAGCTGCCGGAGATCGCTGCGCGCCGGCTCGCAATTGTAGTGCACCATGAAGAACAAGTGCGAATGCTCGAGACGGCGCAGCTCGCGCGCCCGATCGAGGTCTTCGTGAAGATCAACACGGGGATGAACCGGCTCGGCTTCAGCCCGGCTGCGGTGCACGACATCGTGGAGCGCTTGTCGCGCACGAGCAGCGTCGCCGTGCTGCGACTAATGACGCATCTCGCGCGCGCCGACGAGGAGGAGGGCGCGCATGAGCAGCTCGAGAGGTTCGAAGATGCCTGCCAGGGATTGCCGTACCCGCGCTCGATCGCCAACTCCGCCGGCGTCTTGCGCTACGCCGAAGTTGGCGGCGAGTACGTTCGCCCGGGGATCATGCTCTACGGCTCATCGCCGTTTCCCTACGACACCGCCGACATGCTCGGCCTCGTGCCGGTGATGACGCTCAAGAGCGCAATCGTCGCAATTCAGGACATCAAGCCGAACGACAGCGTCGGGTATGGCGGTACGTACACTGCTTCGCGCGCGCACCGGGTCGGCGTCATCGCCTGCGGTTACGCGGACGGCTATCCGCGCCACGCGCCCAACGGCACGCCAGTGCTCGTTTGCGGAAAGAAAGTGCGTACCGCTGGCCGGGTATCGATGGACATGATGACGGTCGACTTGAGCGACGCGCCCGAGGCGGGCGTCGGCAGCCCGGTGGTGCTCTGGGGCGAGGGGCTGCCCGTCGACGATGTGGCCGCGGCGGCGAGCACGGTCGGCTACCAGCTTCTCTGCGCCGTCTCGCGCCGCGTGCGCTTCCTGACCACCGAAATCGGCCGCGTCGATATCGAGCTCTGAAGCGAGGAGTCCATGTACATCGTCGTAACCGGCGCGGCAGGATTCATCGGCTCGCATCTGGTCAAGGCGCTCAACGAGCGCGGCGAGCGACGCATCGTCGCCGTCGACAACCTGACGCAGGGAGACAAGTTCCGCAATCTGGTGGATTGCGAGATCGCCGAGTATCTCGACAAGGAGGAATTTCTCGTCCGTCTCGCCGAGGGCGAGTTCGACGACGACATCGCGGCGATTTTCCATCAGGGGGCGTGCTCCGACACCATGGCGACCGACGGCCGCTACATGCTCGCCAACAACTACCGCTATTCGGTGCGCCTGCTCGACCATTGCCAAGAGAACGACGTCCCGTTCCTGTACGCGTCGTCGGCGGCGGTTTACGGTGCTGGCACCGACTTCCGGGAGGAGCCGTCGTGCGAGGCCCCGCTCAACGTGTATGGTTACTCGAAGCTGCTCTTCGATCAGCACGTGCGCCGCATCCTGCCCGAGCGCGGCGTGCAGGTCGTGGGCCTTCGCTACTTCAACGTATACGGCGCACGCGAAGGACACAAGGGACGCATGGCGTCGGTCGTCTGGCATTTCTTCAATCAGTACCGGCGTGACGGAAAGGTGCGCCTGTTCGAAGGCTCCGACGGCTACGCCGCCGGCGAGCAGCGGCGCGACTTCGTAAGCGTCGAGGACGTAGTGCGCGCGAATCTCGACTTTCTCGATCATCCGCAGCGCTCCGGCATCTATAACCTCGGCGCGGGAGCTGCGGCGAGCTTCAACGCGGTCGCGGCCGCCACGATCAACGCCTGCCGTGCGACCGAAGGCCAGGAGTCGCTGCCGTTCGCGGAGCTGCACCGCTCAGGCGCGATCGAGTACATCGAATTTCCACCGGAGCTGGCGGGGAAGTACCAGAGCTTTACCGAGGCGGATCTGTCGCGGCTACGCTCGGCAGGCTACGCCGCTCCGATGCTGACGATCGAGGACGGCGTTCCGCGCTGCGTGCGCAGCTTGCTTGCCAAGGCATCGGGCAGACCGTAACATTCATCCGCTTCGACCTAGACGCCGGCGGCGCGACGAGCGCGACGCGAAGGCGCTCGATCAAACTCCCTGGGAGGGATCATGAAGAAGATCTTGCTGTTTTTCGCGACGCTGCTCTTCTCGGCGTTCGCGCTGGCGGCCGTCAACATCAATACGGCAACCAAGGAAGAGCTCGACGCGCTGCCGGGCATCGGTCCGGTCAAGGCGCAGGCGATCGTCGATTACCGGACGAAGAACGGTCCGTTCAAGAGCATCGAAGACATCATGAAGGTGCCCGGGATCAAGGAAGGCACCTTCGGGCCGCTCAAGGACAAGATCAGCGTGAGCGGTGCATCGACGCCGCTCGCCGCGCCGGCGGCGAAGGAGTCGAAGGCGGCCGCGCCCGCGGCGAAGGAGTCGAAGGCGGCCGCGCCCGCGGCGACACCGCCGCCGCCAGCCCCTGCGGCTCCGGCGAAGGCGGCCGCTCCCGCCGCTTCGGCTGCTGCCCCAGCGCCCGCCGCCGCGAAGAGCGAGGCAAAGAAGGACGAAAGGGCGATGAAGGCCGAGGACAAGAAGGCCGGCAAGGGCAAGGAAGACAAGGCCAAGGACGACAAGGCGAAGAAGGCGGCCGACGAGAAGAAGGCGAAGGAAGACGAGGCGGCGGCGAAGAAGAAGGCGAAGGACGACGAAGCGGCAGCGAAGAAGAAAGCCAAGGAGGACGAGGCTGCCGCGAAAAAGAAGGCCAAGGAGGACAAGGCTGCCGCGAAGAAAGACAAGTCCGCCAAGGGCGACAAGGACACCAAGACCGCGGACGACAAGGCGAAGAAGTAGCGGCGTGTCAACGCACCGATTGCGACCCCGCCCGTGAGGCGGGGTTTTTGTCGGCGGTACAATAGGCGCGTCCAGTCATCCACGTCTCGCCGTGTACCGCACCATCGAAGACACCGTCGGCAACACGCCGCTCGTGCAGCTGCAGCGCCTGCCCGGGCAGACGTCCAACGTCCTTCTCGCCAAGCTCGAGGGCAACAATCCTGCCGGTTCGGTAAAGGATCGCCCCGCGCTGTCGATGGTCGTCGAGGCCGAAAAGCGCGGCACGATCAAACCCGGGGACACGCTGATCGAGGCTACCTCGGGAAACACCGGCATCGCGCTGGCGATGGCAGCGGCGATGCGGGGCTACAGGATGGTGCTGGTGATGCCCGAGCACCTGTCGCTGGAGCGCAGGCAGACGATGCGCGCCTTCGGTGCCGAGATAATCCTCACGCCGAAAGCGGGCGGCATGGAGACCGCGCGCGATGTGGCGGAGAAGATGCGCGCGGACGGCCAGGGCATCATCCTCGACCAGTTCGCGAACCCCGACAATCCGCTGTCGCACTACAAGGGCACGGGCCCGGAGGTCTGGCGCGACACCGAGGGGCGCATCACCCACTTCGTCTCCAGCATGGGGACGACGGGCACGATCATGGGCGCCGGGAAATTCCTCAAGGAGAAGAATCCGGCAATCCAAATCATCGGCTGCCAGCCCGAGGAAGGCTCGCAGATTCCCGGGATTCGCAAGTGGCCGGAGGCCTATCTTCCGAAGATCTACGATGCGAAGCGGGTCGATCGCCTCGAATACATCTCGCAGGCCGACGCCGAGGACATGGCTCGGAAGCTGGCGAGCGTCGAGGGGATCTTTGTCGGGATTTCGTCGGGAGGCGCATGCTCGGTGGCGCTGAGAATCTCTCGCGAGGTGGAGAACGCGACGATCGTGTTCATCGTCTGCGACCGTGGCGACCGCTACCTTTCGACCGGCGTCTTCCCAGGGTGAGTCCGCGCGGGTAACCGCTTCCGTCCGTGCCCGCAGTCGACCCGAGCGGTCGATGCAATGACCCCGACTCTCGTCTTCGACATCGAGACCATCCCCGACGTCGCCGGCCTGCGCCGCGTGCACGGGTTGCCGGCTGAGCTCGGCGACGGCGACGTGCTCGACTGGGCGCTGCAGCAGCGGCGCGCCGCAACCGGCAATGATTTTCTGCCGCCACACTTCCAAAGAGTCGTGGCCATCGCCTGCGCGCTGCGCGAGGACGCCGGGCTGCGGATCGCCTCGGTCGGTGCCGCCGAAGATCCCGAGGCCGAGCTCGTTCGCCGCTTCTTCGACCTCATCGACAGACACACGCCCCAGCTCGTGTCGTGGAACGGCAGCGGATTCGATCTGCCCGTGCTGAATCACCGCGCGCTCATCCACGGCGTAGCCGCGCCGCGATTCTGGGACTGGGGCGATGAGGATCGGGACTTCAAGTACAACAACTACCTGAGTCGCTACCACACGCGGCATGTCGATCTGATGGACGTGCTCGCGATGTATCAGCCGCGGAACAACGCGAGCCTCGATGCGATGGCCCGCCTAGCCGGGTTTCCCGGCAAGCTCGGGCTTGGCGGCGCGCAGGTGCGCGCCGCGCACGAAGCGGGCCGCATCGACGATATCCGCCGCTACTGCGAGACCGACGTGCTGAACACGTATCTGCTCTACCTTCGCTTCCAGCTGCTTCGCGGCAGCGTTTCTGCGGGGCAGTACGCGAGCGAAGTCTCTCTCGCGCGCGAAAGGATCGCGGCGTCGAAGGAGCCGCACTGGCGCGAGTTCATCGCGGCCTGGGATGCGGTCGCGGCGGGCGCCTGACTACGCCTTGAGCACCGGCAGCGTGGTGAACGAGCCGCCGAGAGGACCGACCGAGGGCACTCCCCACCAGCGATCGAGCACCGTCGCGTAGACGCTCCGAAAGTCGATCGCGAATGCAGGATTGCCATCGGCCGAAAGCCGATCGAGCGCCGGCTGCTCGCCGTAGAGGCCGCCGGCGACGCGCCCGCCGAATGCAAAGTGCGCGCTCGCGGTGCCGTGATCGGTTCCGTTGGACAGATTCTCCCTGGGCCGGCGGCCGAATTCGGCGTAGGTGAGCACCAGCGTGTCGCGCCACCGCCCGAGCTCGACGAGCGCAGCGCGCAGCGCAACGATCCCTCCGGCCAACTCGCCGAGCAGCCGCGCCTGGGTCGCGAGCTGTCCACTGTGCGTGTCGAAGCCACTGAGTGTCACGCGCACGATGGCGATCCCTGCCCGGTTGGCGATGACCTGGCAGGCCGACCTGATGGCGTTGCCGAATGCGCCCTGAGGAAACTCGGTCGCGAATACGTGGTCCGCGTTCAGTTGTCCGGCCGCCTGCACGATGTCCGCCTCGACCTTGAGAATGTGCTGCAACGCCCTGTTCGCCGAGTGCCCCTCGGGTCCAGCGAGCCTGGCTCGACGCAGGAACTGCTCGGTGTTCGCGAGCGCGATCGCGCGCGTTCCGCCGCCAGCGAGCGGGCCGAGGTCCGGCGAGCCGACGATGACGCCGTCCGCGGCGAAGCTCGCTGGCGTGGGGACCGCCGAGAAGGTCCGTGTGAGCCAGCCATCCTGCAGGTACTCGTCGCTCTTCGACGCCGTGTCCCAGATCTCCATCGAGCGGAAGTGCGACAGGTTCGGCTGCGGATAGCCCACGCCCTGCAGCACCGCGAGCTCGCGAGCCGTCCACAGCGGCAGGAGAGGAGCGAGCGCGGGGTGCAGACCGATCGTGTCCGAGAGCTGCACGACCTGATCGCGCGGAACGGCCAGCTTGGGACGCAGCTCGTAGTAGGCAGGAATCCTATACGGCACCACCGTGTTCAGGCCGTCGTTTCCGCCCTTGAGCTCGATCAGCACCAGCAGGCGGCGGTAATCCGCAGCGGCGGCCGGCGCTGCCGCCCAGGCGACGCGGGGACCGAGAGCAGGCAACATCGCCCAGGGCGTTGCCGCTGCGGCGAGACGGAGGAACCTGCGGCGATTCATCACAGCGATCACTTCACCTGGTAGGCGGCATCGAGCACGAGCTGACGGACGATCACGAGCGCATCGTCGGTCGCAACCGGAGTCGCCTGCGGGGCGACGGCCAGCAGCACGCGGGCGGCGGCCCCCTCTCTCGCGCGCGCATCGTCGCGCACGTGAAGCCGCTCGAACCATGCTTCGCTGTCGAGGTGCACGCTCGCGAAGCCGCGCTCCATCGTGCGCATGAGGCGGAGCTGCCGCGCCTTGTCTTCGTCCTGCGCCGTGTTCGTGCCCTGAGCCTGCATCGGCATCGAAGCGAGCATGAGCAGGTCGCCGCCGCTCTGCGTCGCGCGCAGCGGATCGCCGGCGCGAAAAAGGCGGTCGAGAAACTGCTTGCGCGCGAGCAGCGTTCCGGACGTGATCCAGGCCTCGCCACCGGGCCAGCCCTTGACGTTCGGCGGCGAGAACAGGTTCTGTCCCATGCCCGCGACGGCGATCGCGAAGGGCACGGGCTCGCCGGGCAGCAGCGCGAACTGGTGCAGCGTTCCGACGACGAGATCGACGGGGGACTTGATGAGCGCACCGCGACTCTCCGGTGCGTAGAACGCGTCCGAGGTGAGCAGCGCATACAGTGCGACGCCGATGTCGTAGCCCGAGCTTCTGAAGCGCGCGGCGATGCGCCGCACCTCGGCCTCGTCGGGATCCGGCGAGATGAACTCGCGCCAGAGCTTGCGCGTGATGAACTCGGCGGTCTCGGGCCGCGCGAGCAGGATGTCGAGCACGTCGTCGCCATCGAGGTTCCCCGAGCGTCCGAGGACGGTCTTCTCGCCATAATCGTGGATGAAGCGCCGGAAGACGAAGCTCCCGGTGTCGCGATCGAGGCTCCAGCCGGTAAACGCACGCGCCGCTTCCTTGATGTCGCGTTCCGTGTAATGGCCTTCGCCCAGCGTGAAAAGCTCCATCACCTCACGGGCGAAATTCTCGTTCGGCGTGCCCTTGCGGTTCTGAGCGCTGTCGAGATAGATGACCATCGCGGGATCGCGGGCGATCGAGTGCAGCAGCACGCCGAAATTGCCGAGCGCATTGGCGCGCAGCGTGACGTTCTGTCGATACATGAGCTCGGCCAAGCGTACCTTCTGCTGCGCGGACACGAAGTGGTTGTGCCAGAACAGCGTCATCCGCTCGGTGAGCGGCGAAGCTGTGGTCAGCATCTGCTCGATCCACCAGCCACGCAGCTCCAGCCCCTTGCGAATCTGCTCCTGCTGGAAGCTCTTCCGCTCGGCCTCGGAAGCATTCTCGGCGCGCGGGTAGCGCAGCGAACCCGGCGCGGAGGTCCAGGCCGGCGGGGGGAGCTCGGCCGTCGTGCGCGTGGCGCCGATGAGCTTGCGCACCGCATCCTCGCGGCTCATTCCGACGTAGCGAGCGATCTCTTCGTTGGTGGCGCCGAAGCCGGTGCGGTCGAGCAGCCGGCGCGCGTCGTCGTAGGACAACGGCGCCGAGGCGCCGGCCGCGGAGGCGAGCAGCGCAGGCGAAAGCAGCGTGGCGATGATGAGAGTTAAACGCATCTCGCAACTCGTCGGCGCCGGCCGCAACATCCGGCACCCTCATGCTGGCTCCAACGTTCAACTCTACGCGCGTGTTGACGGCGCAGCCGTCGCAAGATGTAACGGCACATTACGCGGCGGCGAATCGTGGACTGGCCCGGCGTGTGCTACAACTCGATCGCGCCCCGACCGAGCTCGATCACGCGGCCGCCAACCGAGATCGTGCCGGCAGCGTCGACGGTGAGCTGGAGCCGGCAGCGTCGGCCCACGTATTCCCCCTGATCGATCGTCAGCGTGCGCGGTCGTGCAGCTCCGCTCGCGACCAGCCAGCCGCCGAGGTTGGCGCAAGCAGAGCCCGTACCCGGGTCTTCTGTCAGCATGCCCTGCTTGAGGAAGAAGAAGCGTGCGAGGATGCGATCGGCGCCGTCCTCGGCCCAGAGGTAGGCCATCGCGCGTGAGACGCCGCCCGGCACAGAGACGCTCGCGTGGCGGGCGATCAACTCCGCGCGCGGCGCGGCGCGGCGCACGGCAGCCGCGGTCGCAATCGGGATCACGAGCTGCTCGCTCCCGGTATCGACCCACCGCTCGCCCGGTGCAAGGTCCGCGACCTCGAGCCCAAGCATCTCGGCAAGCTCCCGCGGCGATGCCGCGACCGCGCGTGCGCGTGGCGCGTTGGCGGTGAGAGTCCACAGGTCTCCGTCGGCGCGCACGGGAATCACTCCGGCGCGCATCTCCAGCGTGATCGCGCTGCCTGCGCTCCTGAGCGCGCGCACGACATGGGCCGTGCCGAGCGTAGGATGACCGGCGAACGGCATCTCGAACGTCGGCGTGAAGATACGCACGCGAGCCGTCGCAGCATCTGAAGGCAGGACGAAGGTCGTCTCCGACAGGTTGAACTGCAGCGCCAGAGCCTGCATTGTCGCTTCGTCGAGGCCGCGTCCGTCCTCGAAGACCGCGAGCGGATTTCCTGCGAGCCGCGTCTCGGCGAAGACGTTGACGATGCGAAAGGCGTAGCTGGTCACGATTGACTCCCGGCGCGCTCGGCGGCTTCGAGGCGTGAGCGAAGTTCGCGTGCGAGCGCTGCGAAGCCGCTGCGCGAGACGTCGCTCGCTTCGACGGTCACTGCCTCCGCCCCCTCCGGGAAGTTGCGCTCGAGCGATCGGCCGTAGGTCGGATCGTAGTGCACTTCGAGGAGCTCCGCGATCAGAGTGTCCCAGTCGCCTGCCGCCGCCATCGCGCTCCAGCGGCCGATCGCTTCCCTGCCACGCAGCTCGGTGAGCGCTTCCAGCCGGCTTACGAGCAGCGGCGGCCGGTCGAGGTAGTGTGCGTACTCCTCCTTGAGCAGCGCGACGCGCTGGTCGACCGGCGTGACGAGGCTGACCGTCCGACCTGCGCGCATGCGGGAGAGCAGCGCGTCGGGCATCTGCACGCTGCCGATGCGGCGACTCTCGGACTCGGCATACACCGGACGCGCGGGATCGAGCCGGCCAAGCGCGTCGAGCAGCTGGCTCTCGAAAGACTTCTGCGAGGGCTGCGGATCATCGGGCAGCCCGCCGAGCAGCGAGCCGCGGTGACGGGCGATGCCCTCGAGATCGAGCGTCTGAGCGCCCTCGCTCGCCAGCGCGGCGAGCAGTCGGCTCTTCCCCGACCCGGTGAGGCCGCGCAGGACGACGAAGTCGAACTGCAGGGGCCGGTGCCCGAGCTCGGCGACGACATGGCGTCGGTAGGCCCGATATCCACCCTCGAGCTGCGCTGCGCGCCAGCCGACTTCCTGCAGCACCTGCACGAGGGCGCGACTGCGCTGCCCGCCGCGCCAGCAGTACACGAGTGGCCGCCACTCGCGCGGATGCGCGTTGAAGGCCGTCTCGAGCATGTCGGCGATGTTGCGCGCGACCAGCGCGGCGCCCAACCTTCGCGCGGCAAAGGGCGACTCCGCGTAAAGCGTGCCGATGCGCGCGCGCTGCGCGTCGTCGAGGACTGCGTGGTTGAGGGCCCCTGGTGCATGATCGAGAGCGTATTCGGCCGGGCTGCGCACGTCGATGCGATCGCGGTAGTCGGCGAGCGCCGCGATCCCGACCCGATGCACGCCCGGATGCCCGGTGCTCATCGGCGCTTGCCCTGAGTGGCGAGCAGAGGCTTGAGCTCGCGCCAGACATTATCGAGCAGCTTTGCCTGTGCGGCGGCGATCGGATGGATGCGATCGGGCTGAAACATCGCGCTGTCGTCGCCGAATCCTTCGAAGAGGAAAGGCACGAGCGCAGTTTTGCGTTTTTGCGCGATCTCGGCGTAGGTAGCGACGAACCTCCGCACGTAGTCCGGACCGTAGTTGGGCGGCAGCCGCATGCCGAGCAGCAGGACGCGGGAACCCGCCTGCTGTGCGGCGGTGACCATCGCGTCGAGATTGTGCGCCATTGCGTCGAGGCTGCCTCCGCGCAGCCCGTCGTTGCCGCCCAGTTCGATGACCGTGATTTGCGGACGGGTCGCTTTGAGCAATCCGGGCAGCCTGGCGCGTCCGCCCGCGGTCGTGTCGCCGCTGATGCTCGCATTCATCACGTGATAGGGGTAGCGCTCGGCTGCGAGCCGCTCCTGCAGCAGCGCAGCCCAGCCCGTTCCCGACGGCAGGCCGTAGCCCGCGGAGATGCTGTCGCCGACGATCAGGATGACGGGCGGCTTCGGCTGCGCGCACGCGCCCGCGCATGCGAGCAGGAGCGCGAGCGCGGCGATCCGCAACAGGCGTACGTGCCTTGCCATCGGGCTTGAGAAGCCACACACCATGCCGCATTGTATGAGGGCGGCGCGGCACGAAGCAAAGCGGCGCGAGCGGGGAGTAGAATGCGCGACCTGTCATGCCGGACTCGATCATTCGCACGAAAGCCCTTTCGAAGACCGTACTGAGCGGTGATTCGCCGCTGACGATCCTCGACGGAGTCACTTTTGCAGTCGAGCGCGGCGAGACCGTGGCGATCCTCGGCGCTTCGGGTTCGGGGAAAACCACGCTGCTTGGATTGCTCGCCGGGCTCGACCGCCCGAGCGCCGGGGAAATTTGGCTCGGTGATCGTGCCTTGAACGGCCTGTCCGAAGACGACCGCGCGGCATTGCGGCAGCGCTGGGTGGGCTTCGTGTTTCAATCCTTTCAGCTGCTGCCGGCGCTCACCGCGCTCGAGAACGTGATGCTGCCGCTCGAGCTCGCGGGCGCCCGCGATGCGCCGTCGCGCGCGATGTCCTGGCTCGAGCGGGTCGGTCTCGCCGGACGCCTGACGCATTATCCGAAGCAGCTCTCGGGCGGAGAGCAGCAGCGCGTGGCCATCGCGCGCGCCTTCGCCGGCGAAGCGCAGATTCTCATGGCCGACGAGCCGACGGGCAATCTCGACGGCGCGACCGGCGCGGAGGTCGCAGAGGTGATGTTTCGTCTCAACCGCGAGCGGGGCACGACGCTGCTCCTGGTGACTCACGATCCCGTGATCGCGTCACGCTGCGCGCGACGCGTTTCGCTCGCGGGAGGCAAGCTCGTCGGCGACGAGCGGGGGCGGTGAGCGCGCGATGAACACCGTCCGCCTGGCGCTTCGCATGCTTTCGCGCGACTGGCGCGCGGGCGAGCTCTCGGTGCTGATCGCGGCGCTCGTGCTCGCCGCAGCGAGCGTGGGCACGGTGGGCTTCTTCGCTGATCGCGTGAAGGGAGCGCTCGCCTCGCAGGCGAATCTACTGCTCGGCGCGGATTTGATGGTATCCGGCGATCATCCGCTCGCGCCGACGCTCTCGAGTGAGGCGCGAGCGCGCGGGCTCGCCATCGTTTCGGTGATCCGCTTCAACAGCATGGTGCGGCAGGCTGGCGCCGGAGAAGGCGATGCCGTGCTGACCGATGTCAAGGCGGTGGGTGCGGGCTACCCGTTGCGCGGCGCGGTCACGCTCGCCGAGGCCGCAAACCCAGAGGGGAGGGCGGCGCACTCCATACCCGCGCCCGGGGAAGCGTGGGTCGACGTCCGCCTCGCGGCACGTCTGGGCCTGCAGAAAGGCTCGCGTCTGGCCGTGGGCGACAGCAAGCTCGTCGTCGCCGAGATCGTGCAACAGGATCCGGAGGTCGCAGGGGGGTTGCTCAGCCTCGGTCCGCGCCTGCTCATGAATATCGACGACGTGCCTGCGACGAATCTGCTGCAGCCGGGCAATCGTGCGACCTATCGCCTGCTCGTTGCAGGAGCCGCGACCAACGCGTTTCGCGATTGGGCGGCGACGCACCTCGAGCGCGGCCAGCGCCTCGAATCCGTGCGCGATCTCCGTCCCGAGTTGCGGCAGACGCTCGAGCGTGCCGACCGCTTCCTCGGTCTCGCCGCGCTGGTCGCGGTCATCCTGGCTGCCGTCGCGGTCGCGCTCGGCGCGTCGCGCTATCTGCGCCGCCATCTCGACGCGGCCGCCATGATGCGGTGCATGGGCGCCCCGCAACGACAGATACTCGCGCTCTTCGCGATCCAGTTCGTGGTGCTCGGGCTCGGCGCCAGCCTGATCGGCGCAGCGCTCGCGCTCGCCGGGCAGCAGCTTCTCGTGACGCTGCTCGGCGCGCTGCTGCGCACGGACCTGCCGCCGCCGGGCTGGAGGCCGGCGCTGGGAGCCACGGTCACGGCGCTGGCGCTGCTGCTCGGCTTCGCGCTGCCGCCGCTCATCGCACTCTCGCGCGTTCCGCCGCTGCGCGTGCTGCGCCGTGACCTCGGCGTGCCGCGGGCAGGCGGGGCGCTCGCTTATGTCGCGGGCGCAACGACGATCGCGGCGCTGATCGCCTGGCAGGCGCAGGATCTGAAGACGGGCGGGATCATGATCGGCGGCATCCTCGCGCTGCTCGCTGCGGCGGCGGGTGCCGCATGGATCGCCATCGCGCTGCTGCGCTTGCTGCCGCAACGCGGCTACAGCTGGCGTTACGGTCTCGCCAACCTGCGGCGGCGACCGCTTGGCTCGAGCCTGCAGATCGGCGCGCTCGGCATCGGAGTGATGGCACTGCTGCTGCTCACGATGGTGCGCGGCGATCTGCTGCGCAACTGGCGCGCGAGCCTGCCGCCGGATGCGCCGAACACCTTCCTCGTCAACGTCCTGCCCGATCAGGTCGAGGGCGTTCACGCGCTGCTCCGGCGCGAACTCAAGCTCGACGCGCCGCTGCTGCCGATGGTGCGGGGGCGACTGGTGGGGGTGAACGACAAGCCCTTCGCTACCGCGCAACTGCCCGAAGGGCGTGCGCGGGCGCTCGGCGAGCGCGAATTCAACCTCTCATGGAGCGAGAGCCTGCCGCGCGGCAATCGGGTCGTAGCGGGGCAGTGGTGGAAAGCAGGCGAGGCGGGCGGCGCATCGCTCGAGGAGGGGATCGCCGAGACGCTCGGCATCAAGCTCGGCGACACGCTGACCTACGACGTCGCCGGCACGCAGGTGAGCGCGAAGGTCACCAACCTGCGCAAGGTCGACTGGGACAGCTTCCGAGTGAATTTCTTCGCGCTGTTTCCGCCCGGCCCGCTCGATGCGCTGCCGAAGACCTATATCGCCGCGCTGCGCGCCGACGCGCCGAGCGCCGGCTGGCTCACGGCTCTGGTGCGCGAGTTCCCCAATGTGCTGGTGATCGACGTCGGCGAGCTCCTGCGCCAGGTGCAGACGATCATGGATGACGTCGCGCTCGCCGTCGAGTTCGTTTTCCTGTTCACTCTCGCCGGCGGCGTGCTCGTCCTGGAAGCCGCGATCGCCGCCACTCAGGACGAACGTCGCTTCGACGCCGCCGTGCTGCGCACGCTCGGCGCGAGCCAGCGTCAGCTCACCGCCGCACAGATCACCGAGTTCTTCGCGCTCGGCGCCCTCGCAGGGCTGCTCGCTGCGGCGGGCGCGACCGCCGTCGGTTACGTGCTCGCCGATCGCGTCTTCCAGATACCATTCGATTGGAACGCCCGCCTGTGGGTGGTCGGTGTCGTCGGGGCGGCGGCTTGCGTGGCCGTCGCGGGCTGGCTCGGCACGCGCAGCACACTGCGCCAGCCCCCGCTGACGGTCCTGCGCCAGCTCGGCTGATCCGGCAGCGGAAGGACTTTGCGCCAATGGGTATCCCAACATGACTCAGGATCGCCTCGAGCCAGGCATCGTCACCGACTTCCGCGACCGGTTGAGCTACGCGGGTTATCTGCGCCTCGACTTGCTGCTCGCGGCTCAGCAACCGCTTTCCGGCCGGGAAGGTGCATCGCCGCGCCACGACGAGATGCTCTTCATTATCCAGCATCAGACGTCCGAGCTGTGGATGAAGCTGCTGATTCACGAGCTCAAGGCCGCCGTGCGCCATGTGCAGGCCGACGCGCTCGCCGCCAACTTCAAGATACTGGCGCGCGTGAAGCTCATTCAGAAGCAGCTCTTCGAGCAATGGGCCGTGCTGGAGACGCTGACGCCGTCGGAGTACGACGCGTTTCGGCCGGTGCTGGGCAGCTCCTCGGGCTTCCAGTCGGCGCAGTACCGCGCCATCGAGTTCCTGTTGGGGAACAAGAACGCCGCGACGCTCGAGGTCTTCCACCACGACCGGGCGGCGCTCGCCGAGCTCGAGGCGCTGCTGCGCGCACCCTCGCTCTACGACGAGTTCCTGCGCCACCTCGCGCGGCGCGGCTTGCCGGTTCCGCGCGCCTGCCTCGAGCGCGATTTCACGCAGCCCTACGCGCGCAACGTCGAGCTGGTGCCGGTGCTCAGGACGATCTACGACGATCCCCGCCGCTGGTGGGACGCCTACGACATGTGCGAGAAGCTCGTCGACGTCGAGGAGGGGTTCCAGCTCTGGCGCTTCCGGCATCTGAAGACGGTCGAGCGGATCATCGGCCACAAGCCGGGCACCGGAGGGTCGTCGGGCGTCGCCTTCCTCAAACGCGCGCTTGATCACGCGTTTTTTCCCGAGCTGATCGACGTGCGCACAGCGATCGCGCGCTGAGGAGCAGGCATGAACGAGCGCCGCGACGCGGGAGCGAAGCCGCCGACGACGATCGGGGCCATCGAGAGCGCCGTCGCGGCGCTGGGCAGCGCTCCGCTGAGCGAAGCGGCGATCCGCGAGAGCGTCGCGCCGTTATTCTCGCGCGTTCTCGAGCGCCGGCGCGGCACGATCGACCTCGCCAATCACTCGCTGGGCCGGCCGCTCGACGCCACCGCCGACGATGTCGCCGAGGCGATCGAGCTCTGGCAGACCCGCATGGGGGACGCCTGGGATGAGTGGTCCGCGGAGATGGATGCCTATCGCGCGCGGCTGGCGCGCTTGCTCGGCGCACCGCGCGTCGATTGCATCGTCCCCAAGACGAGCGCCGGCCAGGGCCTGCGCGCGATCCTCAACTCGTACGAGCGTCCGCCGCACGTGCTCGCGACGCGCGCGGAGTTCGATTCGATCGACGTCATCCTGCGGCACTACGCCCGGCGGCGGCGCATCCAACTTTCGTTCGTCGAACCGCGCGAGCGGGGATTGCTCGCGGCGGAAGACCTTCTCGCCGCAGTCGAGCGCGGCACCGATCTCGTTGTCGTCTCACAGGTCGCATTCAACACCGGGCAGGTCATCCCGGGACTCGCGGCGCTGGTCGCGGCGGCGCACGCGACCGGGGCACGCGTGATGCTCGACGTCTACCACTCGCTCGGCGTGCTTCCGGTCGACCTGGCCGCGCTCGACGTCGACTTCGCGGTCGGCGGCAGCTACAAATACCTGCGCGGCGGCCCCGGCGCTTGCTACCTCTATTTGCATCCCCGGCATCTCGACGGCTCGCTCGCGACCCTCGACATCGGCTGGTTCGCCAAGAAGAATCCATTCCTCTACGAGCGGCCCGATCCGACGGAGTTCGCGCCTGGCGGTGACGCCTTTCTCGAATCGACGCCCGCGGTGCTGCCCTGGTACCAGGCGCGCGCAGGGCAGGTGTTCACGCTGGCGATCGGCCCGGCACGGCTGCGCGCGTACTCGCTGCAGCAGCAGCGAAGGCTCGTCTCGCTACTCGCCGAGCGGCGCGTCGAAGCGGAAGGGGCGCGCGAGGATCGCGGCGCCTTCGTGGTGATACGCGACCCCGACGCCTCTGCGATCGCGCGGGCGCTCGAGGAGCGAGGCGTGTGCTGCGATGCGCGGGGCGAGTTCCTTCGCCTCTGTCCGGACGTGCTGTCGACAGAGGCGGAGCTCGCCGTCGCCGCCGAACGCGTCGAGCTCGCCCGTTCCGCCTTGCGCGGCTGACGCGCCTGCGGCGCGCGTCAGCCCCGGTTGACGACGAAGTGCACGAGCGTGGCGACAGCCGCGACCAGCATTGCCGCGCCGAGCAGCCCGGCGAGGATCACGTGCACGGGCTTGATGGAGACAGAGTCGCGCTCGCCAGACGAGCGCTTGCGGACGCCGAAGAAGCTCCAGAAGACGGCCCCCATGACCTGGAGAAACCCCGCCTCGCGCCGCGGCTCCGGGGGCTGGGACATCGGGTTAGACGGCATCGTGCGACCTTCGGGCGATGCTAGCACGGCGCCCGGGAACCGGACGCCGCGGCCAGTGCATCCAGCATGCCTCTCCTGCCGTATAGGCGTTTGCAACAAGCGAAGGCCCTTTACCCCAAGGAGAGGAAACGATGAACGGTATGCTGAGAAGGCTCGCATTTCCCGCGCTATTCCTTGCCGCCCTCCTGCTCGCCGCCTGCCAGGATATGGGCATGGCGCCGCAGAAATCGCTCTACGACCGCCTCGGCGGAAAGGAAGCGATCACGGCGGTGGTCGACGACTTCGTAGCCAACGTCGCAGCAGACAAGCGCATCAACGGCTTTTTCGCCAAGGCCGACATTGCGCGGCTCAAGCGTAACCTGGTCGACCAAATTTGCCAGGCCACGGGCGGGCCGTGCACCTACACCGGCAAGGACATGAAAACAGCGCACAAGGGCATGGGTATCACCGACGCCGATTTCAATGCGCTGGTGGAGGACCTGAAGAAGTCGCTCGACAAGTTCAAGGTTCCGGCCAAGGAGCAGGGCGAGCTGCTCGGTGCCCTGGGCTCGCTGAAGCCGCAGATCGTGGGGCAATAAGCGATTCGACCCGGCCCGACCTCGGCCCGGCGCTCGCATGCTCTTCCGAGTCGGGCCGGGCGCATCGAGAACCTCAAGCGAAATCAAACGGCTACAGCTCGGTTGCGCCTTGAAAACCCGCTCGCCTCCCCAACGTTGGAGTACATTGGCGCCCCGAGGGGTCTTTCATGCGGTTGGACAAGCTAACGACCAAATTCCAGCAGGCGCTCGGCGATGCGCAGAGCCTCGCGCTGGGCAACGACAACGGATTTATCGACCCACAGCACCTACTCCAGGCGCTGCTCCAGCAGGAGGACGGCGGCAGCGCGTCGCTGCTCGCGCGCGCCGGGGTCAACGTCGCGGCGCTGAAGACCGCGCTTGCAAAAGCGATCGCGCGGCTGCCGAAGGTTGAAGGCCAGGGCGGCGAGATCTCGATCTCGCGCGATCTCAACAACCTGCTCAACCTCACCGACAAGGAAGCGACCAAGCGCGGAGACCAGTTCATCGCGAGCGAGCTCTTCCTGCTCGCGCTCGCCGACGACAAGGGCGACACCGGGCGGCTTGCCAAGGAGTACGGCCTGACCCGCAAGGCGGTCGAGAAGGCGATCGAGGCGGTTCGCGGCGGCGCCGGCGTCGACACGCAGGAGGCGGAAGGCCAGCGCGAAGCGCTGAAGAAGTACACGGTCGATCTCACCGAACGCGCTCGCAGCGGCAAGCTGGACCCGGTCATCGGACGCGACGACGAGATCCGCCGCGTGATCCAGGTGCTGCAGCGGCGCACCAAGAACAATCCGGTGCTGATCGGCGAGCCCGGCGTGGGCAAGACGGCGATCGTCGAGGGCCTTGCCCAGCGCATCGTCAATGGCGAAGTGCCCGAGGGGCTCAAGAACAAGCGGGTGCTCTCGCTCGACATGGCGGCACTGCTCGCCGGCGCGAAGTATCGCGGCGAGTTCGAGGAGCGCCTGAAGGCGGTGCTCAAGGACATCGCCGCCGACGAGGGCCGGACGATCGTCTTCATCGACGAGCTGCACACGATGGTCGGCGCCGGCAAGGCCGAAGGCGCGATCGACGCCGGCAACATGCTCAAGCCCGCGCTCGCGCGCGGCGAGCTGCACTGCGTGGGCGCGACCACGCTCGACGAATACCGCAAGTACATCGAGAAGGACGCCGCGCTCGAGCGCCGCTTCCAGAAGGTGCTGGTCGGCGAGCCCTCGGTCGAGGCGACCATCGCGATTCTCCGGGGCTTGCAGGAGCGCTACGAGATTCACCACGGCGTCGAGATCACCGACCCGGCGATCGTTGCCGCGGCGGAGCTTTCGCACCGCTACATCACCGACCGCTTCCTGCCCGACAAGGCGATCGATCTCATCGACGAAGCCGCGGCGCGGATCAAGATGGAGATCGACTCCAAGCCCGAGGCGATGGATCGGCTCGACCGGCGCCTGATCCAGCTCAAGATCGAGCGCGAGGCGGTCAAGAAGGAGAAGGACGAAGCCTCGAAGAAGCGCCTCGGTGCGATCGAGGAGGAGATCAAGCGCCTCGAGCGGGAATACGCAGATCTCGACGAGATCTGGCAGGCCGAGAAGGCGCAGGTGCAGGGCGCGCAGCACATCAAGGAGGAGATCGACAAGATCAAGCTCCAGATGGAGGAGGCGAAGCGCAAGGGCGACTGGCAGAAGATGTCCGAGCTGCAGTACGGAAAGCTGCCTGCGCTCGAGGCGCAGCTCAAGAAGGCCGACACGAAGCTCGCCAAGGAGCAGGCGAAGAAGCCGCAGCTCCTGCGCACGCAGGTCGGTGCGGAGGAGATCGCGGAGGTTGTCTCGCGCGCAACCGGCATTCCCGTGTCGAAGATGATGCAGGGCGAGCGCGACAAGCTTCTGCACATGGAAGAGGCGCTGCACAAGCGCGTCGTCGGTCAGGACGAGGCAGTGCGGCTCGTCTCCGACGCGATCCGCCGCTCGCGCTCAGGGCTGGCCGATCCGAATCGGCCCTACGGGTCGTTTCTGTTTCTGGGGCCTACGGGCGTGGGCAAGACCGAGCTCTGCAAGGCGCTCGCCGAGTTCCTGTTCGACTCGGAATCGCACCTGATACGCATCGACATGTCGGAATTCATGGAGAAGCACTCGGTCGCGCGGTTGATCGGCGCCCCGCCGGGCTACGTCGGCTACGAGGAAGGGGGTTATCTCACCGAAGCCGTGCGGCGCAAGCCCTACAGCGTGATCCTGCTCGACGAGGTGGAGAAGGCGCACCCCGACGTGTTCAACGTGCTGCTGCAGGTGCTCGACGACGGCCGGATGACCGACGGCCAGGGACGCACCGTCGACTTCAAGAACACGGTGATCGTGATGACGTCGAATCTGGGCTCGCAGATGATCCAGCAGATGGCCGGCGACGACTACGGCGTGATCAAGCTCGCGGTCATGGCCGAAGTGAAGACGACATTCCGGCCCGAGTTCATCAACCGCATCGACGAGATCGTGGTCTTCCACGCGCTGTCGGAGAAGAACATCGAGTCGATCGCGAAGATCCAGCTGAAGGCGCTCGAGGCGCGGCTCGCCAAGCTGGAGATCAAGCTCGACGTGGCGCCCGAGGCGCTCTCCGAGGTCGCGAAGGAAGGATTCGATCCAGTGTACGGCGCGCGCCCGCTCAAGCGTGCGATCCAGCAGCAGATCGAAAACCCGCTCGCGAAGGATATCCTCGCCGGCAAGTTCAGCGCGGGCGACACCATCCGCGTGGCTGGGAGCGGGGGCGAGATCCGCTTCGCGAAGAGGTAAGGCGGCCGCTGCGAGCGCCGCCGGACGCCCGAAGCGCTCAGCTGCGCTCGAGCTCCGGTGCGCCCGCAGGACCGACCTGTGATGCCGCCGGCGTGTCGAGGCAATTCGACGCGGCGGGCTCGACGCTCGACATTCGGCTCGAGATTCCTGCACGAGCACCGATCGCGGCCAGCATGGCCTGGCGCTCGCCGCCGGGCTCGAGTCCGGCCGGCACGACGACGAGGGTCCCGACCGTTGCGGCCGACATTGCCGCGGTGATCAGGGCCAGACCGAATCGCAGCGCCGAAGGACGGTAGGCGCGCATGATCTCTTCCCTGCTCAGTAGTACGGTAGCTGCTTGCGCTGGCTCAGCAGCGCGACCGAGCCTTCGGCGGTAGCGGACGCAGCGAGGATCTGCGTGACAACGGCGCTAACGCGCTTCAGCCAGGCGAGAACCAGGTCGAGGCGCGTCTTGGCTCGCTTCAGCCGCAGGCGGGACTCTTCTTCCGCCGCGATGATCGTGCGCCCGTTGCGGTCGATCACGAAGCGCGCGCCGTCCTCGAGGATGATGTCGCGCATGTCGTGTTCCTGCGTCACCCACAGGGACCCTCGAACAACGGCGATGGTGGTACCGCGGGCGCCGTCGAGCACGAGCGTGCTGCGCCTGGGGAGCACGAAGCTGCGGCCTGCTTGTGTTGCGGGGGCATCGTAGGGCATGGCGTTGCTCCTAAGTTATGCGTATCATGCATGCATCGATCGTCCCATCCACCACGTGTATCGCCGATCGACGCGAGCGAATTATCAACTCCAGCGGAGTGCCGAACAAACGATTTCGGTGCATGATTAACATGCATAATCGGAATGGCTAAACCCCCAGCGGCCGGCGGGCGCCTGCCATCGCTCGATCTGCTGCGGGGCTTCGAGGCCGCAGCGCGCCACCTGAGCTTCACGCGCGCCGCAGAGGAGATGTTCCTCACGCAGTCGGCGCTCTCCCGCCAGATCCTCGCGCTCGAGGAGCAGCTCGGCGCGCGTCTCTTCGAGCGGCGGCACCGGGATCTGCGCCTCACCGATGCGGGCCAGCTGCTGCACGCCACGGCCAAGAGCATGCTCGAGGAGTTCTCCCGCGCGCTGGCCAAGATCCGCCGTGATGAGGGCTCGCAGGCGCTCACCGTCTCGACGAACCTGCCGTTCGCGTCCCTGTGGCTGATCCCCCGCCTGTCTCGGTTCCGGGCGCGCCAGCCGACCGTCGACGTGTTCATATCGGCCGACAATCGGATCGTAGATCTCGAGCGCGAGCGCATCGACCTCGCCGTACGCTACTGCGGCCAGGCATCGGCGCCGGCGGGAGCGCCGCGACTGTTCGGCGAGCGACTCCTGCCGGTTTGCTCGCCTTCGCTCGCACGCGACCCGACTCGGCCGCTCAAGCGCCCCGAGGATCTCGTTCGCCACGTGCTGCTGCATATCGACGACGAGCGGGGCCGCTTCACCTGGCTCAACTGGTCGGCGTGGCTGGCGGCGATCGGCATTCACGACCTGAAACCCGCGGGGTCGCTGCGCTTCAATCACTTCGACCAGGTCGTGCAAGCCGCCCTCGATGGGCAGGGCGTTGCGCTGGGACGGGTGCCCTTGATCAACAGCTTGCTGCAGCAGCGCAGGCTCGTCGCCCCTTTCCGGGACAGGCATGCGACCGACCACGGCTACTACGTGATCACTTCCAGCCAGGCGACGAAGCGACCTGCCGCCGGGGCGTTCGTCGAGTGGTTGATTGAGGAGGCGCGCAACGACGCCGTCGAAACACAGGCCGAGACCGCGAGCGCCGCGGCACAGCCGGCGCACCGAAAGCGTCGCCGATGAATGCAGCGTCGAGCGGCCACTCCGGTCTTGAGCCGTCGCCGTGGATCGTGCGCTTTGCAGCGCTCGTCGCGCCGGGCGGGCGCGTGCTCGATCTTGCCGCCGGGTCCGGGAGGCACGCGGTGTTCCTCGCGGGGCGCGGCGCGCGCGTCCTCGCCGTCGATAGAGACGCGGTGGCGCTGGCGTCCTTCGCCGCGACTCCCGGGGTGCGGACGCAGGTCGTCGACCTCGAAAGTGGCGCGTGGCCGTTCGCCGGCGAGCGCTTCGATGCCATTGTGGTGACGAACTACCTTCATCGTCCGCTCTTCGTGTGGCTGCTGGCGGCGCTCGCCAGCGACGGCGTCCTTCTCTACGAGACTTTCGCGGAGGGCAACGAAGCTTTCGGCAAGCCAACCAACCCGGACTTCCTTCTCCTTCGCGACGAGTTGCTGGAGCGCACGCGCGGGTCCCTCACCATCGTCGCCTTCGAGCAGGGCCTGATCGGAGGCGAGCGCGCCTGCGTCGTGCAGCGTCTTGCCGCCGTGGGCCCTGCGCGGTGCTGGCCGCCGCCCCTGTCCACCTGAACTTGCCGCCGACCGTTGCTGTCTGACGGCGGTCGCCACCGACCGGCCTCTGTCACCGCCGCGCCGCCCCGAACGATTCGGGTAAAATGGCGCATTTTCGGATCGGCCCTGATGCTGACAGGCAGTCTCGTCGCGATCGTTACGCCGATGCAGCCAGGCGGGGCGCTCGATCTCGCGGGACTGCGCAAGCTGATCGACTTCCATGTTGCGAACGGCACCAGCGCGATCGTGGTGGTCGGTACGACCGGCGAGTCGCCAACCGTGGATGTGGAGGAGCATTGCCTCCTGATCGAAACCACCGTGAAGCACGCCGCTGGACGGATCCCGGTGATCGCGGGCACCGGCGGCAACGCGACCTCCGAGGCAATCGAGCTTTCGGCGTTCGCGAAGAAGGTTGGCGCGGTGAGCGGGTTGTCGGTCGTTCCGTACTACAACAAGCCCACGCAGGAAGGGCTGTACCGGCACTTCCGCAGCATCGCCGAGAGTGTCGACCTGCCGTTGATCCTCTACAACGTGCCCTCGCGCACCGTCGCCGATCTGGCGAACGACACGGTGATGCGGTTGGCGCAGGTTCCGGGGATCGTCGGCATCAAGGATGCGACCGCCGACCTCGGCCGCGGCAGCGAGCTGCTGCGTGCCCTCGCCGCGGCGGGCAAGTCCGAGTTTGCGGTCTACAGTGGCGACGATATTGCCGGGCTCGCCCTGATGCTGATGGGCGGGCATGGTGTGATCTCGGTGACGGCCAACGTGGCTCCGAGGCTGATGGCCGAGATGTGTGCGAAGGCACGGGCTGGCGACGTCTTGGGCGCGCGCACGGTGAACGACAGGCTGTTGCCGCTGCATCGGCGGCTGTTCGTGGAAGCGAACCCGATTCCGATCAAGTGGGCCTTGACGGAAATGGGGCTGATCGGTGGTGATCTGCGCCTGCCGTTGACACCGCTCGCCGCGCAGCACCACGACGCGCTGCGCGCAGCGCTGCGTGAGGCAGGCTGTCTTTGATGGAGATTTCGTGATGCCGTTGCTTCGACGCTTAGGACCCGGCTCGGCCGGATTGCTCGTGCTGGTTGCAGCGCTGCTTAGCGGTTGCGACACGACAACCTCGCTCGGCAAGAAGATCGACTACAAATCGGCGAGCAGCGCGCCCTCGCTGGAGATTCCGCCCGACCTCTCGGCGCCCACGTACGACGATCGCTACGCGACCGCGACGGCGTCGGGAGCCGCCGCGGCCAAGGCCGCAGGACGGACCAGCGAGCTGCTCCCGCGCAGCACCGATGTTCGCCTCGTGCGCGCAGGCTCCGAGCGCTGGCTGGTGGCGAAGATGTCGCCCGAGCTAGCCTGGAGCACGGTGCAGGAATTCTGGACCGACAACGGCTTCGTCATTTCCTTGGCGCAGCCCTCGATCGGGATCATGGAGACCGACTGGGCCGAGAACCGCGCGGCCACGCCAAAGGACGCGGTGCAGAAGTACGTTGGCCAATACTTGGACTTTCTCACCGATAGCTATACTCGCGACAAGTTCCGAACGCGCATCGAGCGTGGTGCCGAACCCGGGACCGTGGAGATCTATATCAGCCACCGCGGGATGGCGCAGCAGCCCACCAAGATATCGCAGGGCTCGCCCGAGGACTGGGTCTGGCAGCCCATGCCGCCGAACCCCGAGCTGGAGGCGGAGTTTCTGCAACGCATGATGGTGAAGTTGGGAACGCCCGCAGCTCAGGCCGCCGCCCAGGTCGCCGCGCTGCCGCAGCAGCCGGCGCGCGCGCGCATCGAGAAGGGAACCGACGGCGCGAGCAAGCTCGTCGTGGACGATTCATTCGATCGCGCCTGGCGCAGGGTGGGCCTGGCCCTCGACCGGACCGGTTTCACGGTCGTGGACCGCGACCGCTCGAAGGGTTTGTATTTCGTGCGCTACTCCAATCCGGACCTCGACTCGAAGAAGAGCAAGAGTTGGTTCGAGGCGATTCAGTTCTGGAAGAGCGACGACAAGGGCAAGCCGGAGCAGTATCGCGTCGTCGTCACCAAGGAAGATCCGAACAGCATCGTCACCGTGGAAGATCCCGCGGGCGCCGCAGACCGCTCGCCGAACGGCGACAGGATTCTCGCCTTGCTGCAGGACCAGTTGAAGTGAGCGCTCCAGCGCGGCAGACGAGCTAAAGCTTCCGTGCGCTTCGCGTCACTGGGGAGCGGAAGCGAAGGCAACGGCCTGCTCGTCGAGGCCGGCGCAACCCGCGTGCTGATCGATTGCGGGTTCGGGCCGCGCGAGGCGATCGAGCGCCTGCAGCGCGCCGGGGTCGAGCCGGAAACGCTCACCGCGATCCTCGTCACGCACGAGCATGGCGACCACATCGGCGGCGTGGCGGCCTTCGCCTCGAGGTTCGGTACGGATGTGTGGCTCAGTTTCGGCACGCTGACCATGGTCGCCGAGAGCTTCGCCGAGCTGCCCTGCGTGCGCAGCTTCGACAGCCACGAAGTTCTTGCGATCGGCGACATCGAGGTGCGGCCCTTTCCGGTGCCGCACGACGCGCGGGAGCCCGTGCAGTTCGTCTGCTCCGACGGCCGCTGGCGCCTCGGGGTGCTGACCGACCTCGGCATGAGCACGGTGCACGTCGAGGAGAGCCTTTCGGGATGCGATGCGCTGGTGATCGAGTGCAACCACGACCTCGACATGCTCGCCGCGGGTGACTATCCGTTCTCGCTCAAGCAGCGCATCGCGGGGAGGTTCGGGCATTTGGACAACCGTGCCGCTGCGGAGCTGCTGGCGCGCATCGACACGACGCGCCTTAAGCATCTCATCGCGGCGCACTTGAGCCGGCAGAACAACCGTCCTGAGCTGGCGCGGGCAGCACTCGCCGGCGCGCTCAACTGCGATGCGGAGTGGATTGGCGTTGCCGACCAGGACGTCGGCTTCGCCTGGCGCGAATTTATCTGAAGGAGGCCCCATGGAAAAGCGGCAAGAGCTGTACCGCGGCAAGGCCAAGACCGTCTACTCGACCGACGATCCCAATGTGCTCGTGATGCACTATCGTGACGACGTCTCCGCGTTCGACGGCGCGAAGCTCTCCAAGCTCGAGCGCAAGGGCGAGACCAACAACAAGATCAACGCGTACGTCATGGAGAAGCTCGCTGCCGCCGGCGTCGCCACGCACTTTCTCAAGATGCTGAACGAGCGTGAATCGCTGGTGAAGGCGATGAAGATGGTGCCGATCGAATGCGTCGTCCGCAACATCTGCGCTGGTTCGATGGCCAAGCGCTACGGCATCGAGGAGGGCACCCGTCTGCCCGAGCCGATCTTCGAATTCTTTCTAAAGAGCGATCCGCTCCACGATCCTCTGGTGAACGACGACCACATTCGCGTCCTCGGCTGGGCGAGCGCGACCGAGATCGAGCAGATGAGAGCGCTCACGCACAAGGTCAACGCCGTACTCAAGCCGATGTTCGACAAGGCCGGCATCGACCTTGTCGATTACAAGCTCGAATTCGGCCACCCGGTTAGCGATCCGAAGGGGCCCCTTCTGCTCGGTGACGAATTCACGCCCGATGGCTGCCGCTTGTGGGACCAGCGCTCGCACGAGAAGCTCGACAAGGATCGCTTCCGCCGCGATCTGGGCACCGTGATCGAGAAATATCGCGAGGTGGCTCAGCGAATCGGCGCGCCGCTTTGAGCGCGCGACAGGCGAAAAAAAGCCGGCCCGAGGGCCGGCTTCTTTTTGCGGTCAGTTCTCTCTTTACTTCTTCGCTGCGTCAGCGGGAGCGGCAGGCGCTGCGGGCTTCATCGAATCGGCAGCGCTCTTCGCCGCATCGGCTGTCTTGTCGGCCGCTTCCTTCGTCGCTGCGGCTGCTTTGTCAGCGGCTTCCTTC
>DATJZM010000069.1:0-10355 GCA_035499135.1 Casimicrobiaceae bacterium | reverse complement strand
CCCAGTTAGGGTCGAGATCCCGACATCGGGGGAAGAATCGCCCTCGCCTCGTAAATGAAGAGCGCCTTCACCTTGTCCCAGAATTCGCCACCCAGCACAAAGAAGCTCGTCAAAAACAGCGTGTCGTTGGCCGCGGCGAATACCCAGTGCGGCAGACGTTCCGGGACGAACAGCAGCGTGATGTAGGGCTCGCAAAGTGATACAGCGAGCGGAAGGAACAGCATGACGAGGCCGATCCTGTAACGCAGCCTGCCTACGTGCATCGGCGGCCCGAGCTTCCTTGCGGCGCCGAATATCCGTTCCTTGAGGTAATGAAACCCGGCCTTCCCCACGATTGCGATCGCGATAACCGTCAGGACTTGTGGCAGGCCGAATACCAGCAAACCGGATAGTGCCACCTTGGTTGCCACCGGCAGCGGCTGTGCGGCCACCAAGGGGATAGCAAGCGGCAGGAAGAATCCGCCGATCCACAGCGCCAGCGCAAGACTCATCCGCCAGTGCGACTGCCGTTCAAGAACAAAGCTGTCGTCGCCGCTCATATCTACTCCGCGGTGTGACTCACTCTGGAATTGTACGTGCGACCGTGCGCATGCCGCGCGGCCCGTTGGGGCCACCCGCGTGGCCCGTCGGTGCTGCCGCATGTCCGATTTGCCCCGTTGTCGCGGTGTCGCATCGGAGTGATGATCGACGCCATGGCCGCGCGGGTGTGGAGGCATGTCGGGCACCCGCGCTGGCGCGTCCGCCGCGCGGCGAATCAGAACGTGAACGTCGCGCGCAGCGACAGCACGGAGACGTTGTTCTTCGCCGGGTTCAGCGCTGGGTTGAAGATGACCTGCACCGACGGCGTCAGCAACAGGCCACCGAAGAACGTCCACGTCCAGTAAGCCTCGAGCTGTTTTTCGTTGCGCGCGCTCGCCGGATTGGTGGGCGGGCTCGCGGCGTTGCTCAGTCCGATGGCCAGCGCGATCTGATCAGTGAACGCGCGCTGCAGCGGATTGTTCATCGCCACGCCCAGCGCGTAAGCGCTCTTGATCGGGGTAACAAAGCCGCTGGCGCCGTTCGCCCGCGCGAACACCGCCCAAGTGTCGCTCAGGTTCTGCACTGCATTGACGGACCAGCCGCGCGAGGCACGCTGCGTCGGAATGCTCGGCGTGTCGAAATACGAGAATGAATACTGGCCGGAACCGAGGCCATGGAAGCTCGGCACCCACTGCGCGTAGCCGAACCAGGCGCAGCAATCCCTGCTGAAATTCTTGCCCGAAATTGTCTGGCCGAGTACGTTGTTCGCACCCTGGAATCCAGCAGCAAGGTGGACCGTACTGGTGGCATTGAACTGGACGTAGGTACCCAGCCCTGTATTCAGATACGTCTGCGACCCGTTCTGCGCAAACAGGTAGTTGTTGAAATTCTGCTGCTGGTTGCCGAGATAGGCGTTGGCGTCGAAGTTGGACAGTGGATACTGGCCGGCGGTGAGCAGCCACTTGTTGTCGGGGGTCGCCTGCGTGTAAGTGAGCTGGGAGAAGTTCAGCGTCCTGCTTGGGTAGTCGTTGATCGGCGTGATGAGGCCGAGGTTCGACTGGATGTCGGCGGCGTTCTGGGTCGTCGGGTAATGCGTGATCGCGTTGTAGGCCACCTGGACCGAACCGGTGCCCCACTCCTTGCTCTTGAATGCTGTCCAGTCTACGGACGGCGCCACGTAGACCTGCAGCGCGGGACTGCCGCCGTCGGAGAAGCCCCACTGCTCGAGCAGACTCACGTCCATCGAGAACGCGACGTTGGTCTCGTTCTGCACTCGAGCTTTCCATTTGCCGTAATCAGCGTAGATATCGGAAATTTCTTGATAGAGTGCCTCGCGTTGCTGCGCGCGCCGGATGTTGTCGTGCAAACGTCCGATCTTGCCGACGCTCATGACTTCCTGCGTTCCGGGAGCGGAGTCTTCCGACATGGCACTTTGGCACCACGCGGTCGTTGCGCATCCGATGAACAGAGCCGCGGCCGCGACACAGGCCGTCCGCCAATGCGGGTATGGGATGGGCATCGTTGCCCTCTCGCCCGAGGGACGTTGTAGCTTCAGCGGGCGAACTCGTGCGACTGTCGTTCAAGGACAAGGCTGTCGTCGGCGCTCATATCTATTTCAGCCCGTATAGCCAGACCGGCCGGCCCTCGATTGATCCGCAACCGCAGATTCGGATGCTGATCGTTGGCGCTGAGTTTGATTGGCGCCGTGTGGCTCGCTCCGGAATTGTACGGGCGAGCGTGCACAGGCCGCATGGCCCGTTGGGGCCAATCACGTGGCCCATCGGTGCCTATCGCCTGTCCCGTTCGCCCCGTTGCCGCGGTGTCGCATCGGGGTGATGATCGGTCGCATGACGGCGCGGTCTCGGCGCGATGTGGGGCGGTTGGACGCGTCAAGCGGAGATCCACAACGGTGCGATGAAAGAGCGGATCGAGATCAGAGAGGATCACATGCATAAGCGCCTCTTCGCAGCAGCGACTACGATCATTTTGCTTGGCGGCTGTATGGTCGGTCCAGACTACGTAAGGCCTCCGGTGGCAACGCCGGAAGTATTTCGCGCTTCTCCTGCTCCAGCTCCTGATGCCAAGTCGATGGCCGACCTCAAATGGTTCGAGGTCTTCTCGGACGAAAAGCTCCAGGAATTGATCCGAACGGCACTGGTGCAGAACTACGATCTCCGGGATGCGGTAGCCCGGGTCGATGCGGCGCGCGCCAACCTCGGAATCACCGAATCGTATCAGTACCCAAACTTCGGCGCAGGGGCCGGATATACCGGTCTTCAGGCCTCGCGGAATGGACTCGTAAAACTTCCCAGCGGATTCAATCGCCGATCGGACTTCGGATCAGTTTCCATCAGCCTTTTCCCCTTCGAGATCGACCTCTGGGGCCGGCTGCGCCGAGCGACCGAAGCGGCGCAGGCCGACTTGCTGGCCACGGATTGGAACCGAAAGACCGTGGTCACCACCCTGGTCAGCGAAGTGGCCACGGCCTATTTCAACCTTCTCGAGTTGGACCTGGAACTCGCCATTGCAAGAAGGACGCTGGCCACGCGCGAGGAGTCGCGACATCTGATCCAGCTGCAAGAGCGAGCCGGCATTGCGCTGCTGGTAGATCTGCGGCAGGCAGAGCAGCTCGTATACGGCGCGGCGCAGGCGATACCGGGCACGCAGCAGCAAATAGAGCAGACCGAAAATCAAATCAGTTTGCTGCTGGGTAAAAATCCGGGTCCCATTGCGCGGGGCCGCCCGCTGACGGAGCAGCAAACGCCTCCCACAGTGCCCGCTGGATTGCCTTCCTCCCTACTCGAGCGGCGTCCGGACATCCAGGCAGCGGAGCAAAGCCTGATCGCGGCCAACGCCAACATCGGTGTCGCGAAGGCAGCCTATTTCCCGCAGATTTCGCTCACCGGAGAATTGGGCTACGCGAGCTCCTCTCTGTCGAATCTGTTTTCGGGCGCGAGCGGCATGTGGAGCTTCCTGCCGCAACTCGTACAGCCGATCTTCACGGCCGGAAGAATCAAATCCGGCGTCGAGCTGGCCGAAGCGCAACAGCGGAGCGCACTGGCCCAATACGAACAGGCCATTCAATCGGCATTCCGCGATGTCTCGGATGCTCTTGTCGCGTACCAGAAGGTCAGAGAGGTCCGTGCTCAGCGCGAGTTGCTGGTCAAGGCGGTGCAGGACCGAAAACGACTGGCCTACCGGAGGTACCAAGGCGGCGTCGACACGATGCTCAATGCTCTCAATTCGGATCAGGATCTGTTCACGGCCGAAGTGAGCCTGGCTCAAGCCAGGCTTGACGAGCTCCGTTCCCTGGTTCAGCTCTACAGAGCGCTCGGCGGCGGGTGGCAGGCGTGAGCGGTTGGAATGAAACACCAATGAAAGGAGAGCAAGATGGCAACGCTTGACGCCAAGATGAAGAAGAGGTTGACGACCACCGTCATTGTGGTGCTCGCGGCCGGTGCCGCGTTCTATGGGTGGCGATTGCTCAGGCCGCACGGTCTTCCGGAGGGTTTCGCGAGCAGCAATGGCCGGATTGAGGCGACCGAGATCGACGTCGCCGCCAAGATCGCGGGCCGGATCCGCGAGATCGCGGTGAAGGAAGGCGACATGGTTACCGCCGGGCAGGTCGTGGCCCGGATGGACACCGACGTCCTGCAGGCGCAGCGCCGCGAGGCCGAAGCGCAGCTCAAGGAAGCAGAGGTCGCCATCGAGACGGCGAAGCTGGTGGTGGCGCAGCGGGAGGCCGAGAAGCTGGCCGCTCAATCCGTCGTCGAGCAGCGCGCCGCCGAGCTCGACGCGGCCGAGAAGCGATTCGTCCGCACCGAGCCCCTCGAGAAGGAGCAGGCAGTGACGCCCCAGCAGGTGGACGACGATCGCGCCCGCGTGCAGGCGGGGAAAGCGGCCGTGAGCGCCGCCAGGGCGCAGGTGGCGGCAGCCGAAGCGAACATCGGCACGGCGCGATCGCAGGTCGCACGGGCCATGGCGAGCGTGGAAGGCGCGCGCGCCAACATCCAGCGCATCCAGGCGGACATCGACGACAGCGAGCTCAAGTCGCCAAAGAGCGGGCGCGTGCAGTACAAGATCGCGGAACCGGGGGAGGTCGTCCCTGCCGGGGGCCGGGTGCTGAACCTGGTCGATCTCAACGAAGTGTACATGACGTTCTACCTGCCGACGGCCACCGCCGGACGCATTCCGCAGGGGGCCGACGTGCATCTCGTGCTCGACGCCTTTCCCCAGTACGTCCTGCCGGCGAAGGCGACCTTCGTCGCCGACGTCGCCCAATTCACGCCCAAGACCGTGCAGACGGAGGAAGAGCGCCTGAAGCTGACGTTCCGGATCAAGGCGTACATCGATCCTGCGCTGCTGCAGAAGTACATCACCCAGGTCAAGACGGGGCTGCCCGGCGTTGCCTATGTGCGGCTCGATCCGACGGCCGCGTGGCCGGCTCAGCTTGAAGTCCGCACCTAAAACGGTCATTGGAGTGCAGCCGTGATCACTCAGGTCGAGCCGGTCGTCCGCTTGAGCAAGGTCGGATTGCGCTACGGGAAGACGCTCGCCCTTGACGCCATCGATCTCGACATTCCGGCCGGCCGCATGGTCGGGTTCATCGGCCCGGACGGCGTTGGCAAGTCGAGCCTGTTCTCGCTGGTCGCCGGCGACCGCGCCGTACAGGCAGGCCATATCGAAGTGCTCGGCGGCGACATCGCCGACGCGAACCATCGTATCGGGGTCTGTCCGCGCATTGCCTACATGCCGCAGGGGCTGGGCAAGAACCTCTACTTCACGCTTTCGGTGTACGACAACATCGACTTCTTCGGTCGCCTGTTCGGGCAAGGGCCCGCCGAGCGTAAGCGGCGTATCGCAACGCTGGTCGAGGCCACCGGCCTGGCGCCCTTCGTCGACCGGCCCGCCGGCAAGCTCTCCGGCGGCATGAAACAGAAGCTCGGCTTGTGCTGCTCGCTGATTCACGATCCGGACCTGGTGGTCCTCGACGAGCCGACCACGGGCGTCGACCCGCTCTCGCGCCGCCAGTTCTGGGATCTCATCGACAGCATCCGTGCCAAGCGGCCCACCATGAGCGTAATGGTGGCGACGGCCTACATGGACGAGGCCTCGCGCTTCGACTGGCTGGTGGCGATGAACGCCGGCAAGGTGCTCGCCACCGGCACGGTCGAGGAGTTGTGCAAGCGCACCAACGAACCCACGCTCGACGAAGCCTTCATCGCCCTGCTGCCCGAAGAGCAGCGCAAGGGCCACAAGAAAGTGGTGATCCCGCCGCGCGATGCGGCGGCCAAGGCTGAGGTCGCGATCGAGGCGAAGGGCCTGACACAGCGCTTCGGCGATTTCGTGGCCGTCAATCATGTGGACTTTCGCATCGAGCGCGGCGAGATCTTCGGCTTCCTCGGCTCGAACGGCTGCGGCAAGACGACGACGATGAAGATGCTGACGGGCCTGCTGCCTCCGACCGAAGGCCAGGCGCAGCTGTTCGGCCAGCCGGTCGACGCGAGCAATCTCGAGTCCCGCCGTCAGGTCGGGTACATGACGCAGCTGTTCTCGCTCTACTCCGCGCTGACGGTCCGGCAGAACCTCGTGCTGAACGCCGAGCTCTTTCACATGACCGCAGAGGAAATTCCCGGGCGCGTCCAGGAGATTGCGCAGCGTTTCGGTCTCGCCGAGCTCCTCGACGCGCTGCCGAGCTCACTGCCGATGGGCCAGCGCCAGCGACTCCAGCTCGCGGTGGCGCTGATTCACCGGCCGAAGGTGCTGATGCTCGACGAGCCGACGTCGGGGGTCGATCCGGTCGCGCGCGATTCGTTCTGGGAGGCCCTGTCCGAGCTTTCGCGCCGCGACGGCGTCACGATCTTCGTTTCGACGCACTTCATGAACGAGGCCATGCTCTGCGATCGCATCTCGCTGATGCACCAGGGCCACGTGCTGGTGTGCGACGCGCCCGCGGCCATGATCGAAAAGCGCGGCTGCAAGAACATGGAGGACACCTTCATCAGCTACCTGGAGGCGGCCGGCGCAGGGGGCGCGACGAAGGAGGCCGCGCCTGCCTCGACACAGGCGACACAGGCGACACAGGTGACACAGGCGACGCATGCGACAGCGGCCTCGGCACAGGCTGCCCCCGCGTCGACGCCAACGAGCACTGCCGCGCCTCCGGCTGCGCCACCCGCGCAGGAGGCCGGCGAGCCGTATCGGCCGCGCGGCTTTGATCTTCGGCGCCTGCTCACCTACACATGGCGCGAGACGCTGGAACTGAAGCGCGACCCGATCCGTCTGGCGACTGCCGGGATCGGCGCCGCCATTCTGATGCTCGTTCTGGGCTTCGGGATCAACCTGGACGTCGAAAACCTGACCTTCGCGGTACTGGATCGAGATCAGACCATCGTCAGCACGAACTACACCTCCAATCTCGCGGGTTCCCGCTACTTCCGCGAGCAAGCGCCGATTCTGGACTACGACGAGCTCGACCGGCGCATGCGTGCGGGAGACTTGTCCCTGGCGATCGAGATTCCTCCGCAGTTCGGAAGCGATCTGCAACGGGGCCGGCCGGTGGAGATCGGAGCGTGGATCGACGGCGCCATGCCGCAGCGCGGCGAGACAGTGCGCGGCTATGCGCTGTCGAATCACGCGCTGTGGCTGACCGACGCGGCATCCCGGATGTCCCGGCCTCCACCGACTGGCCTCGCGAACATCGAGAAACGCTTCCGCTACAACCCAAATGTCGAGAGCCTCCAGGCGATGGTGCCCGGCGTGATCCCGATGCTGTTGCTCCTGATCCCGGCGATCCTGGCGGTTCTCAGCATCGCGCGCGAAAGGGAGCTCGGCTCGATCACCAATCTCTACGTGACGCCGGTCACGCGGACCGAATTCATACTCGGCAAGCAGATTCCCTATGTCGTGCTGGCGATGATCAATTATCTCCTGCTTACCGTGATCGCGATCTTCGTGTTCGATGTTCAATTGAAGGGCAGCTTCTGGGCCCTGACCGCAGGAACGCTCCTCTACTGCATCGCCGCCACGGGAATGGGTCTCTTGCTCTCCACCTTCCTGCGCAGCCAGATCGCCGCGCTGTTCGGGACCGCGATCATCACGCTCGTGCCGGCCTCGAGTTTCTCCGGATTGATCGACCCGGTGTCGTCGCTGGAGGGTGTCGGTGCGTTCATCGGACGCATTTACCCCACCGCTCACTACCTGACGATCGTGCGCGGCACCTTCTCCAAGGGGCTCGGCTTCGCCGACCTGTCCGCCTCGTTCCCGCCGCTGGCCATCGCCTGTCTGGTGCTGCTGGGCCTCAGCGTGGCGCTGCTGAAGAAACAGGAGAGCTGACCATGCGCCCCGACAACATCCTGCACCTGGGCATTAAGGAGCTGCGCAGCCTGCTTGGCGACCCCATGCTGCTTTTCCTGATCGTCTATTCCTTCACGGCCTCGGTTTACACGGTGGCGAAAGCGGCGCCGGAAACGCTGAGCAACGCCGCCATCGCCATTGTCGACGAGGATCAGTCCGCTCTCTCGGCGCGGATCGTCGATGCCTTCAATCCGCCCTATTTCCGGACGCCGGCGAGGATCACGCGGGAAGAGATGGATGCCCGCCTGGACGCGGGAATCGACACCTTCGCGCTCGACATCCCGCCCGATTTCCAGCGCGACGTGCTGGCAGGGCGGCGCCCGACGGTCCAGCTCAACATCGACGCGACGCGTGTCAGCCAGGCGCTGTCCGGCGGCGGGTACGTTGAAACCATTGCGCAGGGAGAGGTCAACGCGTTCGTCGCGCGCAATCGCAACGACTCGAAGGTACCGGTGGACCTCGCCGTGCGGGTCCGGTTCAACCCGGAGCTGGCACGCTTTTGGTTCGGTGCAATCAACGCCGTGATCAACCAGGTCACGTTGCTCTCCATCCTGCTGTGTGGCGCAGCGCTGATCCGCGAGCGCGAGCAAGGCAACATAGAGCACCTGCTGGCGATGCCGGTGACCCCGTTCGAGATCATGTCCGGCAAGGTCTGGTCCATGGGACTGGTCGTGCTGGCGGCCTGTGGGTTCTCCCTTGTCTTCGTGGTGCGGGAGCTGCTCTCGGTTCCCATCCAGGGCTCCATCCCGCTGTTCCTGGCTGGCGCGGCGATTACTCTCTTCGCCACGACCTCGATGGGCATTTTCATGGGCACGATCGCCGGCAACCTGCCCCAGTTCGGCCTGCTGCTGATCCTGACGATCCTGCCGCTGCAGATGCTCTCCGGCGGCGCGACGCCCTACGAAAGCATGCCCCAGTTGGTGCAGTACCTGATGCTTGCGGCGCCCACCACGCACTTCGTGAAGCTGGCGCAGGGCATTCTCTTTCGAGGCGCGGGCCTGGACATCGTCTGGCCGCAATTCCTCGTGCTCGCCGCGATTGGCGCTACCTTCTTCGGCATCGCAGTCACTCGCTTCCGGAAGACTATCGGCACGATGGGTACTTGAACGGAGCATGCACACCAACGATCCGACCGCGCCAGGCCGCTTTCCTATCCTGCAGGGTGTGCTGCCGATCGCGGCTGCCCGGATTCCGGCTGAAATCGTTGCGGGTGTCACCCTGGCCGCAATCGCCATCCCGGAGGTGATGGGCTACACCAAGATCTCCGGCACGCCGGTGATCACCGGTCTTTACACCATGCTCATCCCGACGGCACTGTTTGCCGTGTTCGGCTCCTCGCGGCATTTGGTGGTGGGCGCCGATTCGGCGACAGCGGCCATCCTCGCCAGCGCCCTGGTGGGGATCGCAGCCGTCGGTTCCGATCAATACGTGGCGTTGGCCGGCGTGCTGGCGCTGATGGCCGCGGTCTTCCTGATTCTCTCGCGCATCCTCAGGCTGGGATTCCTGGCCGATTTTCTCTCGCGCACCGTGCTCGTCGGGTTCCTGACCGGAGTCGGCATCCAGGTCGCGCTGGGGCAGATCGCCGGCATGCTGGGCCTCAAGGGAGGCGGCCACGGCACGCTGGGGAAGCTTTGGAACGATTTGCAGCAACTCGGACAGGCCAATCGCGACGAGTTGATGATCGCGCTCGCCGCGTTGGTGATCATCGCCGGCCTCAAGCAGGTTTCGAAGAAGATCCCGGGGGCCTTGATCGCGGCGATCGGCGCCATCGTCGCAAGCTGGGCGCTCGGACTCGACAAACAAGTGCACGTGGTCGGAGCCGTTCCGGGGGGGCTGCCTTACCTTGGCCTTCCCAAGGTGGAATGGAACTGGGACGTCATCTCGACATTGATTCCGACCGCCTTTGCAATGTTCGTGGTCATCCTGGCCCAGAGCGCGGCGACCTCCAGCGCCTATGCCACGCGCTACGACGAGCGCTTCAGCGAGAACACCGATCTGGTTGGTCTGGCCCTGGCCAATATCGGCGCCGGCCTGTCCGGTACCTTCGTCGTCAACGGCAGCCCGACCAAGACGCAAATCGTCGACAGCGCGGGCGGCCGCACCCAACTGTCGCTCCTGGTGATGGTGGCGATCGTCTTGCTGGTCCTGCTGTTCCTCACCGCACCGCTGGCGTTCATGCCCGAAGCGGCCTTGTCGGCGATCGTTTTCCTGATCGGCGTCGGCCTGATCGATCTCGCCGGGATGCGGAAGATCTTCGAGCAGCGGCGATCGGAGTTCTGGGTGGCGCTGATCACCGCGCTCACGGTTGTGGTGGTAGGCGTCCAACAGGGGATCCTGCTCGCCATCGCGCTGTCGCTCATCGAACACACCCGCTACGGATATCGTCCGAAGAACGCGGTCCTCGTGCCGGGCGAATCGGGCGGCCGGGAACCTCGGCCGGTGGCCACGGCCGCGCAAGCTGCGCCCGGCCTCGTCATCTA
>DATJZM010000068.1:0-29684 GCA_035499135.1 Casimicrobiaceae bacterium | reverse complement strand
TCGAACGTGCCGATGATGATGTCCGGCCCGCTCCCGATATTCGCCGCCACGGCGGCCTTTGGCCGCACGTCCTCCCACCCTTCCGCGTCGACGCGCACCTCGATCCCGGTCGCTTTCGTGAACTTCTTGGTGTTCTCCGCCCACATGTCCTCGTCGCCCTGCACGAAGCGCTTCCAGCGCAGCACGCGCAGCTTGGCTCCCTTTTCGGGCGTGACCTTGAACTGCTGCGCGGCTGCTTCGGTCGGAAACAGTACCGAACCCGATCCCAGCGCGGTCCCGGCGGCGACGCCCGCGGTGGCTTTGAGAAAATCGCGACGCTTGAACTTGCTCATGCTGTCCTCCTCAGAAAAGGTTGCCCTGCAGTTGATGTGGGTCGTGCTGTTTCGACTCGAAGCAGATCATGCGACCAGCCGCGCGCCAGTGGCCGCGTCAAACAGATGGGCCCTGCCCAGATCGGGCTTCAGTCTGATTCGGTCGCCGGCGCGACAGGTGACCCGGTCTCGGATGAGCGAAGCCAGCTCCTGACCGTTGAACCGGCAGTAGAGCTGCGTATCGGCCCCGGTAGGTTCGACGACCACCACCTCGGCCGGCAATCCACTGTCCTGCGTGAGCATGCAGTGCTCGGGCCGCATGCCGTAAAGCACCTTCTGCCCGTCGCTGGCCTTTGCCCCGTGGGGCAGCGGCAGCGTGACATTTCCGGGGAACTCGACCCGGGCGTCGCCGTTGGTGCGCGCCGTCCCGGGAACCATGTTCATCGCAGGAGAGCCGATGAATCCCGCGACGAAGGTGTTGCTCGGTTGATCGTACAGCGAGAGCGGATCGCCGGTCTGCTCCACCACGCCGTCCTTCATTACCACGATCTTGTCGGCCATCGTCATCGCCTCAATCTGGTCGTGGGTGACGTAGATCGAAGTGGTCTTCAGCCGCTGGTGCAGCTCCTTGATCTCGGTGCGCATCTGCACGCGCAGCTTAGCGTCGAGATTCGAGAGCGGCTCGTCGAAGAGGAAAACCTGCGGGTCGCGCACGATCGCGCGCCCCATGGCGACACGCTGGCGCTGCCCCCCCGAGAGCTGACGCGGATAACGCTCTAGAAGTTGCGCGAGGCCGAGGATGTCGGCGGCCTTTTTGACCCGGCCGTCGATCTCTGCGCGCGATTGCTTCGCGAGCATGAGCGCGAACGACAGGTTGTCGCGCACGGTCATGTGCGGATAGAGCGCGTAGTTCTGGAACACCATGGCGATGTCGCGCTCCTTGGGCGGCACGCGATTCACTACTTTTCCCCCGATCGCGATCTCGCCCGCGCTGATCTCCTCCAGACCGGCGATCATCCGCAATAGCGTCGATTTGCCGCAGCCCGAGGGGCCGACAAGCACACAGAATTCGCCGTCGGCGATGTCGACGTTCACCCCTCGGATGACGTGCGTCGAACCGAAGTGCTTGTGCACGTCGCTGATCGTTACACCTGCCACCGCCGTCCTCCTGATCGCCGCCTTCCGCGCTAGCGCTTCGCTTGGCGCGATCCTCGTACGACCACGTAGTCCGGCTCGCCGCGCTCGAGCCAGCTGACGATGTTCTGCGCCGCCTTGCGCCGCAGCTCCATCTCCGCCTGCACACTGAAGAAGGCTGCGTGCGGCGTCAGTATGATCCTGGGGTGGCCGAGCAGTCCGGAATCGGCCGGTACCGGCTCGACCGGCAGGACATCCAGCGCGGCACCGGCAAGTATTCCATCATCGAGTGCGGCAAGCAAATCGCCGGTATCGACGATCGCCCCGCGCGCGGTGTTGACGAGCCACGATCCCGGCTGCATGCGCGAGAGCAGCGCGCTTCCAACCATGTTACGTGTCTCGGCGGTGAGCGGGGTGTGAATACTGACGAGGTCCGCGGCTGCGAACAGAGTCGCGGCGTCGGCGGCGCGCTCCACGTAGGCGGGAAAGTCGCCGTCGATCAGATACGGGTCGCAGGCGAGCACCCGCCTGAAGATGTTTCGCGACAGGTGTGCCATGCGCTTGCCGATCCGTCCCAGCCCGAGGATCCCGAGCGTGAGCTCGTTCGCGCGGCGCAGCGGCCCGGACGACAGATAGTGCCAGCGGCCGGCTCGCACGTCGCGGTCGTAGGCGAGCACGTTGCGCACGAGCGCAAGGGCGAGCGCCAGGGCGTGCGTGGCCACCTCGCCGACGCCGTAGTCCGGCGAGTTGGCTACCCAGATGCCGTGGCGGGCGCACGCCTCGGTATCGATCGTATCGAAACCGGCGCCGATGCGGCTCACGATGGCGAGATCGGGAAGCGCGGCGACGACGCGCTCGGTGATCGGCGCATACTGCAGCAGGATCGCGACGCAGCCCGAGGCCGCCTCGATCATCTGCTCCTCGCTGCTGCACTGGGCGGCAACCATCTCCATGCCCGCGGTCCCGAACAGCCCACGCTCGAGATCGAGGTTCGGAAAATCGTGGTCGGAGAAGAGGACCCTGGGCATGTTCGCGCTGGCTAGGACGATGTGCGGCGCCGCAAAGGTACGTGGGCGCCCCGGCAGGGTCAAGCATCGACGCGCATCCGCGCCGCATCCCGGCCCCCCAAGCCTGCAGCTTATAATCGCCGCGATTGCCGACCGTCTCCACCCCGAACGCGACCATGCCTCCACCGCTGCAGACAACCATTGCCGGCAGCCTGCCCAAGCCCGCGTGGCTTTCGCCCCCCGCCCAGCTGTGGGCGCCCTGGCTGCTGCACGACGAGCGCCTCGTCGAGGGCAAGCGGGATGCCGTGCGACTCGCGCTGCGAGACCAGGAGGAGGCCGGCATCGACATCGTCACAGACGGCGAGCAGACGCGGCGGCACTTCGTCACCACCTTCATCGAGAACCTCGAGGGCGTGGATTTCGAGCACAAGCGCACCGTGCACATCCGCAACCGCTACGACGCCGAAGTGCCGGTCGTCGTCAGCGCGGTTGCCCGCCGGCACCCAGTCTTCGTCGACGACGCACGCTTCCTGCGCGCCGCGACCACGCATCGGATCAAGTACACCCTGCCGGGCCCCATGACCATGGTCGACACGCTCTACGACGCCCACTACGGCAGCCGCGAGCAGCTCGCCTGGGCGTTCGCCGAAATCCTCAACGACGAAGCTCGCGCCATCGAGGCGGAGGGTATCGACGTGATCCAATTCGACGAGCCTGCGTTCAATGTCTATTTCGACGAGGTCCGAGACTGGGGGGTGCGCGCCCTGGAGCGTGCCGCACAAGGGCTCAAGTGCAAGACCGCGGTGCACATCTGCTACGGCTACGGCATTCAGGCCAACATCGACTGGAAAAAGACGTTGGGCGCCGAGTGGCGACAGTACGAAAACACCTTCCCGTTGCTAGCCGGGTCGAAGATCGACCAGGTCTCGCTGGAATGCGCCAACTCCCACGTGCCGCTGGAGCTCATCGCGCTTCTCGAGGGCAAGGACGTGCTTGTGGGAGCGATCGACGTGGCGACCGCCCGTGTGGAGACCCCCGAGGAGGTCGCCGCCACGATCCGCGCGGCGCTCAACTACGTGCCGCCGGAACGGCTCTACCCTTGCACCAACTGCGGCATGGTCCCGCTGTCGCGCGAGGTCGCGCGGGCCAAGCTCCGGGCGCTGGGCGCCGGGGCGGAGGTTGCCCGGCGCACTCTGCGTCGGCGGGCGCCGCGGCGATCCCGGGCCGCCCGCGGCGCCGTTTGACCGGGACCGCGCCGCCGCGTATAGTCCGCTTCGTGTTTTATTTCAAGTACTAAAGCACGACCGTTCCAGCTCGCTGGCGGGCGCGGAAAAGCCGTACTTTTCTGTCCTTGAGATCGAAACATCGGCCGGGTTTCGACCGCACTTCATATGAATTGAGGAATTGAAAGACATGCCCACTGGAACGGTAAAGTGGTTTAACGACGCCAAGGGTTACGGCTTCATTACACCCGACGGCGGAGGGGAAGATCTGTTCGCGCACTTCTCGGCAATCAACATGCCGGGCTTCAAGTCGCTCAAAGAAGGACAGAAGGTGAGCTTCGAGGTTACGCAAGGCCCCAAGGGGAAACAGGCCTCGAACATTCAGACCGTCTAAGACGGCCTTCAAGCGAGAACAGCTAGCCGGGCTCTCGCCCGGCTATTTTTTTTCCGCGCCGTGCTCCTGAAGGAGCACTGTATCGCCCGTGGCGTCGCCCTGGCGCCAGATGAGCCCGAGCATCGTCCCCAGCAGCGACCAGAACAGGAGGGCGTTGCCGAAGACGATGAGATCGTTGGTCGAATTCTTGATCAGCATGGCCAGCACGAGCGCGACGGCTGCGGCCGCCCAAGCCTTCTCGCGGTCGCCTCCATTCCGCGCGCGCTTTACCGCGAGGCGCAGGATCGCGACGTGCAGCCCGATCCACAGCGCTACACCGACGATGCCGACCTGCAACAGCAGATCGAGAAGCACGTTGTGAGCATGCGTCGTGGCGTGGGCGTCTATCTGGCGCAGCTCCGGGCTGTCGCTCAGGTTGTAGGCCCGCGACGGGACGCTCCTCCCGAGGCCCACTCCGAGCCACGGGTGTCTCCCAACGAGCTCGGCGTATACCCCCCAGATCGCCGGCCGCGGATCGCTCATGATCATCTGCACTGCGGCGCTGCGATCAACGGGTAGCGGGGCGGGCAGACGCGCACGCGAGACGACCTCGAGGCTGATCGCCGAGACGACGATGCCCAGTAGCGCGATGAGAAGCGCGGACTTTACGTGCAGCCTGCCGCGCAGCAGTCCGAGCACGATGAGAAACCCCACGAACGATACGGAGAGAGATACGAACAGGGTGCGGCTCTCGCTCATGAAGCCGATGGCTCCGAACACGACAAGCCAGATGCCCGCTGCCCAGCGCCTCCAGCGCCGGCGCGAGGTCGTGAGCACGAGAAAAAGCGGGACGGCGATGAACGCCACGTAGGTGCTGGAGTCGGTCGGCTCGCCGGCCTTCCAGGCGAGCCAGCCGAGCGGTCCCGCAGCGGGCTCATCGGCCTTGGAATCGTATCCCGACACCGACGAGGCAAATATCGTGGCGAGACATAGCAGCGTGCCGGCCGCGCTGCCCGACACCACCGCAAGGCGGCCGCCTCGGAAGCGCATCAGGACGAAGCTCACCAGGAAGAGCACGAACGGATAGAATTGGTCCGTTCGGAAACTCTGAAAGGACACGTGCGGCAGCGCGGACCACGCAATCGATGCGGCGGCGAAGGAAAGCCAGAACAGCCACGGCACGAAGCCTGGCACGTTGCGCCAGGGGGCGAACCGGAACTGCAGCAGCGCGCTCGCGGCGATGACACCGATCAGGATGTTGCGCATGGCCGTCACATGCGCGAGCGGCAGAATCGCGAGCAGTACACCGACGCTGACACACAGGACGCGCAGTGCTGCGCTGTCGTCCGCGGTGCGGTGATCGAGGGCGGGAGCGATGGATTGCATCGGGGACGTCGGCGCACCGGCATCGGTGCGGCAACTCCGACTGCGCGGCATTTCCGCGGCGCAGCCAGCCCGGATTCTAGGGCCATTCATTTCCATTTACAAATCCTGCGCTTAACGCGAATACGGCAGCGGGCCAGCCAACTCGCGCCCACGATCGATCGACGCGGGCAGACCCGATGAAGGACATCCCTGGAGTCGTGCTCGTAGCCTCGATCTGGGCCTACTGGCTCGGCGTCGGCATCATGATCGCCCGCGTGCGCTCGCGAACGGACACGCTGGCCGGGCTGGTGCCCGAGCAGCGCCTGGAAAAGTACCTCTGGTTGGTCTGGATACCGCTCGTCGTCGCTTGGAACGTTCTGCCCTATCTCGCCCTCGTGCGGCCGCCGTCCGCGTGGCTCGTTCCGCAGTTCGCGCGGCAAAGCACTGCCTACGCGAGCCTACGCTGGCTGGCGGCAGCCGGCGCTGTCGCGAGCCTGCTGCTGACGAGCTTGTGCTGGTCCCGCATGGGCAGGAATTGGCGCATGGACGTGAGCACGCGCAAGACCGGTGAGCTGATCACCGACGGCCCGTTTGCCTACGCACGGCACCCCATCTATGCATTGCAGCGGCTGCATATCCTGTGCTCCGTCGTCGTCGTTCCGACGTGGCAGATGCTGGGCCTCGCCGCGGTGCATCTTTGGCTCACGCAACTCAAGGCGCGCAACGAGGAACGCCATCTCGTGAGCGTTTTCGCTGACGCATACCAAGACTACGCCGAGCGCACCGGCATGTTCCTGCCGAGGTTCAAGCGCCTGTCATCGCGGGGCGCCATCCGGACGCTTGCGCTGCCGTGGGCGCTGGTTGCCGTCCTGCTCGTGCCGGGCGCGCTCGACGCCGATGCGCAGGAGAGCTCGGTGCGGTCGCCAGGCTCGCCGGGGCAGCCCCTGCGCGTGAACCTCGACCGCGATACCGAGGAGCGCATCCTCGCGCTGGAGCCGGAGCACATCACCGACGAAGAGGTTCGCAACGTTCTCGCACGAGCGCCGGCGCCGCGCATCATCAACATGCAGGGGAGCGTTGCCTTCGTGACGATGGCGCCCTTCGCCGAGTTCCTCATCGCGATGGGCTACCCCGAGGAGCGCGTCCGCGACCCTCGCGACGGGACGCTTTCCTACAGCAGTTCCGGCGACAGCGCGCGTCTCGCTGGAGCGCTCGCCTGGTACTACGAGCACGAGGGCATGATGCCTATGCTCATCGGGCACAGCCAGGGCGGCATGATGGCGATCAAGGTTCTGCACGAGCTCGCGGGCGACTTCGACGACCGGCTCACGGTGTGGAACCCTCTGCGCAACGAGGCGGAAACAAGGACGTCGATCGTCGATCCGGTGACCGGCGCTCAGCAACCAATCATCGGCCTCAAGGTCCCCTATGCGGCAGCGCTCGCGACCGGCATGCTGCCTCGGATCATGCTCGGGCAATGGAACATGATCGCGAGGCTGCATGAGATCCCGGATACAGTGACAGAGTTCACCGGCTACTCGCTCGACTGGGATCTCATAGCAGGCAACTTCGGTCACAGCGAGCCGTATCGCGCGATGGGCAGCGCGCAGGTTCGCAACGTCACGCTGCCTGCGAGCGCGGGACACATCAGCCTGCCGCTTGTCCTTCCGTTGGCCAGCGACCCGATCACGCGCGCGTGGATCAGCGATTATTCGCCGTCGCGGCCGCGGGCGCCCCTGCCTTCCGATCCCGGCGTCGACCTGTCCAATCTCGTGCACGCCGCCGATATCTGGTACAGCGTCAAGAAGCACTGGTGCCTTGAGGCTCAGCGTTTGATTCGCGCCGAGCGCCGGGACGATTTAGCACGCAAGTGATCCGGGCGCAGCAGACGGCGACGAGCGGCACGATCCGGCGGGACGCGAGGCGGCATGCGGGGACGATTGAATCTCTTCCAGTCCATGATGCTGCGCTGGCGCGATCTGCATCCGTACTCCGCAGTGCACGTGATACGCGTCAACAAGCCTTGCGAGCCCGCGGCGCTCAAGGCGCACATCGAAGCTCAGCTCGAGCGTGCCGGCCTCACGGGCCTGGTGCTCGATCGCGTGCGCTCGCGCTACGAGTTCGAGGGCGGGCCGGCTGCGATCGAGTTCGCCAAGCTGGCCGGTGGCGCCGATCCGCAGGAGACCGCCAGGCTAGAGATCGTGCGCCAGCTCAACACGCCGTTTCCGCGCGAGGGACGCTTCGTGCCGTTTCGGTTTTTTGCGATCGATTGCGGCACCTGCTTCGACCTGGGGCTTGCGTACGACCATTTCATCGCCGGGGGCGACTCCATCGCGGTGCTGCTCCGGTACTGCGCGCAAGGCTACCTCGACGGCGCGGGACGCGGGCGGCAGTGGGCTCCCAGGCTCTACCCGCACACCTATCGACGACTGCTCCTGCGCAACCTGGACTCGCTGCTGCGCGGCCTCGGCGCACTTCCGTCGCTGGTCGCCAGCTGCCGCCGTTCGCATCGCGCGCCGTGCGCTGCTGTGGGCGCACCGGCAAACGGGTTTCTGTGCTTCCGCGTCGATAGCGCCGCGGTCGAGGCTTTGCGACGAACAGCCAGGGACTGGGGCGTGACCATTGGAGATCTCTTCCTGGCGATGCTGCTGCTCTCCGTCGACCCGCTTGCTGCCGGGCGTCACGCTGCCAAGCGTCGAACAGAGCTCGCCGTCGCCTCGATCGTCAACCTTCGCAGCGAAGTGGAATCCGATGCGCATGACTGCTTCGGCCAGTTTCTGTCCTCGCTGCGGTTTTCGCACCCGGTCGCGCCGGGAACAACCGTGCGCGAGCTCGCTCTCGCCGCGCACGCCGAGACGCGTCGTGTCAGAGCCGGCAAGCTGTATCTGCAGAGCTTGCTTGCGCTCGGCGTAGCCGGAGCGCAGTGGCGCTTTCTCTCTCCAGAGCGGCGTCGATGCTTCCTCGCCAAGCATTATCCGATCTGGGCGGGCTTAAGCGCCGTGCACGTCGATCCCCTCTGGCAGGATGAGCCCGACGATACGCTGCCGTCAGAGTACCTGCGCGCCGTGTCCACCGGGCCGCTGGCGCCGCTGGTCTTCGCCATAACGACGCTCGCCGGCGCAATGTGGCTCGGCGTTTCCTACCGTACGCCTGACGTGGGCGCCGACGCCGCGGAACGGACTGCACGTGCCTTTCTCGACCACATCCGGAGTCTCGGATGAAAGGCAACCCCGCGGTCGGCCGCAGTCTGCTCGTCGCGCTGCTCGCGCTCGTCGTCGGTGCGTGCGCTCATCTGCCGCAGCCTGCCGAGCTCCCTGCCGCTGGCAGCGTGCTGGAGGCGCTCAGACTTGATCCGGAGGTCGAACAACGCGTGCTTGCCCTCGATCCGGAGCACATCAGCGACGCAGACGTGCGCTGCACTCTCGCGAAAGTGCCCGCACCTTACCTCGTGCTATTGCATGGCGGCATCTACCCCGTATATCTCGCGATGACGAGCTTCGCCCACTTTCTCAAGGGCATGGGCTATCCGGATCGGGCGATCCGCCGCACCGACGACGTGCATGACAACGTCTACTCTTACAGTCCGTATCAGGACAGCCGCGAACTCGCCGGGCTGATCGCGTGGCACTACGAGCGCGAGGGCGTGCGTCCGATGATGATCGGCCACAGCCAGGGCGGCGTGCAGGCGGTCAAGGTCCTCTACGATTTCGCGGGATGGCACGGAGATCTCCAGGTCTGGAACCCTGTTACCGATGCCTTCGAGGACAGAACCACGATCGTCGATCCCTTGACCGGCGCGACGCGACCCGTCGTCGGTCTGATCCTTCCCTATACCTCCTCCGTAGCCGCGGGAGGTGTCATGCTCCTGCTGCCCAACCAGTGGAGCATGATGGCGCGCCTGAGCCACATTCCGGATACGGTCGAAGACTTCACCGGCTTTACGGTCGGCGTCGATTTCATTGCGCTCGCTTTTCCGGGCATGCGCGGGGACTACGAGGCCGATGGCACCGCGAAGGTGCGCAACATAGTCCTGCCGTACTGGTATTACCACCCGCTGGTTCCCATGACGAGCCAGCTCGCCGAGACGGAAGCGATGCGCGACTGGATCAATGCCTACACGCCTGGGCGACCGGACCTCGAGCAGACGCTTCCAGCGGGCCCGGTCTACAACGCCCTCTGGGCGGCAGACGTCTGGTACAGCATCAAGAAGCATTGGTGCCTCGAGGCGCAACGGCTGATCCGCGCCCGGCGCGCCGCGCTCGCGAAGCCCTAGGCACGCTACGTTATAATCGTATATTTGCCGCGTTGAAGCGACCGACGGCGCATCGACGCGTCCTCACTTGGGATTGCTAAACCGGCCGGCCGACGGGCCTGAGACCGGACCGATCAAGAGCATGGCAGCTCCCCTCAAGGGAAAGATAGCGCTCGTCACAGGCGCGTCGCGCGGCATCGGCCGCGCCATTGCGCACAAGCTCGCATCGGCAGGCTGCGACGTGGCGGTCAACTATTACAACAGCGCCGACGAGGCACGGACTCTCTGCGCCGAGGTCGAGGCCATGGGCCAGCGCGCGGTGGCGATCCAGGGCAGCGTTGGCATTCCCGAAAGCGTCGCCGAGATGTTCGCGGAGCTCGCCAAGCATTTCGATCGCCTGGACATCCTGGTCAGCAACGCCGCGAGCGGCGTGCTCAAGCCCGCGCTCGAGATGACTCTCAAGCACTGGCGCTGGTGTCTCGAGACCAATGCCTTCGCGCTCGACCTGCTCGCGCAAAGGGCTGTGCCGATGATGGCGCCCGGCTCGTCGATCGTCGCGCTCTCCAGTCTCGGAGCGCAGCGCGCGATGCCCGACTACGGCTTCATCGGCGCGTCGAAGGCGGCGCTCGAATCGCTCGTGCGGACGCTCGCACAGGAGCTCGGACCCAGGCATATTCGTGTCAACACCGTCAGCGCGGGGGTCGTCGACACCGACGCGCTGCGTTACTTTCCGAACCGCGAGGAGCTGCTGGCCAACTTCGCACGCCGCACGCCTGCCGGGCCGACGCTCACACCGAAGGACGTTGCGGGCGCGGTGTACCTGCTGTGCCTGCCCGAAGCGAAGATGATCACGGGTCACACGTTGGTCGTCGACGGCGGGTTCTGCATTTCGGGCTGATGCGGTGGACGCGGGAATCGCCGGCAAGGTCGCCATCGTCACCGGGGGATCGCGCGGCATCGGCCGCGCGATCGTCGAGCTGCTGGCCGCGCAGGGCGCTGACGTCACGTTCTTCTTTCGCGACAACGCGGCGGCGGCCGACGAGGTCCTTGCGGCCGCCCGGGACGCCGGCGGCAAGGTGGCGGCCGAGAAGGTTGACGTCCGCGATTCCGCGGCTTGCGCCGCTGCGGTCGAGCGCGTCGCGGAGCGTTGCGGGAAAATCGACATCCTGGTGAACAATGCCGGTGCGATTCGCGACAACCAGCTCGCGGCCTTCGACGACGATGACGTGCGCGTCGTCCTCGACACCAATGTCGCCGGCGTGTTCAACGTCACGCGCGCCGTCGTGCCGCACATGATCGTTCGCCGTAGCGGCAAGATTATCAACATAGGCTCGGTTTCGGGGCTGAAGGGCGGTCGGGGACAGACCAATTACGCAGCGAGCAAAGGCGCGATAGACGCTTTCACGCGCGCACTCGCGGTCGAGCTCGCCTCGCGCAAGATCACCGTCAATTGCGTAGCTCCGGGAGTGATCGAGACCGATATGTCGAGCGATGTACGCGAGCTCGCAGGCGATGCGGTCAAGTCCAAGATTTTGCTCAAGCGCTACGGCAAGCCCGAAGAGGTCGCCTGGGCGGTGTGGTTTCTCGCCTCTCCGTATGCGGACTACGTCACGGGGCAGGTGCTGGGTGTGGACGGCGGTTTCAAAATGGAGTGAGCGTAATGGCGAACGAAGCAGTTACCAAGGAAGAAATCATGGCGGTCTTTCCCAAGGTCGCGGAAACGATGGCTGATGCGCTTGGCTGCGATGTCGAGCAGGTCAAGCTCGACGTATCGCTCATCGAGGGCCTGGACGCGGAATCGATCGACTTCCTCGACATGGTCTTCCGCCTCGAGCGAGCGTTCAAGATCAAGATTCCCCGCGGCAAGATCGTGGAGAACGCGCGCGGGGACCTGCCGGAGGCGGAGTTCGAGCAAAAGGGGATCGTCACCGACAAGGGCGTGGCGCAGCTCAAGGCCTACCTGTCGGAAGTGCCGGCGGAGCGATTCAAGACGCCGATGAAAGTGGCCGACATCCCGAGGCTGTTCACGCCGGAGACCTTCTGCAAGCTGGTAGTCCGCGCGCAGAAGGAAGCGCCGGCCTCGGCCTGATGGGGCTTCGCCGCAGCGCATGAGCGATCATTTTGCCGCGTTTTCTTTCGTCGACCGCATCACCGAGCTCGAGCCCGGTGTGCGCGCACGAGCGGTGTTCGACGTGCCGGTCACCCTCAGGGAATTTCCGGCGTGTCTGGTCGCCGAAGCGGTGGGACAACTTGCCGCCTGGGTTGCGATGGCCCAAATCGACTTCCGCGGGCGGCCCGTCGCAGCGCTCGCCACGGAGACGATCTTTCATCGCGACGTCGCTCCCGGGAGCCGGCTCGAGCTGGCCGTAGAAATCGAGAGCTGCGACGATGAAGCCGTCGCCTACAGCGGCACGGCCGAGGTCGACGGCGAGACCGTGATCGAGCTCAGGCACTGCCTTGGCCCGATGCTCCCGGTGCAGGACTTCGATGCACCCGAGGCGATGCGGGAACGGTACCGGCTGCTCTGCGGCGAAGGCGCTCCACGCGGACGCTTCCACGGCGTCGATGCGCTCGAGGTGGTCGAGATCCGGGATGCGCCCGAGCGATCCGCGCGGGCCACGCTGCGCGTGCCCCGCACCGCGCGGTTCTTTGCCGATCACTTCCCGCGGCGGCCCGTTTTTCCGGCCACCCTCCTCCTCGACAGCCAGATCCGGCTCGCCATGGATCTCGCCCGCGCGACGATCGGCGCCGCGCCGGCGAAGAAGCTCGTGCCGCAGCGCATGACCAACGTGAAGGTGCGCTCGTTCATCGTGCCCGGCCAGGAGGTGGAAATCGCCGCCGAGCTGATTTCGTCCGGCGGCGGAGGCGGTACGGTTCGTCTGTCAGCCGCGACAGAGGGCCGAAGCGTAGCCACCGCGCGTCTCGACATTGCGGAGAGAGAGGGCGCCGCGTGAACGAGAAACGACGCCGCGTCGCGATCACCGGGCTCGGACTGGTCACGCCGGTCGGCAACGACGTCGCGTCCACCTGGCAGGCGCTCCTGGCGGGCCGCAGCGGCGGCGCTCCGATCAGCCTCTTCGACGCGTCGGGCTTCCCCGTGCGCATCGCCGCCGAGGTGAAGGGTTTCGACGCGCTCGCTGCGATCGGGGACCGCAAGCTTCTCAAGCTCGCCAACCGCTCGCACAGTTTCGCCCTCGCGGCCGCCGAGCAGGCGCTCGACGACGCCGGCATCCGGCCCACCGACGCGACCGGCGAGCGCTGGGGCTGCGCGGTAGGCACCGGAATGATGGGCGTGGATTTCGCAGAGCTGACCGCTGTGCACCGGCACAGCGCTGCGAGCGGCGAGCTCGACGCCGCACGGCTCCTCGAGGACGAATCCGCGAACAACCCGCTCGTGTTCTGTCGCAGCCAATCGACGACCGGCGTATCGCTGCTCACACGGCGCCACGGTATCCGCGGCTACGCCACGTCGGTGCACACCGCGTGCGCGTCCGGAGGACAGGCCCTCGGCACGGGGCTCAAGCTCATCCGGCGTGGGGCGGTGGATTTCGTTCTCGCCGGCGGCTTCGACTCCATGATCAGTCCGGTCGGCGTGGCCGGCTTCTGCCTGCTCTCCGCGCTCTCGCCCGACAACGAGACGCCGGAGCGCGCGAGCCGTCCCTTCGACATGACGCGCAACGGCTTCCTGCTCGGCGAAGGTGCCGGCTTCATCGTTCTCGAGGAATGGGACGCAGCGCGGCGCCGTGGCGCACACGTCTACGCGGAGCTCGCCGGCGACGGCAATTCGCTGTCGAGCTACCGCATCACCGATTCTCCGCCGGACGGCGACGGCCCGATCCAATCGATGCGCCAGGCGCTCTCCGACGCCGGCGCGTCGATTGCCGACGTCGACTACATCAACGCGCACGGCACCTCCACCTTCATGAACGATCGCAGCGAGAGCGCGGCGATCCGCGCGGTCTTCGGCGGGCGAACGAAGGAAGTGGCGGTGAGCTCGACCAAGAGCAGCATGGGACACCTCATCGCTGGCGCGGGCGCGGTGGAAGTCGCGGTCTGCGCGCTCGCGATCCGCCATGGCGAGTTGCCGGTCAACGCCAACCTGCGCGAGCCTGACCCCGAGTGCGACATTGGTCTAGTCCGCGACGCACCGGCAAGGCGGTCGGTGCGCGTCGCGATCTCCAATTCGTTCGGCTTCGGCGGGTCGAACAGTTGCGTGGCGCTGCGCCGCCCGCAGGACGTCGACGGCCTGGGCTTCCGTCCCTAGCGACTCGTGAAGCCGCGCGTCGTCATCACCGGCACCGGCGCGGTCTGCGCCGCAGGCAGGCAGCCGCAGGAGATACTCGAAGCGGTGTTGGCCGGCCGCTCGGCGATTGCGCCGATTCGGCAGTGGGACACGACGGGATGGCCAACCCGCGTAGCGGGCGAGATCGCGGACATGAACCCGCGCGAAATGGTCGAGGACCGCAAGCTGCACAAGCTGATCCGGCGCACCGATCTGTTCGGCCTCTACGCCGCGGCGCGCGCGATCGAGGCGGCTGGCTTCTTGCCCTACCGCGATACCCTCGCGCCGGATGCAGCCGCTCAATACAGCGATCGCACTGGCGTGTACGTGGGTTCCGGCGGCGGCAACTACGACAGCCAGTACGACTACTTTCCGCTGATGACCGAGGCGAAGGACACGCTGCCCGCATTCGGGCGCGAGCTCGCCAACACGGTCAATCCGATGTGGCTGTTGCGCACCCTGCCGAACAATGTCCTGGGCCACATCGGCATCCGGCACGGCTTCAAGGGCGCGAACGCGTGCATAACGAACCACAGCATCGGCGGTACGCTGGCGGTGATCGAGGCGATGGAGGCACTGCGCAACGGCGAGGCCGAGCGCGCGCTCGCGGTCGGCCACGACGCGCCGATCGAGCCCCAGATGGTGCTCTACTACGGCGATGTCGGACTGCTCGCGAGCAACACGATTCGCCCGTTCGATCGCCTCCACGACGGCAGCCTCTTCGGGGAGGGCGCGGCTGCGCTGGCGCTCGAAACCGAGGCTTCGGCGCAAGCGCGAGGCGCGGCCGTGCTCGGCGAGGTGCTCGGAGGCGGCTCAGCCAGCGACGCGCAGGGCTTGCTTGCGATCCGCGACGACGGCGACGCGCTGGCGCGGGCGATAGCGCTTGCCCTCGACGACGCGGGGCTGCGCGCAGGCGACGTGGGCATGATCGCCGCCCATGGCAACGGCACGCCGCAATCCGACGCTTCCGAAGCGGCCGCGATTCGCCGCATCTTCGACGCGGCGGGCGCCAGCGTGCCGCCCACGACTGCGTTCAAGTGGTCGTTCGGACACCTCATCGCCGCCGCCGGCATCCTCGAAGCGGTCCTCGCGCTGCTCTGCCTGCGCGAGCGCGTCGTGCCCGGGGTTGCCACGTTCGAGTCGATCGACCCGGCGTGCAACGGCATTCCCGTTTCGGCCAGAGCGCAGCAACCGCACGGCCGGATAGCGCTTGTTCTCTGCCGTGGTTTCGCCGGCACCAATGCCGCCCTGCTGCTGCGTGCGGCTTGAGTGATCGCCGTGAGCGACGGTTCGGCCGCGGGAATCGCAGGGCCGACGCGCTGCGGCATCGACACGGTCGAGATCGCGCGCATCGACCGGCTGCTCCACGACTCGGCGCCGACCGATCTCGAGCGACTGTTCTCCGCCCAGGAGCTCGCGGACAGCGGCAACGGACCGGGCCGCGCGGCGAGCCTCGCGGCCCGCTTCGCCGCCAAGGAGGCTTGTCTCAAGCTATTTCCGCGCGAGGCCGCGCTCGGGGAAATCGGCCCGGCGGATTTTGCCGTCGCGCGGGATGCCTACGGTGCTCCGCAGACGGTGGTTGGACCGCGAGCGCGCGCCGTGCTCGGCCGCAACCGCATCGCGAGGATCGCGCTGTCGCTGACGCATGACCGCGCAAGCGCCTCCGCTGTCGCCCTCGCCATGCCTGATTCCGTGGAGGTCGCGCTTAGCGGGCGCTTCATCGAGCGGTTCCTTCCGATCCGTCGGCGGGTGGTCTTCGATAATCTGCGGCGCGTTTTCGGGGACACCGTGCCGGAGGCGGAGATCGTTCGTCTCGCTCAGGCGCACTACGCGCACTTGTGGCGGCTCTGCGGCGAGTTCGTGCTGTTCCGGGGGCTGTCGGAGGCGCGCAAGGCGGCGATGATGCGCGTCGAAAACGTCGAAGCGCTCGCCCAGGCGCTTGACGTCGGCAAGGGCGCGTTGATACTGACCGGTCATTTCGGGAACTGGGAAGTCGCGACGATCGCCGGCCTCAATCAGTTCCCCCACATGCGCGGGCGTTTTCACTTCCTGCGCCGTCCGATCAAGCCCCGCTGGCTCGATCGATTGGTCAACTGGCGCTTCCGTCGCGGCGGCTTCGGCGTGCTTTCCAAGCGCGGCTCCCTCGACACGATTCTCGACCGGCTGGCGGCGGGCGACGTCATCGTGTTCCCCTTCGATCAGCACGCGGGTCCGCCCGACGGCATCCGGGTCGACTTCTTCGGCCACGCAGCGTGGACGTTCAAGAGCCTCGCGATCCTCGCGCTCGTCACGGGCGCGCCCGTCGTGCCGGCCGCAAGCTGGCGCGAGCCCGATGGAAGGCATGTGCTGCGCTTCGAACAGGCGCTGCCGACGATCGCCGGCGAGAGCGCGGACGAGGACATCCGGCGCAACACTCGCGAGTACAATGCGGCGCTCGAACGCCTGATCCTGCGCCATCCCGAGCAGTGGTACTGGGTCCACCGACGATGGAAGGATCTGCGTCGATCATGAGCGCCTGGCGATTACGAACCGCAGCGCCGCCACTGCGTGGACGCAGGTCGGTGCACGACCAGCCTCGCAGCGACCAGACGATCGCACAGGGCCGGGTGGCGGAAAGCCACGGGCCGAATCAGGTGATCATGTGCGTCGTGCAGTGAAGCCCGGGCCGCAGTCCGCCCTTCGCGGTCCCGCGCTCACCTACTCGGGTGATCCATTCGAGCAGGGTCTTGCCGCGGCAATGCGCTACGAACCCGACGCGATTGTCGCGATGGCCGACGGGCGCATCACCCACTTCGGCCCTGCGCGGCAGGTGCGCCCGCTTCTCGCACGCGGCACGCGCGTCGAGGAATGCGGGAAGAATGCCCTGATCACCGCAGGCTTCATCGACTGCCACGTCCACTTTCCGCAGACACCGATCATCGGGGCTTCCGGCGCGCAGCTTCTCGACTGGCTGAACAGGTACCCGTTCGTCGCAGAGCAGCGATTCAGCGACGTCAGGTACGCCCGGGCGGTGGCGCGGGTGTTTCTGACCGAGAGCCTGCGCAACGGAGTGACCACTTCCGCAGTCCATTGCACCGTCCACCCCACGTCAGTCGATGCGCTGTTCACCGAGGCTTCCCGGCTCGGCCTGCGCATCATCGCCGGCAAGGTTCTGATGGACCGGAACGCACCGCCGCCGCTGCTCGATACGCCGCGCCGCGGCTACGACGAATCGCGCGCGCTGATCGAGAAATGGCACGGCAAGGGGCGCCTCCTGTACGCCATCACGCCGCGGTTCGCCGCGACGAGCACCTCCGACCAGCTCGCCGCAGCCGGGCGGCTGTGGCGCGAATACCCCGACACTTTCGTGCAGTCGCACGTGGCAGAGAACCGGCGCGAAGTCGCATGGGTCAAGGAGCTGTTTGCCGAGCGCAAGGGCTACCTCGACGTGTACGACCACTACGGGCTGCTCGGCCCGCGCGCGATCTACGGTCACGGCATCTGGCTCACCGAGAGGGAGCTCAAGCGCTGTCACGAGACGGAAACCGCGATCGCCCACTGTCCGACGTCGAATTTCTTCCTGGGCAGCGGCTCCCTCGACCTTGAGCGCACGGCCAGGCGCGAGCGACCGGTGCGCGTCGGACTGGCGACGGACCTGGGGGCGGGCACGTCGTTCTCCATGCTGCAGACGATGGGCGAGGCCTACAAGGCCGCCCAGTCTCACGGCTACCCGCTTTCCGCGGGCCAGGCCTACTACCTCGCGACGCGCGGGGCGGCGCGAGCACTGCACCTCGAGGACAGAATCGGCAGCATCGCGCCGCGCATGGAGGCCGACCTGGTCGTCCTCGACCTCAGATCGACGCCGCTGATCGACTACCGCATGAAATACGCCGAGAGCCTCGAGGAAGCGCTTTTCATTCAGATGACGCTCGCCGACGACCGCGCGATTCTCGCGACGCATGTTGCGGGGAAGTGCGTCTACCGGCGGCCGGAGCGGTTGGCGCACCGCCCTAGCCGCTAGGGTCGCTGTAAACGGCAGCGGCTTGATGCAGGTCAACACGACTGCGCGAGAACCTGTCCTAGTATCCCCCTGCGGCAAATCAATTGACGAGGCGGCGCGTTACCGCGAATTCGCGGCGGCTTCCCGTTTCGATGGAGGCGCCCCATGAGCGTCGAGGTCCCCGGCTCGAGCATCGGCCGGCGTGTCGCGACGACGGCCCTGGCGGCCGTTGCGATATTTGTCTGGAGCGCAGCGGAGACGCAGACCCAGGAGCGCTCGGGCAAGGAGATCGTCGACTCTCTGTGCATCTCCTGCCACGGCACCGGTGCGAACGGTGCACCGAAGATCGGCGATAAGAAGGCGTGGGCTGCTCGCGCGGAGAAGGGCCTGACGGGCCTGACCAAGAGCGCAATGCAGGGCATCCGGCAGATGCCCGCGCACGGCGGCAATCCCGCGCTGACCGATACCGAGATCGAGCGCGCGATCACCTATATGGTCAATCAGTCCGGCGCACACTGGACCGAGCCGGTCAGCCGGACCAGCAAGGCAGCGGCGCGCACCGGCAAAGAAATCGTCGAGACGCAGTGCGTGAAGTGCCACGGCACGGGCGTCAACGGCGCGCCGAAGATCGGCGACCGCGCCGCATGGACTCCACGGGTGAAGCAGGGCTTGGACGTCGTCGTAAGGTCGGCGATCCACGGTCACGGAGCGATGCCCCCGCGTGGCGGCATGGCCGATCTCACGGACGCAGAGATCCGGAGCGCGATCGTTTACATGTTCAATTCCGGAACCGGCGCCACGAACTGACTTACTCCCCGTCTTGGCGCGCGTTGCATGCCAACCGGGGGCTCCATCCAGAGCGAACTCGGGATCTCTCGCGGTTACAAGCGGAAGTGACCTCAAAGGAGTTGACGAATGAAACGCATGCTTGTGTTGGCGTTGGTTTTTGGATTACTCGGTATCGTCGGGGCGGCAGAGGGTGCGGGTGACGCCGCCGCAGGTAAGACGAAGGCCGCAAGCTGTGCCGGATGCCACGGTGCGAACGGAGAGGGAGTCAACCAAACCCCCAAGCTGGCCGGTAGGCCAGAGGCTGAGTTCATACAAGCCCTTCAGGATTACAAATCGGGCAAGCGCCCGAACGCCGTCATGAAGACCTTTGCGGCCAAACTCAGCGATCAGGATATGGCGAACCTCGCCGCTTACTACGCTGCTCTCAAGTGAGCGCGGATGGACGTTCGGGCGTGGGACGACCGCGCGCAGCGCAGATGATCGCGAAGTAGCGTTGCGGTCGTTTCTGCCGAGCGCAAAGGTCCCCCGCATATGCGCGCCAACCGGAGGTGTCGATCTGCTTCGTTAGAAACGCTTGAGGAGACTCGATGATCCAGCGGGCACCGATCTCATGCCTCGTTGCGCTCGCGCTTGTCGCCGGAGCGACGGGCGTAGGTTCTCCCCTGCCCGCCGAAGCCCAGGGCACTCGCGTCGCGGCCAGCCCGGGTGATGATCTCCGAGCCGTTTACGCGAATGCGGCAGACGTCGCGGAAGGCAAGCACCTTGCCGAGAGCGCATGTAACGGCTGCCACGGTGCAAACGGTATCAGCAACACCAAGGCCATACCCAACCTTGCTGGCCAGCGCGCGGGCTATCTGTACCGCGAGATGCGCGCATACCAATCGGGTGCCCGCGCCGATAGCACCATGCCGGGCGCAGTAAAGTTCCTGAGCGATGACGCTCTGGTCAAGGTGGCTGCCTATTACGCCAGCCTCGATCCCGCGCAACCCCTCGTGGCGAGCGGGAGCAAGTCGGCTCCTGCCAAGCCCGACCCCTTGCAGGCAGGGAAGGCGGCCGCAGCCGCATGCGCAGGCTGCCACGGCGAGGCAGGCGTGAGCAAGACCCCCGGCACACCCAGCCTGGTCGGATCGGATCCGAAGTATCTAGTCGCCGCAATGAAGGCCTATAGGGACGGCCAACGCAAGAGTGACCTAATGAAGTCGATGCTCGCGGCGTCCAGCGAGGCGGAGTTGAGCAACATCGCCCTCTATTACGCATTGCAAAAGCCTGCGCGCGCCCAAACTCCGACGCCAGGCGACCAAGCCGCTGGCAAGATAGCCGCCACCTCTTGCTCCGGGTGCCACGGCGACAAGGGCGTGAGCACCGAACCGACGATCCCAAGCCTTGCCGGGCAGGACGCTCGGTATCTTGCGGCAGCGATTCGCGCCTATAAGGACGGTTCGCGCGCCGACGATACGATGAAAGGTCTAGTGGCGTCGCTTGATGAGGCCACCGCGAAGAACCTGAGCGCCTTCTACGCAAATCAGCAACCGCAACCGACCAAGGCGACCAAACCGTTGACGGCCGCCGAGTGGGCGCAGCGATGCGACCGATGCCACGGCGTCGACGGCAATAGCACGGATCCTTGGCTGCCTGCCTTGGCGGCACAGCGAGCAGACTATCTGGAAAAAGTGCTGCACGCCTATCGAACGGGCGAGCGCAAGAGCCCGCAGATGGCAGCGATGTCGGATGTGCTCACCGAGGCCGACGTGGAGACCCTCGCCGCGTATTACTCGCGGCAGAAGGCGCGTTCCGTTGTGTACGTCATTTTGCCAGCCAAGTAATCGCGCCTCGGCACTATGAGCCAGGGTCGAGATTGGGGCAGGCCGAAGTCGAACACGGACCAAAGGATTCGTTTATGACGACTGACGTCCCGCTGCACGGATTGTATCGACACTATTCGGAGTTGCCCTACAGCCTGCGCGTGTTGTACACGGGCGCGCTCCTGGTGCTGGGGTTGGGCTTTTTCTTCGCGGCCATCTACCTGTACCACAACTACGCGGGAAGAGCGGGGGGAAACCCGTTCCTCGTGTCCTACAAGGACCTCATGGTCGTCTACGCCGGTACGGGTAAAGGCTCACGGCTCGAAGCAGCGTTGCGTGGCCCGATGTCGACGATGCTGCCGGCCGACCAGGCCGGTGTCGTCATCACCTGGGTCAGGGAGGGTGCCGACCGAGGCAAATACGAGTCCGACATAAGGCCAATTCTCGATCAGCGCTGCATGATGTGTCACGACGGCAGCAATCCGCATATTCCGAGTCTGAATGGATACGACAATCTGAAGAAAGTGACCGAGCAGGATACAGGTACCAACATCTTCACACTCGTTCGCGTGTCGCATATCCACCTGTTCGGACTGACCTTCATTTTCTTCATCATGGGGCTCATGTACAGCCATGCATACGTTCGGCCGGTCTGGTTCAAGTGCACCGTCATCGCCGTCCCGTTCGCTGCAGTAATCATGGACGTATTCTCCTGGTACTTAACCAAGCTCTATGGTCCGTTCGCGATCATGGTGCTGGTGTCGGGAGGATTGTTTGGTCTGTGTTTCGCAATCATGTGGGTGACGACCATGTATCAACTCTGGTTTTCACCACCGCCGCGGGCGGTCCTAGAAAGAAAAAAGGGCGAAGCCGTGGACGTCGGTTGATCGACTGCGGCGCGATCACGCCGCACGCAGGCAACGGGCAGGCGGCGCGCTCAGACTGAGTGTTTGGTCAAACGCAGCCTTTGTCGCGCACTGCGCGACCGGCTCGTGGTGCGAGGCGCTAACGGGCGACCGTTTCGGCCACGCAGAACTCGGCAACCTGCTCGAGCGCCCGCTGCAGGGCTTCGTTGGCAGCGGCGACACCGCCCGCCGCATCCTCGCTTGGCGCGCTTTCGACTTCCTCGATGACCTTGCTGGCGACAACGCGCTTGCCGCGGAGGTCGGTGAGCTGCGCGCGCAGCGTGAGCTCCGCGCGGCTCGGGTGCACAGCGAAATTCTGCTGCAGGCGAATGATCTCGACGTCGAGGCGGACGTCGGCTGGAACGGTGCCTGGCATCTGAACGACCGCACGGAAGCTTCCGGCCTGCTCCAGCGCGCGGGCAACGAGCGGGCCAAGCATCCGCGACGGCGTATCGGCCCAGCGGCTAGCCGCGAAGTAGTCGAGCTCGTAAGGCTGCCGAACATAAGCGATCTGCGCGGTGTCGAACCCGGGCCAAGCCCGTGGCAGCGCCACCTCGATCACCACTTCGCGTCGGGGCGACGCCACGCTGCGCAGCGGCTGGGCGGACAGCACATAGAGAGTCGGGACGTCTTCCCGTGGCGGCTGGAGCCCGGTGCATCCGCCGAGCAGAACAACGACAATAATTAGGAACGCTCCGAAGGTCTGGCCGGTCCGCTTGGGTCGTTGCAGATTGATGCCTTCACCCGTCGCAGATGGGGTCTTCATGGAAGCCTCTTGCATTCCTACTCCCCAGGGCCGCGCTTGCCGGGCTGCCGTCCCCATACCAGCTCGCTCGGGTTTCGTTCGAGGTCGGAGCCGACGCGGCGCAGTGTGCCAGTGAGCTCGCGGAGCTCCGCCACCAGCTCCCTGACCTCGGGCAACCCTTCGGTCGTGAACTGCTGCAGGTCCGAACGCGTGCTGTCGAGCGTTTGCGTGGCGCTGCCTCCGGCGCGGGCAACCGCGTCTGCCATCGCGTCGAGCCGGTCGGCGCTGCGTTCGATCCGCTGCGCCAGTCGCGGCAGATCGTCGGTGAACTTCGCCGTGTTCTCCATCGCGCGGGCGGCGTTGGCCAGCCCCGCGTCGATCGACGGCGAGCGCGCCGCGAGCGTCCGCGATACCGTGGCCAGGTCGGCGATCGTCGCCGAGATCTCCCGGCGGTTCTTCTCGTCCAGCAGCGCGTTGAAACTCTCGGTCGTGCGAGTCAGGTTCGCAATCAGCGCGGTCACGGTCGTTTCGAGGCGTGTCAGCAGCGATGGCCCGGACTTGATCACCGGGTATTCCTCGCCTGGACGCGCGGTCAACAGGCGCGAGTCCTTGCCGCCCGCGGTCAGCTCGACGTACGCGATACCGGTCAAGCCCTGCGTCTGCAATATCGCGACCGTGTCCTCCTTGACGGGCGTGCCGCGCGAAATTGCAAGCGTCAGCTGCACTTCCTCAGTGTTGGCCGGATTCAGTGCGATCGCCCGCACCGTCCCTACGTCCACGCCGTGGTACTTCACGGGCGCGTTCAGATTGAGCCCGGCGACCGAGTCGGTCATGTAGCAGCGGTAGATGGCGTAGCTTTGTCCGAAATACTTCCCGCTGCTCAACCAGAGGACGCCGCCGATCAGCGCGGCACCGAGCGTCAGCACGAAGATCCCTACGACGGTGAAGTTGACCTTTGCTTCCATGCCTGTTCCCGCGCGGCTCTCCCGCGGGGCCCGTAGAAGTATTCGCGGATCAGCGGATCGGCGAGCTGTGACAGTTCGTTCATCGTCCCTACGCCGAGGATGCGGCCTTCGCCGAGGACGGCGACCCGGTCGGCCGCGCGCCACAGCAGATCGAGATCGTGGGTCACGAGCATGATCGTGAGACCGAGCGCATCGCGCAGGCTGCGCACGAGCTCATCGATCCCGCCGGCGCTCAGCGGATCGAGCCCGGCGGTCGGCTCGTCGAGGAAGAGAAGCTCCGGGTCGAGCGCGATGGCGCGGGCCAATGCCGCACGCTTGCGCATGCCGCCCGAGAGCTCGTTCGGATACTTCGGCCCGGCATCGACAGGCAATCCCGTGAGCGCGATCTTCAAGGCGGCGATCTCCTCGATCAGCGGTGCCGAGAGCGGCGTATGCTCGTGCAGGACCATGCCGACGTTTTCCGCCACGGTGAGCGAGCTAAAGAGCGCGCCACGCTCGAATACCACGCCCCAGCGGCGCCGCAACGGCAACGCCTCTTCATCGGTCAAGCCGATGACCTCGCGACCGAACACCCGGATCGAGCCCGATACCGGCGGCTGCAGCAGGATTACCTCGCGCAACAGCGTCGACTTTCCGCAGCCGCTTCCCCCCACCAGCGCGAATATTTCGCCGCGGCGCACCGATAGACTGACGCTCTCGTGCACGACGGCGGTGCCGAAGCGCGTGTTGAGATTCTTGATCTCCACGACCAGGTCGGAGTCGCGCCCTGTCATGAGTCTCAAAGATCGAGCAGGTTGAAGACGATCGAGAAGATCGCGTCGGTCACGATGACCAGAAAGATCGACTGGACGACCGAGATCGTCGTCTGCCGGCCGACGCTGTCGGCGCTGCCGGCCGTTTCGAAGCCGCGGAAGCACCCGACGAGGGCGATGATCATGGCGAACACCGGCGCCTTGCAGAGCCCGGTCAGATAAGTCGACATGACGATCGCCTCATTGAGACGCCGAAGAAAGACGTCGAAGCCAAGATCGAGCTGCGTGCGCGCCATCAGCATTCCGCCCAGCACACCGGTGATGTCGGTGTAGACGGTGAGCAGCGGCAGCACGATCACGAGTGCCAGCATCTTCGGCAGCACGAGCAGCTCCTGCGGTACGACGCCCACGGTCCGCAGCGCGTCGATCTCTTCGGTAACCTTCATCGTGCCGATCTGGGCCGTGTACGCCGAGCCCGATCGCCCGGCGACGATGATCGCTGTCAGCAGCGGCGAGAGCTCGCGCAGCATCGCGATGCCGACGAGGTCCGCGACGAAGATATTGGCGCCGAAGCGCTGCAGCTGATCTGCCCCCTGGTAGGCGATGACGATGCCCATCAGAAAGGACAGCAATCCGGTGATCGGGAGCGCGTCGAAGCCAGCGACCTGAATGTTGTGCAGGATCGCACGCCAGCGGATACGCCGGGGCTGTGCGAGCGATCGAAACAGGACGGTAAAGGCTTCGCCGACGAAAGCGAGGAAATCGGCGGCGTTGCGCGCATCGGCCCACGCCTTGAGGCCGATCCCCGCGAGCAGGCCCGGTCGACTGGCCGCCGCGACGCGAGCTGCTGCCGTCCCGCGCGACGCGATGAGCTGCAGCAGCCCGCCGAACTCCGGCCGCAGTCCGTCTATGCGCACAGTAACGCCCTGCGCTCGCAGGCCCTGAGTCATGCGATGGAGCAGCCAGGCTCCGGAGGTATCCAGCGTCGCGATGCCCGCAGCGTCGATCACCAACTCGCCCGAGCGCGGCCACGGCAGCGCCTCGAACTGGTCCTCGAGCGAGGCGACGCCTTGCACGGTCCACCTGCCGGTGCAGCGCGCTTGTCGTGCAGGCGCTCGAGACGCGGATTCCCGGTCGATCGTCAGTTCGGCAATGGGCTCTGTCGCCATGGTGCAATGCCAGAATACGGCACGCCAGCTTTCGCCGTTTCACCCGCTCTCGTAGAGTGGCAGCACCGCGCAAACCGCGCGTTGACACGGATCAAGACCCTGTCATGCGGTCTGTGCTACGAGTGGAGTCCGTGGCCCGGTCAGAGCTAAAGCTTATCTTGGTGTCGATCCTTTCATGGACGGCGGCAGGCCCCGTCCTCGCCGATGAAGCGCGTCCTCTGCTGCAGAAGTACAAATGCTACGCGTGCCACGCCGATGCCGAGACTAAGACCGGACCGGCCTTCGTTGATGTCGCGGCGAGGCACCGCCGAGATCCGAAAGCAGGGGCGGTGCTCGTCGAAGCGGTCAAGGACGGAGCGCACGGCGCGGGCCCGTGGCACATGCCACCTCACCCCGAGGTGTCCGACGCGGATGCGAGGACAATGATCCGGTACATCCTGTCGCTCCGGTAGCACACCGCCGGCGCGGGAAGCGCCGCGATCGATCGCGTTCGCGTCCGCGAGCAGTTGAAATAGGCGCGGCTAGGCGAGCTCGACGCTCTGGTGGAGGACGGGAAGCATCGTGGTGTGGCTGCGCTGCGCCAGCGCCTCGGCCATGCCCTTCATTCCATGCTCGGGATCGCCGTGCACCAGGAAAGTTGTCCTCGGTCGGCCAGTCGACGCGTGCCACGCGAGCAGCTCGTCCCGATCGCCATGCGCCGAAAAGCCGTTGATCGTATGGATGCTGGCTCTGACTCGCACCGGTTCGCCCAAGATGTCGACGCTCTCGGCCCCGTCGATGATCTCCCGCGCGAGCGTGCCCTCGGCGGCATACCCGACGAAGATCACGCTCGACGTTTCGCGCCACAGGTTATGTCGAAGGTGGTGCCGGACGCGTCCCCCCGTGCACATGCCGGATCCGGCCAGAATGACCGCGCCCCCGATGATCTTGTTGAGCGCCATCGAATCCGCAGTTTCGCGCGAGAAGCGCAGCCCTGGAGGCGCGAAAGGATCTCCACGATCGAACGTGCGTCGCGCCTCTTCGTCGAAGCAGTCCGGGTGCCGCAGCATGATCTCGGTGGCGGAGATCGCCATCGGCGAATCGACGAATACCGGCATGCTTCGTGGCAGGCGCTCGCGCTCTACGCCTTCGCGGAGGAAGTACAGGATCTCCTGGCTGCGCTCCAGAGCAAAGGTCGGAATGATCACGTTGCCGCCGCGCCGCAGCGTCTCCCGCACTGCTTGCCAAAGCTCCTCCACGGACTCGGCCAGGCTGCGGTGCAGCCGGTCGCCGTAAGTCGTTTCCATCACCACGTAGTCGGCCTCCGGTGGTGCCGTGGGGTCGCGTACGATCGGGTGACCTCTCCCGCCCACGTCACCAGAGAACACCGTGCGTAGCCGCCTCGGGCCTTGGCCGACGTCCACGACGAGGGACGCCGAGCCGAGAATGTGCCCCGAATCGATCAACGTGATCGCCACGGCATCGTTCAGCGCAACGCGCTCGTCGTAAGCGACCGTCCGGCCAAAGCGATCGAACGACCACATGGCGTCGGCCACCGTATAGAGCGGCTCGATTGGGGCGGTTCCGCGCCGTCGGGCTTTGCGTTCGGTGCGCCTCGCGTCTTCTTCCTGCAGGTGAGCCGCATCGAGCAGGATCAACCGCGCGAGCTCGCGCGTCGCGGCAGTCGCGATGATCTCGCCGCGGAATCCCCGCTTTACGAGCAGCGGAATGCGGCCGCAGTGGTCGAGATGCGCATGAGTAAGAACGAGAAACCCGATCTGTCCCGGATCGAATCCGAACGGCCCGCTGTTTTCGTCCACGAGTTCACGCCGGCCCTGGTAGAGGCCGCAATCCACGAGCAGGCGGAGCCCTCCGGCTTCGAGTCCGTGACAGGAGCCGGTTACTCCCCGATCGGCGCCGTGAAAGGATAGGATCACGGTGCTTCCGGTGCTCCCCTGGACCCGGCCCGCAGCGATCTGCCCTGGCAGGCGTACCATTCGATAATGCTCGACCAGATCTCTTCGGCCGTTTCCGCGTACCAGAAGAGGTCGATGTCCTCCGCTTCGATCACGCCCTCGGCGACGAGGAAGTCGAAGTCGATCGCCCGCCGCCAGTATGCCTTGCCGACCAGGACCACGGGGACCGGTGCGATCGTTCGCGTCTGGACGAGCGCCAGCGTTTCGAACATCTCGTCCATGGTTCCGTAGCCACCTGGAAATACGACCAGGGCGCGGGCACGTTCGAGGAAATGGAGCTTGCGAATAGCGAAGTAGTGGAAACGGAAGCAAAGCTCGGGGGTAAGGTAAGGGTTGGGGAACTGTGGCTGCGGCAACTTCACGTTCAGCCCGACGGTCTCCGCTCCGACCTCGAACGCGCCGCGGTTCGCAGCTTCCATGATGCCGGGCCCGGCGCCGGTCATGATCACGAGCTGATGCGGGTCGGCACCGCGACCGGCTTGTCCCACGATGCGGCCGAACTCGCGCGCGACGTCGTAATACCGGCTCTTCGCGACGATCTGCTCGGCGACGCGTACGGCCCGCTGTCGCTCGGCATCTTGCGGGAAGTCTTTGAGCGCGGCACGCACAGCCCGAAGTCGGCGGCGCGCCTCCGGTGGCTCGGTGATGCGCGTGCTTCCGAAGACGACGATCGTGTGTCCGATGCCGTGCGCTTGGAGCAAGTTCTCCGCCTTCCAGTAGTCGAGCTGCAGGCGCACGCCGCGCATTTGAGGCTGCTGGAGCAACGCGAGGTCTTCGTCCGCCTGGCGGTAGCTCGGGCTCTCGAGCAGGCGCCGCACGCGCTCGGGGGCGCCGTGATCGTCTTCCTCCGACTTCGGGACGTTCCACGGCAAGGGCGAGCGCCGCTCGTGCCGCGCCGGAATGGGAATGCCCCTCCTTGACGAGCTGACGCGACGATGGCTAACTGGCATAACGTTTCCTCGGGTTCCGTCGGAGGATACGGAAACAAGTCTCTCGTACGCCTCGGGCGGGTGCGAGGGCTTGACCGAGATCAAGACACCTCCGATTCCCTCGACGCCACCGCTTGTCCTAACCGGACCGACCGGCGAAACTCGCAAGCCATGGCTCTTCCGCGCAAGCTCTCTTCCAAGCTCGTCGGCGTTCAGCTCTTCTTTCTCGCCGTGGCGCTCGCCTCGATCAGCCTGACGCTGATCGTGTCGTGGCGCCTCGACGGGAATGCGGCCGCGATCAACGACGCGGGCAGCCTGCGCATGCGGACCTACCGGCTCGCCCTCCTTGCAGCGGAAGCAGAGCGAGCCTCATCCGACGCGCGCGCGGCGAGCGCCGCCATCGTCCCCGAGATCGACAATTTCGACCGGATCGCGGCCACGCTTCGCCGGGGCGATCCCGCGCGCCCTTTGGTCATGCCGCAGACAGACACCATCGCCTTGCGCTTTGCGGCAATGGATCGCGAGTGGCGCGCTCTCGAACCGGCTTTCCGGGCGGCGGCAGCGGGAGCGCCTCTGGCCCTGGACCGCCAGCAGGTCGAGGCCTTCGTCGGCACCGTCGATGAACTCGTCAGCGCAATCGAGCGCGACAGCACGGCCACCATGCGCCTGCTGCGCAGCATCCAGATCGCGCTCGTGGCGCTCGCCGTCGCCGGGACCCTCGCGCTCATCTACCTCTCGTTCCTGTTCGTGATCCGGCCCGTGCACCGACTCGAAGACGGCCTGCGGCGCATGGCGCTCGGCGATTTCGCCACCCGCCTTCCGGTCGAATCGAAGGATGAATTCGGCGCACTTGCAGGCGGGTTCAATCACATGGCCGAGCGCCTGGAGCAATCGTACCGAACGCTCGAGGCCCGGGTGAGCGAGAAGACCCGCTCACTCGCAGAGCAGAACGCCCGCCTCGCGACGCTCTACGACATGACCTCCTATCTCAACGCCACGAGCTCCACGGAGGAGCTGTGCCGCGGATTCTTGCGGCGGCTGATCGTGGCGACCGGGGCGAGCGCCGGACTCGTGCGCCTGGTCTCGCGCGAAGGCGGGACGCTGCACCGCTACGTCGAGCAGGGGCTTCCCGAGGCATTCCTTGAGCGGGAAACCTGCATTGCACGCGGCGAGTGCGCCTGCGCCGACGCAGCCGTTCACGAAGGGGCCGTGATTCACATTCTGCGCGGGCAGCGAGTGCCGTTTGCCGTGAGCCTGCCGCATTGCCGCGAAGCCGGCTTCGGCACCGTCGCCGCATTTCCGATCGCCGCGCACCGGCAGGTGCTCGGTGTCTACAATCTTTTCTTCGCCGATGCGCACGAGATCGCGAGCGAGACCCGGCACATGCTCGAGAGTCTCGGCCAGCATCTGGGTGCCGCCATCGAGGGCATCAGGCTCGCTTCGCGCGAGCGCGAGCTGGCCATCGCGGAGGAGCGCAATCTCCTCGCGCAGGAGCTCCACGATTCGATCGCGCAATCGCTCGCCTTCCTGAACCTCCAGGTGCAGCTGCTGCGACGCTCTCTCGCGGGCGCCCGGACCGCGGAGGTCGCGGAAACCCTCGACGCGATCCAGTCGGGCGTACAGGAGTCCTATGCCGACGTGCGCGAGCTGCTGACCCACTTTCGCACGCGCACCGGCGAGGGCGACGTCGAGCTCGGTGTCCGCTCGCTCGTCGCCCGGTTCGAGCGGCAGGCCGGCGTTCCGGCAT
>DATJZM010000067.1:0-14328 GCA_035499135.1 Casimicrobiaceae bacterium | reverse complement strand
GTACGAGGTGAACAGCAGCGGCGTCACGGCCGTTGTGCCGGGCACGATCGCGACGCTCTCCCAGCCGAGGAGGAGGAAAACCGGCCAGACACCGTCGGCGAGCTGCGCCGCGAGCACCAGGGTTCCGAGCGAAGGTCGCGGAGCGACCTTCTTCGTCGCGAACGCCAACCCGAAGTGACCGATGAACATGCCTGGTTCGTCGAGCTACGTCAGAAGGCGTAGCGCACAGCCCCGTCGGGTGTAAGGTGCGCGGTCGCGCGCCGCGCCGAGTGGCACTGCATGTTGACCGCCACGGGGTTCATGGTGATGTGCGTGGCGGCGAGCTCGACGTGAACCGCGAAGGCGGTCGCATCGCCGCCGAGTCCCTGAGGGCCGACGCCGAGCAGATTGACCGCTTCGGTGAGTTCGCTTTCGAGTCTCGCACCGGCCTCGTCGGCACAGTGCGTGCCGAGCGGGCGCGTGGCGGCGAGCTTCGCGAGGTGCACGCACAGGTCCGCGGTCCCGCCAACGCCCACACCCACGATCGTCGGCGGGCAGGTCCTGCCCCCCGCGTCGAGCACGCAATCGACAACGAAGGTCTTGATGGCGTCGACTCCATCGGCGGGCACGGCCATCTTGAGCCACGAGTTGTTCTCCGAGCCGCTCCCCTTGGGAATCATTTCGATGCGCAGCCCTTCCAGCGCGTCGTCGACGTCGATACGGATGACCGGCACGCCGATCCCGCACGAGGTCTGCTCGTTCCTGCGCGTGAGCGGATGCACGATCGAGGATCGCAACGGGTGCTCGCGCGTTGCGCGCTCGCAGCCGCGGCGGATCGCGGCCTTGAGCGCGCCGCCGTCCTCCGCGCCGAACTCCACGCCGCGGCCGATGGTCACGTTGTAGATCGGAATTCCCGTATCCTGGCAGAGGAGATTGTCGGTGCGCTCGGCCACGGCGATATTCGCGACCATCATGCCGAGCACTTCCCGCGCGCTCGCCACGCTCTCGCGCGCCGCGAGCGCAGCGAAGCCTTCCTTCACGTCGTCCGGCAGGATCTTCAGTGCGCGGATGTAGAGCGCCTTCGCGGCTTCCTCGACGGTGCGCGGATCGATGCGCATCGCTTCAGGCGAGCCGCAGCGCGAACACGAGCGCGCAGAACGCGGCGACTCCGGCAGCGGCGGCGACGAGCGTTTTCTGCACGTCGCGACGCCAGCCGACAAACTCGGCGAGCAGCAGCCGCAGCCCGCCCGTGAGGTGCGCGGCAAGCGCGAGGACCAGCGCGACCTCGCTCGCGGCGACCCAAGGGGCTCGCGTCCAGGCGAGGAAAGCATCGAGCGCGTCCACGCCCTTGAGCGACTGCGCGAGCGCCACGAAGTGCAGCGGCAGGAACAGCGCGAGCGCTACGCCGGAGAGGCGATGGACGAGAAACGCCCAGTAGCCCGCATGGCCGCGGTTGCGCCAGCCGGCTTTCATAGAGTCACCGCGGCCACGGCCAGCAGCCCGAGCGCGAGGAGCGCCACCGCGATCATCGCGCAGGCGGCATCGGGGCCGGCCCCGCGCCAGCCGCACCACTCGGAGGCCACCGTGCGTAAACCGAGCGGCGCGTGAATCGAGACGGCGAGCACGAAGATCCCGTAGAACGCGGCCCAGGTCGCGCTGCCGCGCGTTCGCCCGAGGATATCCGCCGCGCTCAGCCCTCCGTGCACGGCGATGGTCATCGTCGCGAGGTGCACCGCCACGCAGATCGCCAGCACCATTGCACTCGTCCGCTGCGCTATCCAGAGCCGGGTCTCGCCGCGCGCGCTCACAACTCGCCTCGCAACGCCGCCCACACGGTCTCGCGCTTCAAGCCGGCGATCGCTGCGGTGGGCGAGAGCTTCTTCGGGCAACGCTCGGTGCAGGTTTCGTGCGTGTGGCAGGCGTGGCAGCCGGCATCACCCGCCACGGCGGAAAGCCGTTCGCGCCGCGCGCCGTCGCGCACGTCGTTGACAAGCGTCCAGGCGCGGTTGAGCGCCGCCGGGCCCAGATAGTCCGGATTCCAGGCCACGACCTCGCAGGCCGCGTAGCACACGCCGCAACCGATGCACTCGATCGCGGCGTCGGCGGCGCGGCGCGCTGCGGAGGCGGGCTGCACGCGCGCGAAATCGTCGGTGCGCGTCGCCGTCGGCTCGAACTGCCCCTTCGCGCGCATCGACTTGTCGAAGAAGATGCTCATGTCGGTCACCAGATCGCGCACGACCGGCAGATTGGCGAGGGGTCCGATCTCGAGGCGATCGCCCCGCGCGACTTTCGCCACATGCGTGCGGCAGGTCCAGCGCGGCTTGCCGTTGACGGTCATGGCGCACGAGCCGCACATGCCGACGCGGCAAGCGAAGCGGTAGGCGAGCGTGGGGTCGATCCGGCGCTGAATGTGGGTGACGACGTCAAGCACGGTCTGCGCATCGTGGCGCGGAACGCGGTAGTCGTGGTACGCCCCATTGGCGCGACCGCGCCACACCTTGACCTCGAGCGTGCTCATTGACGTGCGCTCATGTGCGTGGATCCCCGTGATAGAGACGCACCGTGTGCCGGGCCTCGGCGAAGAAAAGCCAACGCTCGGCGAGCAGGCCCATGATACCGCAGCAGGCGGCAGCGACCCCGAGCTGCCAGTGCGCAGCGCCGGCGAGAAGCCATGCGAGCGGAAGTAGGAAGCCGAGGACGATCGCCGCGCCGCGCAGCACCTTCGCGTGGCGCCGGGCTAGCACGAAACCGAACTCGTCGGTGAGAAACGTGCCGTGCGAGTGGCCGACATCGAGCAGCCGCGCCCGCGCTGCGGTCATGGTGCCCGGGCCGTGCACGCCCGCTTCGACTCCGATCGCGCGTTCCAGCGTCGGCGCTCTCTTTGCCCCAGCGCTGCGCTCGCCGATCGAATACCAGTAGGCAAGTTTGACCCCCAGCGCCACAAGGCCCAGGAGGGCACCCAGCAGAAAGAACGGCGCCGAACCGGCGTAGGCAGCGGCCATGGCGGCCAGGAGCAGCGCGCCCGACCAGTGACCGAGAAGCAGGTAGTTGAGCGGCGTCCATGTCGTGCGCCACTGGCGTATCGGCTTCAGGCTCGCGTAGATCATCGACGTAGAGAAGAGCACCGCCCACGCGACGAGGCAGGTCGCGAGCGCGAAGAAGTCGCGCCAGGCGCCCTTGGCCGCGCCCGCGGCCAGCGCAGCGTAGATCGCAGCGATCGGAAACAGCGCTGCCGCGAAAACCGCTTCGCGCGAAAGCCAGGAGCTGCGAAAGCGCGCGAACGCGCGCCAGGCGTTGCGCGGGTTGGCGAGGTGGAGCACCGAAGAGGCGAGCCCGGCCGCGACGAGGAAGAGGCCGAGGAGCGCCGCGCGCCACACGACACGGCCTGCGAGAGCATCCGGTGCGAACAGGTCCGCGAGCGCAAGCAAAGCAAGCAGGCCGAGCCCGGCGCCCGAGCTCACGGTGAAGAATACGATGCTGAATGCCGGTTTCAACGCCGGATGAGCGGGCTCGCCAGGCTCGCGAGCCCGCGGTCGAGCAGAGTGCGCGCATCGTCGTCGCTCAGCACCGTCTTGGGCTGCCGCGGCGGAAGGTAGCGATTGACGGGCCGGTAGCCGAGTTCCGCAAGCAGCCCGAAGCCGCCGCGCTCTTCGCTCACGCGCGAGACCTCGGAAGCCGGATCGTCGAGGTCGCCGAACAGGCGGGCGTGCGTCGGGCAGACAAGCACGCAGGCCGGCTGCCGGTCCTCGGGCGCAAGCATCGTATCGTAGATGCGATCGACGCAGAGCGTGCATTTCTTCATCGTGCCGGTCGCCTCGTCGAGCTCGCGCGCTCCGTAGGGACAGGCCCATGCGCAGAGGTTGCAGCCCATGCACTTGTCCTGGTCGACGAGCACGATGCCGTCCTCGCGCTTGTACGATGCGCCCGTGGGACAGACGCTCACGCAATCGGCGTCCTCGCAGTGCAGGCACGACATCGGAAAGTTGATCGTCTTGCTCAGCGGATACTCGCCGACCTCGTAGTGCCGCACACGGTTGAACCACACGCCCGAGGGCTCGGCGCCGAAGGGCTGATAGTCAGACAGCGCGTTGCTCACCTTGGACGACGCGTTCCACTCCTTGCACGCCGTCGCGCAGGCATGGCAGCCAACGCAGGTGTCGAGATCGATTACGAGGCCGAGCTTCACGCCGGTTCCTTCGTGCTTGGATAGGCATGGTAGCGCCAGATCCTCGGCCGGTAGCCCCGGTCTCCGGGCAAGGGCTTGATCGTCGCAAAGGTGGGCCAGATGCCGGTTTCGCCGACGGCGCACTTCGTTACCTTGACGCGCAGGTCGAACCACGCGGCCTGCCCGGTGACCGGATCGGAGTTGCTGAGACGGCGCTCGTCTTGATGGCCCGCGGGCAGCAGCTCGGAGATCAGGTGATTGAGCAGGAAGCCTGCGGTCGCCTCGGAGGCATCGGGCGAGAGACCCCAGGCTCCGGGCTGCTTGCCCACCGCGTTCCAGGTCCAGACCGTGTGCGTCTCGACGCCTTCCATCGTCTTCAGCTGGCAGCGAACCTTGCCGTGGTGCGACTCCACCCACACCCAGTCGTAATCGGCGAGCCCCATTCCGTGCGCGGCGGCGCGATTCATGTACAGGAAGTTCTCCGACAGAATCTGCCGCAGCCACGCGTTCTGCGAGTCCCAGGAGTGATACATCATCATCGGGCGCTGCGTAATCGCGTGAAACGGATACTCGTCGCCGACGCTGCGCGCCGCGCCGGCATCGGAGCGCAGCTCGCGCGCGCCTTCGAGCGGCGGATACCAGAACGGGAGCGGATCGAAATACTTCGCGAGCCGCTCGCAGTCGGCGAGCGAGCCCGGCTGCGGACCCTCGTAGAGCCGCTGGCCGGCGAGGCGGAACTTCTGCAACGGCTCGGAATACAGTTGCAGGACGACCTGCACCGGCGGGTTGCCGAACAGCGCATGCTTCTCGGCGAACTCGAGGTAGTCCCGATTCGCGTAGCGGTAGTAGCGCATGTTCTCCGGCCACGGATGAGTGAAGTAGCACTGGTGCTCGATGTAGCGCTCCCACTGCTGCGGGTTGGGCTCGCCGCGCAGCGACTTCTCGCCGTCCTTGCCGCGCCAGCCGGCGAGGAATCCCACGCCCGGCACCTTTTCGTAATTGACGATGAAGTCCTTGTAGTCCTTGAACCTGCGCGAGCCGTCGGGCCGCGTAAAGGCGGGAAACTCGAGGCGCGAAGCGAGCTCGACCAGCACTTCCTGCCAGGGTCGCACGTCGCGGTCGAGGGCGACCACCGGATGCCGGATTGCGTCAGCCGCCGCCTCCGGCTCGGAGATCGGCCGGTCGAGCAGCGAGATCGCATCGTAGCGCTCGAGATACGTGGTGTCCGGGAGCACGAGATCGGCGAACGCCACCGTCTCCGAATGGAACGCGTCCACGACGACCAGGAAGGGAATCGCGTACTCGCCGCTCGCGTCCTTGCGTGAAAGCATCTCCCGCACGCCGGTGGTGTTCATCGTCGAGTTCCAGGCCATGTTGGCCATGAACAGCAGAAGCGTGTCGATCGGATAGGGGTCGCCGTTGACGGCGTTGGTGATCACCATGTGCATCAGGCCGTGCGCGGCGAGAGGCGATTCCCACGAGTACGCGTGGTCGATGCGCAGCGGCTTGCCGTCGCGGTCGATCACAAGCTCTTCGGGCCGGGTCGGATAGCCGTAGGTAGTGCGGTTGAGTGGCGTGTTCGGTGCGAAGATCACCGCCGGATCGTTCTCCGGCAGCGTGCGCATGGGGATGCGCCGCGGATACGGTGTGCGCGCGCGGAAGTTGCCCGGTCCGTCGAGCGCGCCGAGCAGCATCTGTAGCACGTGCAGCGCGCGGCAGGTCTGGAAGCCGTTGGAGTGGGCGGAGATCCCGCGCATGGCGTAGATCGCCACGGGACGCCCGACGACCTTGTCGCGCGTGCGTCCGTGCATGTCGGTCCAGCGGATCGGCAGCTCGATCGCCTCGTTGAAGGCGACTTGCGCCAGCTCGAAGGCGATGCGCTCGATCGTCTCGGCCGGCACGCCGCATTCGGCGGCGACCGTCTGCGGAGCGTAGCGGTCGTCGAGGTAGCGCTCGCTAATGAGCGAAAACACGGTCTTCGCCCGCCGGCCGTCGGGCAGGTCTACGGTGGCGAGCAGCGCGGGCGCGATCTCGGGCAGCAGCGCGTTGATCGCGCATTGCGCCCGCGCGTCCCAGGCCAGGGGATCGCCCGCGCCGTCGCGCGCGAAGAGTCCGTCTCCCGAGATTCCCGGCGTCTGCACGACGAGCCACGGCGCGTTGGTGTATTTGATCAGAAAATCCCAGTCGATCAAGCCCCGCTTGAGAAGCACGTGCACCAGCGCGAGCGCAAGCAGCCCGTCGGTGCCCGGGCGGATGGGCAGCCACTCGTCCGCGATCGCCGAATAGCCGGTGCGCACCGGGTTGACCGAGATGAACTTGGCGCCGCGACGCTTGAGCTTTTCCAGGCCGATCTTGATCGGGTTCGAGGAGTGGTCCTCGGCCACGCCCCAGAGCATGAAGTACTTCGCCTGATCCCAGTCCGGCGCGCCGAATTCCCAGAACGAATAGCCGATGCTGTACAAACCCGCGACCGCCATGTTCACCGAGCAGAAACCGCCGTGCGAGGCCCAGTTGGGCGTCCCGAACTGCTGCGCCCACAGACCGGAGAGCGCCTGCATCTGGTCGCGGCCGGTGAAGAAGGCGAGCTGCGTCGGGTCGGTCGCGCGGATTTTCTGGAGACGCCGTGTGAGGAGGTCGATCGCCTCGTCCCAGCCGATCTCGTCGAATTCGCCTGCGCCCCGCTCGCTCCCCGCACGGCGCAACAGCGGCTTGCGCAGGCGGGCGGGCGAATACTGCTTCATGATCCCGGCGGCGCCCTTGGCGCAGAGCACCCCACGGTTGACCGGGTGGTTTCGATTGCCCTGGATGAAGCGAACCTTGCCGTCTTCGAGCGTGACCTTGATGCCGCAGCGGCACGCGCACATGTAGCAGGTCGTGAACTCGACCTGCTGTCGCGCGTGGTCGTCGAAGGGGATCTTGCGCGTCATGCGGATCACTCTAGCATCGTCGGCCCGCGTTTTTCCTATGCCGGCATCTCGAGCAGCTTCAGCCGCTGCACCTTTCCGGAAGGCCCCTTCGGCAGCGCGTCCACGAGACGGAACTCGCGCGGCGTCTTGTAGCGCCCGAGCTCCAGCTGGCAGTGTGTGCGCAACTCGGCTACGTCGCAATGCACGCCCGGCTTGAGCACGACGCAGGCGAGAATGTCCTGCCCGTAGAGCTCGTCGGGAACGCCGACCGCAGCGGCCTCCAGCACGGACGGATGTTTGAGCAGCGCCTCGTCGATCTCCCGCGGAGCGATGTTCTCGCCGCCCTTGATGATGAGCTCCTTGAGGCGCCCGGTGATGAAGTAGAAACCGTCCGCGTCGCGATACCCGAGATCCCCGGTCGCGAGCCAACCGTCCTCCGAAACAGCGGATCGCGTGAGCTCCGGCGCCCGGTAATAGCCAAGCATCACACTTTCACCGCGCAGCTCGATCTCGCCCTGTGCCAGCGGCCCGAGCACCTGGCGGCCCGGAGAGACGACGCGCGCCTCGACGCCGAGCGGCCGTCCGACGCTGCCGTAGCGACGCTCGCTCCGAGCGAGTGGGTTCGCGAAGGCGATCGAGGCCGCCTCGGTGAGCCCCATCGCCTCGATCACCGAGACGCCGAAGCGCGCCTCGAACGCGCGGTGCTGGGCGGGCGACAAAGGCGCGGAGGCGGCGCGGCCGAAGCGCACCGCACGGCACGCTTCGACCTGCGCCGGCGTTAGCTCAGGCCCGGCCAGAAGGTAGGCCATGATCGTCGGCACCATGTTGAGCCAGGTCGGACGATAGCGCTCGAGCAGCGGCCACCACTGCGACGTGCTGAAGCGGTGCGGCATCACGACGCTGCCCCCGGAGACGAGCGGAGCGACGGTCGAGACGCACTGGCCGTTGATGTGGTAGAGCGGCAGCGAAGACAGCACCCGGTCGCTCGCTGTCAGCGCCAGAGCATCGGCCACCGTGCGTCCCGCGTAGATCATGTTCCAATGCGAGAGCAGCGCTCCCTTGGGATCACCCGTCGTACCCGAGGTGTACATGAGCATCGCGGGTGTACTCGGATCCAGCGGTGCGAGCTCCGCTGCCTCGGCTGCCGGGAGCGCCAGGCCGTCCACGCTCGTCGTGCGCAGGGCCGCAGCGCACTTCCCCCGGTGGAGCAGGATCTCGAGGCGCCCGACGAACTCACGCGCCGCGAAGATGAGGCGCGTCCCCGAGTGCGAGAGCACGTAGGCGAGCTGCGCATCCTGAGCGAGAAGGTTCAACGGCGAAACGACATAACCTGCGTACATCGCGCCGAGCAGGATCATGGCCGCGCTCACGCCGTTCGGCAGCATGAACGACACCACCGAGCCAGGGGGAACTCCCTCGCGGGCGAGATGCGCCCCGAGCGCGCGAGCCGTGCGCTGCAGCTCGCCGTAGGTGACGGCCAGGCTCGCCTCCGGCGCGAGCAGGAAGGGCGCATCGGGCTGCGCCGCGGCATGCGCGTCGATCGCGTCGCGGAAGCTGCGCATCGCGCCCGAATTCACCGCGTGAGGCCGTACTTGCGCCGATACGCGCCGAACATCCTCTCCTCGTCGGGCTCGTCGATGCGATCGACGGGCAGCAGCCGGGACACGCGGGTGATGTTCAGGAAATGCCGGTAGTTCAAGTTGTCCGAGATGCTGTTGCCGCCCCAGGTGCCGCAACCCATCGACAGCGAGAAGGGAAGGCCGTTGTCGAAGCTTCCGCCCGTTGCGAAGCAGTGCGCCTGGTTCACGATGACGCGACAGACCGGCAGCGTGAGTCCGAGCTCGACGGCACGCTCATCGCTGCGCGTGTGCAGTCCTATCGAGTGCCCTGCGCCTTCGTAGCCCAGTACGCGCGCCGCCAGAGCAGAAGCAGCGGCGAAGTCGGCGGCGCGGTAGAAGGCGAGTACTGGGGAGAGCTTCTCGCCCGAGAACGGATGCCCGGCTCCGACTCCGTGCTCCTCGACGATCAGGAACTTCGCCGTACCGAGCGCGGCTCGCTCCAGGCCCGCCCGTCGGGCGATCGTCGGCGCATCCTGGGCGATGAATTCGGGAACGAGCCTTCCGTCGCGGAACATTGCGCGCTCGAGCCGGCTCCTCTCCTCCTTTTCGAGCAGGACGCCGCCGACGCGGGCCATCGCCTCCAGCAGCCGCTCGCCGACCGGGGCAACCGCGATGACGCTGTTTTCCGACGAGCAGCTCGTCGCGTTGTCGAATGCCTTGGAGCGCGCGATCTTGTCCGCCGCATCGGGAAGATCGGCCGTCTCGTCGACGATCACCGCCACGTTCCCGACACCGACACCGATCGCCGGCGTGCCGCTCGCGTAGGCTGCCCGCACGTTCGTCTGCGAGCCCGTGGCCACGACGAGATCGACCTGTCGCATCAGCTCCGCGGTAGCTTCCCTCGTCACCGGCGCAGGCAGCTGCTGGACGAGATCGCGGGGCACGTGCACCCGGTCGAGCTCGGCATGAACATACCTGAGCAGCAGCGCGAGCGTCGACGCGCCCTTGGGCGAAGGCGCGAGGATGATGGCATTGCGGCCCTTGAGCGCATTGATGATGTTGTTGACGGGAGTCGCCGCCGGGTTCGTCGACGGAGTGAGCGCCCCGACCACGCCGACGGGACGGGCGATCTCGGTAATGCCCAGCTCGGGAATTTCCGCGATTATTCCCACCGATCTCGCTCCGGCGAGATCGCGCAACAGCCCGATCGTCTTGCGGCGGTTCTTGGCGATCTTGTCCTCGACGTTGCCAAGGCCGGTGTCGGCCACCGAGAGTTCTGCGAGCGCTCGGTTGCGCTCCGGATCGACGATCGCCCAACCGACCGCGGTGACGACCTCGTCGACCTGCTCCTGCGAAGCCGAGTCGAAGCTTGCCTGCGCGGCGCGCGCCCGCGCAACGAGGGCAGCGACCGTCGCGGCGTCGGTGCCGGTCATCGGGAGCCGATCCCTTCCCGTCATCTCAGTCGGCGGTGATCTTCGCCTCGCGGATCACGTACTCCCACTGCTTGAGCTCCTCGTGAATCCGGCGATCGAACTCGGCGGAGGTCGAGGATGTCGCTTCAGCCCCCTGCAGGAACAGCTTCTCCTTGACCTCGGGCTGGGCCAGCACCTTGGCGAATGCAGCCTGCAGCTTGGCGACGATGGCAGGCGGCGTCTTGGCGGGGGCCAGCGCTCCATACCAGGAGTTGACCACGCAATCGGGCACGCCCGATTCCGCGATGGTTGGAATATCGGGCGCGGCGAGGCTTCTCTTGTCGCTGGCTACGGCAAGCGCCTTGAGCTTGCCCGCCTTTACGTACTGCATCGCGGCGGGAATCGACACGAACAGCAACTGGACCTGACCGCCCAGCGTATCGGCGACCGCCGGGCCTCCGCCCTTGTACGGGACGTGAACGATGTTGACACCGGTCTTGAGCTTGAACAGCTCGCCGGCGATGTGTCCGGGCGAGCCCGTTCCGACCGACGCGTAGTTGAGCTTGCCCGGCTCGCGTTTCGCGAGCGCGATCAGCTCCTGCACGTTGCTCACCGGCACCGACGGATGGGCTACGAGGATCTGCGGAATCAGCGCCGCCAGACTGATCGGCACGAAATCCTTTTCAACGTCGAACGGCAGGTTGTGATAGAGCTTCGGGTTGATCGTGTGCGAGGACAGGGTGAACAGAATCGTGTAGCCGTCGGGAGCCGCCTTGGCAGCGACGTCCGTCCCGATGTTGCCGGCTGCCCCGCCCCGGTTGTCAATGATGATCGGCTGGCCGAGCACGGCGGCGAGCGGCTCCGCCACGATGCGCGCCACGATGTCGGTCCCGCCGGCCGGCGGATAAGGCACGATAAAACGGATCGGCCGGTTCGGGTAGTCCTGTGCGCTTGAGCTCGCGGCGAGCAATGACGCCAGCAGAAGCAGCAGGCTGGCCTGGCGGACGGGTTTCACTCGTCATTTCTCCAAGTCTTCGGCGCGTGCGCAGCATCGGCTGCCGCCCGGGCCAGCCCGCATTGTGCCACGGCCCCGCCGGGCTACGACTTTGCCGCGGTGGCTTGGTACTTGGCGAGGTGCCGCGTCGGCAGTGCCAGCGCGTCGCGGCGGAAGGGATCGCCCAGTTCGCGTGTGACCATCATCTCGAGGACGGTGGTCTTGCCCTCGCGCTGCGCTCGAGCCGCTGCGCGCAGCGCGGGGCCCGCGTCGGAGAGCTTGTCGATGCGCTGGCCCTCGGCACCCATCGCCTGCGCGACCGCCGCCCACGATGGCTGCTTGTCGAGATTCACGCCGACGAAGCGATGCGCGTAGAAGTCGACGTGATTCTTCTTCTCCGCCCCCCACTGTCCGTTGTTGAACACGACAGCGGTGACGGGAATGCCCTCGCGCACGCAGGTCTGCAGCTCGCCGAAGCTCATGCCCCAGGCGCCGTCACCGACGTAAGCGATCGCTGGCCGATCCGGCGCGGCGACCTTGGCCCCGACGATCGTCGGGAAGGCGTAGCCGCAGTTGCCGAAGCTCATCGCCGCGAACATCGAGCGCGCGCGATCGAAGCGCAGGTACGAATTCGCGACCGAGCAGATGTTGCCGATGTCGGTGGAGACCATCGCGCCCTCGGGCATCGCGCGCTCGAGCTCGCGTAGCATCTGGCGCGGATGCATGTGGCTCGAGGCCTTCGCGACTTCGACGGACCACGGGTCGGTTTCGTGCGTCCAGCCGTCGAGCTCCTTCTCCCAGGCGGATTTTTCCTCGCGCAGCGCGGCGAGCCGTGCGTCGCGATTGGAGCTGCAGGCGAGCGCGCGTTTCTGCAGCCGGGCGAGCAACGCCGCCGCCGTCGCCTTGGCATCGCCGCAGATCCCGACCGAGACGGGCTTCACCAGGCCCAGCATTTTCGCATCGGCGTCGACTTGCACGATCTTCGCCTGTGCCGGCCAGTAGTCGAGCCCATGCTGCGGCAGCGTGCCGAACGGCCCGAGCCGCGTGCCGAGGGCGAGCACGACATCGGCGCGGGCGATGAGCTTCATCGCGGCCTTCGAACCCTGGTAACCGAGCGGCCCGCACCACAGCGGGTGTTCCGCGGGAAACGCGTCGTTGTGCAGATACGAGCAGCACACCGGCGCCTGCAGAAGCTCGGCGAGCCGGATCGTCTCGGCCCGCGCATCCGCCACGATCACGCCCCCGCCCGCGAGCAGGACCGGGAACTGCGCGCCAGCCAGAAGCTCCGCCGCTTCGTCGAGGCTTCGCTCGCCCCCCGCGCCGCGCTCGATCACGATCGGGCGCGGAATTTCGCATTCGATGTCGCCGTAGAAGAAGTCGCGCGGAATGTTGAGCTGCGTCGGGCCCATCTCCAGCAGCGCGCGATCGAAGGCGCGACCGGTCAGCTCCGCCATGCGGGCCCGGTTGTTAACGTGCGCCTGGTACTTGGTGATCTTCGAGAAGATCGGCAGCTGCTCGGTCTCCTGGAAGCCGCCGAGGCCGAGCGTCATCGAGCCGGTCTCGGGCGTGACCACGACCACCGGAGAATGCGCCCAGAAGGCCGCGGCGGTGGCGGTGACAAAGTTCGTGATGCCGGGACCGTTCTGCGCGATGCAGACGCCGTGCCTGCCGGACACGCGCGCGTAGCCGTCGGCCATGTGTCCAGCGCCCTGCTCGTGCGCCACCGAGATGAAGCGGATCCCGGCGAGCGGAAAGAGGTCGAGCGCGTCCATGTACGCCGAGCCGACGATGCCGAACACGTCCTTCACGCCCTGCGCGACCAGCGTCTCTACGAACGCTTCCGACGGGGTCATTCTGTGTTTCCCCGTGACGGCAAGGCGCGCCGCATCGGTCATGGTGTTCATCGCATTGCCTCGACGAGCTGGGTGTGATCTTTCATTTTGGCGGCGTCCTTCGGCCAGGGGCTAGGGCCAGCGCGCTGTCGCAGGTGGGTCCAGTGCGCAGGCGGGGCGTCTCGTCGCTACATCGCCGACTCCGGCGGCGCGTACTTGTAGCCTAGCGCTTCCGCCACCGGCTTGCAGGTGACCTTGCCTGCCGCGACGTTGAGCCCGTTCTTGAGATGCGGATCTTCGCCGAGCGCCCGCTTCCAGCCCTTGTCCGCGAGCGCCAGCACGAACGGGAGCGTCGCATTGTTGAGCGCGAAGGTCGACGTGCGCGGCACGCCGCCGGGCATGTTGGCCACGCAGTAGTGCGTCACCCCATCGACGACATAGACCGGGTCCGCGTGCGTGGTTGGACGCGAGGTCTCGAAGCAGCCGCCCTGATCGATCGCCACGTCGACCACCACCGAGCCCGGCTTCATCTTCGAGACGAGCTCGCGCGAGACGAGCTTTGGCGCGGACGCGCCCGGGATCAGCACGCCGCCGATCACCAGGTCGGCGTCCGTCACGTGGCGCTCGATCGCGTCGTGTGTCGAGAAAACGGTGTTCAGCGGGCGACCGAACTGCACCCAGAGGCGCCGCAGCACGTCCACGCTGCGGTCGAGCGCCCAAACGTCGGCGCCCATGCCCAGAGCTATGTGGATGGCGTGCGTGCCCACTACCCCGCCGCCCAACACGACGACCTTCGCCGGATCGACGCCGGGCACGCCTCCGAGCAGGATGCCCAAGCCGCCGTGCGGTTTCTCGAGGTAATAGGCGCCCGCCTGCACCGCCATTCTTCCCGCGACCTCGCTCATCGGCGCGAGCAGCGGCAGCCCGCCCGCGGGAGAGGTGACGGTCTCGTACGCGATGCACACGGCCTTGCTCGCCACGAGCTCCTTCGCCTGCTCGGGGTCGGGTGCAAGGTGCAGATAGGTAAAGAGCACCTGGCCCTCGCGCAGCATGCGGCGCTCGACCGCCTGCGGCTCCTTCACCTTGACGATCATTTCGGCGCTGCCGAAGACCTCCGCCGCCGTGGCGGCAATCTCGGCGCCGGCACGACGGTACGCCTCGTCGTCCATGCCGATGCCCTGCCCCGCATTGTGCTCGACCACCACCGCGTGCCCGTGATGCGTCAGCTCGCGTACGCTGCCGGGCGTCAGCCCGACGCGGTTCTCAAGCACCTTGATCTCTTTCGGTACGCCTATCCGCATGTTCCGCCTCGCTTGTGCTCACTCCGCCGGCTTGCCGGTTTCGATCAAACGCTTGAGTCGCTGCACCTGCTCGGTGAGCACGCGATCCACGCCCGCCGCGCTCTTGTCGAGAGCGCTGGCGGTGGTGCCGTTGACCAGGTAGCCGACCGTCAGGGCGGTGCCGCCGTCTGCGGGCTTCAG
>DATJZM010000066.1:0-15512 GCA_035499135.1 Casimicrobiaceae bacterium | reverse complement strand
CATCGTCGCCCGCTCGGCGTCGAGACCGAGCACTCGCGCGCAGGCGGCCGCCGCGCCCAGCATGCCGGTTGAGCCGGTGATGTGCCAGCCGCGGTCGTAATGGTCCGGGTAAATCGCATTGCCGACGCGGCAGGCGACGTCCACGCCGAGCACGAGCGCGTCGATGAGCTCGCGACCTCCGGCGCCTCGATGTTCCGTGAGCGCGAGAGCGGCCGAAGCGACTGGCGCCGCCGGGTGGATGATCGTCTTCAGATGCGTGTCGTCGAAGTCGAAGGTGTGCGAACTGATCCCGTTGACGAGGGCGGCGCTCGCCATGTCGAGGCGTTCGGCGCGCCCCAGCACGCTTGCCTGCGCGCTCGGCGCCAGGTCTCTCGCGGCGGCAAGCGCTGCTTCCACGCTCGCGTGGCGCGAGGCCCCGATGGCGCAACCGAGCCAGTTGAGGAAGGTGCGGTGCGCCTCGCGCTCGACAGTCGCGTCCCAACCTCGCGAGGGGTGCGTCGCGACGAACGCGCCCAGCATCCGCGTCACGGGCGGGACATCGGCTTCGGTCGCGCTCATTCGAGCTCTATGTGGCGCTCTTTCGCGAGTTGCGTCCAGCGCACGATATCTTCGCGGATGTACTGTGTGAATTGCTCGGGCGACATCGGCATCGGCTCCAGTGCCTCGCTCGACAGCCGCTCGCGCAAATCCGGGGTCTCCAGCAGCCGGTTGATCTCCTCGTTCAGCCGCTTGACGATCGGCGGCGGAAGGTTTGCCGGCCCGACGATGCCGTACCACTGCACGCCGTCGAAGCCCTTGTAACCCAGTTCCTCGAAGGTGGGCACGTCGGGAAGGAGCGGGTGACGCTTGCGCCCGGTCACTGCGAGCGCGCGCACCTTGCCCGCTTTGATGTGCGGCAGCGCGGCCGCGAGCCCGGGCAGCATCGCCTGCGTCTGCCCGCCGAGAATGTCGACGAATGCCGGAGCGATGCCGCGATACGGCACGTGCACCAGGTCGAGATCCGCGGCGAGCTTAAACTGTTCCATTCCGAGATGCGTGAGCGTGCCAGGCCCGGACGAGCCGTACGAGAGTTTGCCCGGGTGCGCTTTGACGTAGCGCACGAATTCCGCGAGATCGGTCACTGGCAGCGCCGACGGTACAACGAGCACATTGGGGGTTCCGCCGACCATCGCGATCGCGGTGAAATCCTTGAGTGCGTCGTAGGGGAGCTTGCGCACGGCCGGGTTGGTGCCGTGTGTGCCGACATAGCCGACCATCAGCGTGTAGCCGTCGGGAAGGGCGCGCGCGGTGGCCATCGAGCCCACGATGCCGCCGCCGCCGCTCTGGTTCTCGACGACGATCGGTTGCCCGAGCACCGGGCTCAGGCGGTCAGCAACGGTGCGGGCCACCAGATCGACTCCGCCGCCGGGCTGCACCGGCGCGATGATCTTGATCGGCCTGGACGGATAGGTGGGCTGGGAATGCGCGGGCCACGCGATGCCGACGACGGCAGCGGCGGCCCACGTTAGGAACAGGGCGCGGCACCCCGGTTGCGGCATGTTCATTTTTCGAGCGCTGGCGAAATGGCGAGCCCGGCGATTATGCACCAGCCTGCGAGGTGTCGCCCGGCCCGGTGCGCGACCGGCCGCAACTTGCTTGCATTTGCCGCCCCGGTCATGTCTACTACGCGTCGCCGGCTTCGCGCAACCGCAGGCCACTCGTTGCGCAACCGGCGCGCCTGGGGGAGCCGCACATGTATCCGATGCAGTTGTACGCGCGCCTGCGCGCGCGTCTCGCCGCTGGTGTCGGGCACTTCCGAGATACGATTCTGCCGCGCTACGCGGCTTCCGCCGGATCGACGCGGAGGATGCGACGCTCCCGCAAGGGCAAGGGGCGCGCCGAGGAACCGCACTAACGCGGTTGAACGATGAGCGCGCGAATCCGCTCTAACATGCCCTGCGCGCCGCGCAAGCGCGCCTAGCCGATGCCTCCCGTCACGCTCGCCCTCGTTACCGCCAACGTCGCCATCTTCCTGCTGCAGATGGCAGCCCCGGCCATCGTGGTTCCGTTCGCACTGTGGCCGCTGGGCTCCGCGCGTATCGGGGGCAGCCAAGTCGGTTTCGAACCCTGGCAGCTCGTGACCTATGCCTTTCTGCACGGCGGACTGCTGCACCTCGGATTCAACATGTTCGCGCTGTACATGTTCGGCGGCCCGATCGAGCAGGTTTTCGGCGGCCGACGCTACACCTTTTACTACTTCGTGTGCGTGGTCTCGGCGGCTATCGCGCAGCTCGCGGTATCGGCCCTGACCGGCACCGTATACCCCGCGATCGGTGCGTCGGGAGGCGTGTTCGGTGTGTTGCTCGCCTATGCCATCTACTTCCCGCGCAACCGCATCATGCTCATCTTCCCGCCCATCCCCATGCCGGCGCGCGTGTTCGTCCTCGTGTATGCCGCGCTGGAGCTTTTCTTCGGAGTTACGGGAACGCAGGAAGGTGTCGCGCATTTCGCGCACCTCGGCGGGCTGGTCGGCGGCTTCATCGTGCTGCAATATTGGCGCGGCACGGGTCGCCTGCGCCGTTGACGGCAGAACCCGCGAGCAACTGTCATTGACCGGAGCGTATTCCCATGAACGAAGAGACCTTCAATTTGAGCATCCGCAAGTTTCTGAAGATGGTCGGGGTGAGCTCGCAGCGCGAGATCGAGCAGGCCGTGGCGAAGGCGATCGCCGAGCGAGTGATCGCGGGCAACGAAGCGTTTCCTGCGCGGGTGACGCTCGAGATCGCGGGGCTCAAGCTCAACGTAAAATTCGATGGCGAGATACGCCTGCAGTGAGCAGGCGTCGGGACTGTCCCCGGAGACGAAAAACCGTCGCCCTAGATTCCGAAGCTCACGACGCGGACGCCGAACAGCAGGCGGTGGAAGGTCATCACCAGCAACGCGACGATAACGCCGGCGCCGATGCTCACGATGTCGGCGCGCGCCCGCGGGGTGAAGGTCGCCGTTGCACGACGGCGGATCACCGAGGCGAGGTCGACGACGCCATAGGCGAGAAACGATCCGAACAGAACCGTGCCGCGCAGGTCGCCGTTGGCGAGCAGGTGTACGCCTGACCAGATGATCAGCCCGATCAGCATCGGATGCATCGCCTTGGCGCGGACGTGCGAGGGCATGTTCGCCGCCGCGAACAGGATGAAGGCAAGCGTCATGGCATAGGGCGCAATCGCGCGGGCGGCTGCGAAGGGAGGGAAGAGCTGCTCGCCCGTCCCCGCCCGAATGTAGCCGAAGACGATCATGAGCAGGCCGGCTGCGGAGACGATGGAAAACGCCAGTCGATAGCCGCGCTCGCCGCGGCGAGCCACCAGCGCGCGGCGCGCGCGTGGCAGCACCGGCAACAGGTGCACTCCGAGAAACAGCGCGAGTCCGGCCGCGAGCAGGATCATGCGCGCGAGCTCACGCGCGCCGCGCGGTCGCCGTCACAAGCCGAGCCAGGCGATGCTGGCAGTTTCGACCGCAGGCTCGGGTGCCACGAAGCCCTTGTAGCCGACGACGTCGAGCGCGTCGTGGCCCGGCTTGGTGTGCTGCATGCCGATCAACGCATCGCGAATCTTCGCCTGCTCGTCGGCAGACAATTTGTTCGAGACGATGAACTGCTTGATCGGCACCGGCTTCGACTGGATGAGGACCTTGCCTCCCTTGTCGGTCCAGGCCTTGATGACGGATTTTGCCGCCGTGGCGCCGACCTGCGCGAATCCGTTCTCGATGTAGAAGGGCACGGCGTCCTGGTAGCGCGTCGCGATCACGCGTACGGTCGCGGGATCCGGCGCCGTCGTCGCCGCCGTTGGCGGAGCCGTCACCATCGGCAGCTTCGCGCTGCGCAGCATGGCACGCACCATCGCGGCGGTGATCGAATCCGGATCCGGAGTCACCAGCGTGCGGCCTTTCAACTCGTCGATCGACTTGAGGGGCTGGTTCGCCTCCATGAGCAACGCTACCGTATAGTCGGTAAAGCCCATGGTCCACGCCACCGCCTTGTAGCGTCCCGACTTGACCTCGGCCAGCGAAACATGCGCCGGGTGCACGAACGCGAGATCAAACTCCTGCTTCGCCAGGCCGGCGCGCAGGTCGTCGTACGCAGGCACGAGGACCAGGCGCACGTGGCGGCCGGTCGCCTTGGCGATCACGTCGGCTACAGGGGCAAACTTGTCCCTGATTTCTTTCGGGGTCGCCTGGTAGGTGACGCCCTCCGTGACGGCGAAGACCAGATCGCGCTCTTGCGCCGATGCGCCGACAGCGAACGCCGCGAGCGAGAGGCAGGCCAAAAGGCGGCCAAGCATCGACATTCTCCCCGAACCTTTGTCGTATGGCCGAGCCTGCGAACTTTATTGTTCCGCGCCGGGGATCTGCTTCCGACGCGGGCGATCTTGCGGTCTCGGCAGCGCGAATTATACACAACGGTGCAGCGTCCCGCGCGATCGCTGGGCCTAGACAGCGGCGTTGTGCAACGTTCGGGTCTAATTGTCGTCAGCGCGAAACGCCACGCTGAACGGGCGCGGAACGGACGACAATCCGGTGACCAGATGCGCGACGATGAAGGAGCTCAGCTCGCGTACCGCGTTGCGGATGGCGATCGCGCCTTCCGCCTTCGTCGGCAGGCGTGCCCAGTGCGGGACGCGCGTACGCAGCCGCGGTCGCACGACGACCCACAGCGTGAGGTCGCCGAGTTCGTGCAGGCGGCTCATGTAGTCGCCGGAGACCGCGAGCGAGTCGATGAACAGCGGATTACGTGTCCAGCCGTCGTTGATCTCCGCAGCCATGCGACAGGCCTGGTCGAGGAGCTGCTTTGCCCGCACGCGCGGCAGCGGCGCCACGATGCGCGCGGAAGCGTACTCTGCGAAGCGCTCGGTGACGCGGTAGTCGCCCGGTCGGTCGGTGCGCGGCTCGAGCAGTCCGCTGACCACGAGCTGTTCCAGAAGTGCGGCGCCCTCCACGGTATCGACGCGGAAATCCTCGCGCAGCCGCTGGGCGCTTACCCGGGCACGCTCCGGCGGCAGGCCGGCAACGCGCAACAGAACGCGGCCGGCGGCATGGCGCAGAGCCACCGGCTCCATGCCGAAGTAACGATGGTGCGACATGAGGGTGCGTGCCTTCATCGACGCTCCTTTGTTCGGCCGGGCTGCCCGGCCGGCGCACTTATGACGTTAGCATAACCCGAGGCAACGCCTGCGCACAACCCCGCAATGCGGGCCCGGCGCGGCGTCACGCTAGAATGAGTTCCTGATCCCTCGCAAGGTCCGGCACGACGCCGCGCATGAAATACAAGGACTACTACGCGACCCTCGGTGTCGAGCGCAACGCAAGCGCCGACGAAATCAAGAAGGCGTACCGCAAGCTCGCGCGCAAGTACCATCCCGACGTCTCCAAGGAGCCCGACGCCGAGGAGCGCTTCAAGGAAGTCGCGGAAGCCTACGAGACGCTCAAGGACACGGAGAAACGGGCGGCTTACGACCAGCTCGGGCAGCACACGCCGGGACAGGAGTTCCGGCCGCCGCCCGATTGGGGCGAGCGCTTCGCCGGCGCAGAGACGATCTTCGACGATCTCGATCTGTCGGATCTGTTTGCGGGACTCGCCGGCCATCCTCGCGGCGGCGCGCGCGGTGAGCGCACGCCAAGGCGCGGCCGCGACTACGAGGCGGCGGTGCGGTTGAGCTTCGAACAGGCGTTCCACGGCAGCGAGATCGAGCTCGATCTGTCGGTGATCGAGTACGACGAGCGAGGAGCTCCGCGGCGCGTGCCGCGTCGGGTCAAGGTGCGCATCCCCAAAGGAGTTACGGATGGCCAGCAGCTGCGTGTACCCGGCAAGGGCGGCGAAGGCGCAGACGGGGCCCGCGCCGGCGATCTCTTCCTCGACATCCAGGTCGAGACGCACCCACTGTACCGGGTGGCGGGCCGCGACATCTATATCGATCTGCCGCTCGCCCCCTGGGAAGCGGTGCTCGGGACGACGGTGCGCCTGCCGACTCCTGGAGGCGTGGTCTCGCTCAAGGTGCCGGCGAACACGCGTGCCGGACAGCAGCTGCGCCTTGCGGGGCGCGGCATCGCGCGCCCCGACGCAGCGACCGGCGATCTGTATGCGATCGCGCAGATCGTCGTGCCCAGCGTGCTCGATGAGAAGCAGCGCGCGCTCTTCGAACAGCTCGCCCGCACGTCCAACTTCAATCCCCGCGCCCACTTCGAAACGGAGGCGAATCCATGAAGATCGAGCTCTGCGAGGCGCTGCGTATCGATGAGCGTGGCGAAGTCTCGTTCGCGCAGCTCGTCGAATACTCGGGGCTCCCCGAGGCGGAGCTGCGCGAACTGATCGACTACGGTGCGCTCTCCCCGCTCGATCCCACAGCCGCGCCACCGTCCTTCAGCGCCTCCGCGCTCGGCCTGGTGCGCGTGGCGGGACGCTTGCGACACGATTTCGAGCTGGATGCGAACGCCATCTCGCTGCTGCTGTCCTATGTGGCGCGGATCCGTGCACTGGAGGAGGAGGTGCGTGCCCTTCGCGCTGGCGTCGCTGGACGCTGAGCCGTGAGGGGTAGGCGACTGAGCCGTCCTTTAAAGGACGAACGGAATAAGGGCCGCGACCTCGGCGCGATAGCGCGCGTACACGTCGCCGAAGGTCTCCTCGAGCCAGCGCTCCTCGAGCTTGAGCTTGCGCCACAGCGCGGCGAAGGCGATCGCGAAGCCGACGATCGCGCGCCATTCGCCGCGGGCGAGCGCCGAGCCTGCGAGGGCGACGAGCAGACCGCTGTAGATCGGATGGCGCACGAAACGGTAAGGGCCGCCGCGGACGAGTTCGTGGCCTTCCTTGATCGTGACGACGCCGCTCCAGTTGCGGCCGAGGTAGCCTCTGGCCCAGACGGTAAAGCCGAGGCCCGCGGCGACCATCAGGCTCCCGATGGCCATAACGAGCGTCGTCTGTGGCACGAAGCGTTGCGCGAGCAGGCCCGCGGGGAACCTTGATGCGCCGATCAACCAGATGGCGAGCGCAAGGGGCAATATGTGCGCGAGACGCGAAGCGACCGGCTCCGTGCGCCGTGTCGCCTTCACGTCGCGCGCCAGGATCCACCAGTAGAGAACCCAGGCGATCCACATTGCCGACACGAAGACGCCGAGCGAGCGTTGCGTGATCATCGCCCTGCTTCGCCTCCGGGCGCGGCGGGCAGGTTCTCCTTCTGCCAGACCATCTCGCGGTGCACGCGATCGTAACCGCTCGGGTGATCGTAGAAGATGAACTCCTCGATCGGTCCCGGCTTGATCTGCGCCTGAGCGGGGACCTGGAGGCCCGGCGGAAAGTCGCGGCGAAGAGAAGACTCGGCGCGGGCTGTAGTGAAAAAGGCATAGGCCGCGAGCACTGCCAGAGCCAGCTGCAGGATTCTCATCGGATCGCTGGGAAGAGCGCGCCTCGCGGCGCGGTGGCAGCGCATCTTAGCAAATGTCCTCGCAGAGTCGCGCAGCGTCGGAGTCGATTGCATTCGCGCGCCGAGAAGCGTTTACTACCGCGAAGCCTGATGGCGGCTCGTCCACGTGCCATAGCTGCCGCGAATGCGTGCACCTGTGCGGAAAAAGCAACGGAAGACGCCCATGAAGCGAACGATTTATTACCGCAACGATCCCGATGGGAGGCGGCTTCCGATCAAGCTCGACGCCGCCACCAACGGCGAGTTCGCGCCGATCCCGCTCGCGCGCGAGCATTTTCATGCGAACCAGCTCGCCTTCGATGTCGCAGCGTTCAACGCGAAACGCCTGAGTCTCACGCGGCGGGCGTTCCTCGCCTCATCCTGCGGCGCGGCGGCAACCCTGCTCGCCATGAACGCCGCGTACGCCGCGCGCGGTCGCCGCGGCGGCTACTTCGAGCTGCCCGTGGAGGCCGCCCTCGATGAAGGGCTCGCCGCCACGACGCTTGCGCGGGCCGAGTTCATCTTCGACGTGCAGGGCCATTTCGTGGACCCGACCGGCGCCTGGACCCGGGCCCTGCCGGCCGGCGCGCAGCCGCTGCGCTTTGCCACCGATCGCGCGAGCTGCAGCTCCGCTTCCGCGCCCGGCATCGCGTCGCTGCGATGCCTCGACTCAGAGGCTTTCATCAAGGACGTGTTCCTCGATTCGGACACCGACCTGGTCGTGCTTTCGTTCGTGCCGTCGACCCGAAAGGGCGAGCCGCTCACGATCGAAGAAGCGGCAGCGACTGCCCGGATCGTCGAGCGTATGGAGGGCACACACCGCCTGCTGCTGCACGGCCGCGTGAATCCCAACCAGGAGGGTGACCTAGAGGGCATGGACGAGCTTGCCGCGCGCTATCCGATCGCGGCGTGGAAGACCTACACCCAATGGGGCCCAGACGGCCGCGGCTTCTTCCTCGACGACGAGCCCGGCCTGGCGATGATCGCCAAAGCGCGCAAGCTCGGGATCCGCAACGTCGCGGTCCACAAGGGGCTGCCCTTCGGCCCCGAGTCCTACGGCCACTCGACGTGCGTGGACGTGGGGCGTGTCGCTCGGAGCTTTCCCGACGTCAACTTCCTAATCTACCACTCGGGCTTCGTGCCCGGCGCGCCGGAGGGACCGTACGATCCGCAGCGCAGCGACGGCATCGACGCGCTTATCACGAGCCTGCAAGAGAACAACGTCCGGCCAGGCGCCAATGTCTATGCCGAGCTTGGCTCGACCTGGCGCTTCCTGATGCGCGACCCGGACTCGGCGGCGCACGCGCTGGGGAAACTCCTCAAGTACGTCGGCCCGGACAACGTGCTGTGGGGCACCGATTCCATCTGGTACGGCTCGCCGCAGGACCAGATCCAGGCGTTCAGGACGTTCCAGATCTCCGCCGAGTTCGCGGCGAAGCACGGGTACCCGCGGATCACGCCGACCCTGCGCGCCAAGGTGTTCGGACGCAACGCCCTGCGCGTCTACAAGATCCCCGAGGACGTGCTCAAGAAGCACCTCGCTGCCGACAAGGTCACACGAGAGCGACTCGCCTATGCCGAGCGGGCGGACCCGGCGTTCCTGACCTATGGTCCGAAAACGCGGCGCGAGTTTCTGAACCTCAAGGCCCGAGGTGGCTAGGCGTCGTGGCGTGGCGAGAGGAGAGAGAGCAATGCGTTCGGCTGCCTGAATTTCACGTTTACAGCGCGCCGCGACGCGGCGTAATATCAAGGCGCGGGTCGCGATGGGACGGGCGCCCGCAAGGAAAGGAGTTGCTCATGTGCTACGAATTCAGCGAATGGGCACGCAAGATCCGCGCGGCGGACCAGGCGCGCAGGGAAAAGCAGCAACGCGAGCAGGCGAGCAAGCAGCCGAAGCCCGCGCCGCAGGCGCAACCCGCGCCCGAGCCAAGCGTAAGGGAGCACGAGAAAGTCCCCGCGTAGCTTGCCCGGCAGTACGAGGACCGGAAAGCCCCGTTTGCGCGGGGCTTTCGCATTCGTCAGTTGCTCACGCGGCCGGGCACTCGTCAGGTGCGCGAAGGCGAGTTTTCCTGACAGAACCGGAACCAGACGCTGGCCGTGGAATCCAACACCTTGGGAGTTCCCGCTGGGGACAGGCCCGCAACGGACCGAACGAGCTCAAGGGATTCTGCCCACCGTCATCGAACGTTCACCGGGCGGTCGCAGCATGATGCAACGCCGGGTCAAGCCGGTCGCCCCTCCTGAAAGGAGCGCAAGTTCATGGCAAATCCATTCGTGCATGTCGAGTTGCACACCGACGATATCGGCAAGGCGAAGAAATTCTATAGTCAGCTCTTCGGCTGGGATCTGAAGGACCTGCCGGCCCCGGGAGGGGGCGGCGCCTACACCATGATCGGCGTCGGCGAGGGCACCGGCGGCGGCATGATGAAGGCGTCCGATTCGAAGGCCCCGCCGCACTGGCTCGCATACGTCGGCGTCGACGACATCGAGGCTTCGACGAAGAAGGCGCAGACTCTCGGTGCGACCGTCGTCCAGGGCGTGATGAAGGTCGGGGAATACGGCTGGATGAGCGTGATCCGCGATCCCACCGGGGCGCATATCGCACTGTGGAAGGGCAACGGCGGCGCGTAAGGCCGCAACTCGGGTACCCGAGGGGCTACAGCTCGCGCACCGAGAAGCCTCGCTTCCTCAGCAGCTCCACGACGCTGCCGGGACCCACGAGGTGCGCCGAGCCTACAGCGACCAACGCCGGCTGCCCGGAGCGCACGATCGCCTCGATGCGCTCGGCCATGATGGCATTGCGCTCGTCGAGCACGCGTCGCTGCAGCGAGCGCTGACCGGGTGGCGCCGCGGCGCGCGCCTTCGCGAGGCTCGACGCGAGGGCAGTGGAATCTGCGCTCGCCCAGGCGTTCACCACGGATTCAAGCTCGGCCTTGGCACGGCCATCATCGAGGGCAGCGAGCGTGTCCTCGAGGGTCGCGCGCTGTTCCTCGTCGCTCAAGCCATCCAGCACCGCTATCTGCTCGTCTGCTGATTCCAGGCCGGAGATGGGTTTGTCGAACAGCTTGGCCAATGCGGCCACGTAGAGGTCGGTGGCGAACATAGAGCTGTAGCCGAGCCTCTCGCTCTCGAGCGACAGGAGCTCCAGGGTGATCGCCCAGGGCTTCTTGTGTCGAATTCCCTCGCTCGCGACGCCGTAACGGGACATCGCGCGCTCGAGGCGCTGCATGAGCTCGGGCGACAGGGCACGGTCGAGAGACATCCCGGGCGGGTATGCGCCGGCCTTCGCAACCTTCTCTGCGGTCGTTTGGTCGGTGAAGTCCAGCTCGAGCACGACGCGGCTCGAGCCGGCGAGCGCGCGCACGACGGCCGCATTCAGAGGATAGAAATCGGCTCTGCCGGCATGGATCGTTCCAAAGATATAGATCGTGTTGGAGGCGCTGCTCACCTCGAAGAACACGCCCCGCTTCGGCGCGACCGCTGCTGCCTTCAACAACTGCTGCTGCAACGCAGTGTCGTCGAGCCGCGGCGGAGCGTGGACATCCGCCGGGAGCGCCAGGTTCGGGGCGCCAACGAGCAGCGCAAGGAGCGCGACGGCCAGCGCTTCGATCGCTGCACAAGAGCGCGATCCGCGGGCGCCGTGACCGGAGCTTGCGCGGCCGAGAGGAATAGCGATGCCCTTCACTGTGTTTGCCTCGAGGCCGATACAGAAGGAGATTCCATGCGTGCATTCCTGACCAGGCTGAGAGACATCGTCGCCACGATGCTCGCCTGCGCGGTGGTCACGCTTCCGAGTTGCGCGTCGATGGGCGGAGGCGGCATGAAGGGCATGTTCGCCGAACCCGCCGCGAGCTCCACCGCGAGCGTATCGCTGTAAGCGTACCGCACCGCACGTCATCGACGCGACCTCAGCGCCGCTACGCGCGCGCGGTAAACGCGTTCTCGAGCAGGCGCTGATCGATGTTGCCGGAGGCCGGGTCGCCATTGGCAAAACGGTACAGCGCCGCGGAGTAGATCCCGTGCAGCGTCGAATAGGCGAGGCCGAGAAGGCTGACTGCAAGCACGCCGAGGACCAGCAGCAGAATTGCCGCGGCGGTGTTGTGGGCGCCGAACGCCACGGTGACGAGAAAGGCGCCGACCAGCGTCGTGACGAAGATGAGCAGTCCGAACACGACGCCGATCCCGGCGTTGCCGATGATGTCCTCGCCCCATGCCTTCTTGATGAGTTCCACGCTGCGGCCGATTGCCTCCAGCGGTCCCACGTCCTCCGCGGCAAGCACCGGCACCACGAGCGCCGTGCCGACGCTCCACGCGAAGCCGATCAGTCCCACGATGATCCGGCCGATGAGTCCGACGCGCTCGACGATCGCTCGCAGGACGAGACCCACCGTGGCTGCGATCAGCGCGTAGGCAAGAATCACCGGCAGCAGCGAGAACGCGCGGCGCAGACCATCGCCCACGTTCGCTTCCTCGCCGTCGAGGCGCTGCAGAGCGACCTCGACGAGCGCCGTATTGAAGAAGATCACGATCGAGAACTGGAGCCAGTAGAAGACGAAGACCGTGACGTAGGTCGCAGCGCCGAGGCTCTGCGTCGCGCCGTATCGCGACAGCGCGGCAAAGACGGGGATCAGGGGAACCGCGAAGCTCGCTATCGTGACGACCAAGGCGATTGCCGACAGGAGCGGAAAGACGAGAAGGCTCTTGTCCTCGAGCAGCAGGCTCATGCACTCGCCGGCGAGATCCCAGCTTCTCTGGAAGCGGTTGAGCAATGCCCCTCCCTGGGGCAAAACCAGTGATGAACTCGAGCTAGGCTACGGCAACTGCGCCCCGGATTGCAAATTTGGAGTGCTTGCGCACCAGGCGAGGCAAGCGCGTTAGCGCTGCACAGCGGGTGCGACGGCCGCACCGTCGATCCGGTGCCGCTGCAGGGCGCTCGCGACGAAGCCCGAGGCCTTTACGTCCTCGACGAACTCGGCGAGATAGCGCGCACCTGCGGGACGCCCCTGCGGCGTCGCCATCGCCTGCTGGATGACCATGAAGCGACCGTCGAGCAAACGCAGACCCGGCGCGCTTCGCGCATCGGCCTCGAGCTGCTGCTTTACGCCCGCTGCGACATCGACACGCTGCGCGAGGATCATCTCGAGGACTGCCTGCGACGTGGGGGCGCGGACGATCCGCGCCTGCTTGAGCTCGCGCGTGAGAAAGAGATCGTAGGCGCTTCCCGCGCCAACGCCGACACGCAAGTCCTTGCGATCGACTTCCACGTTGCTGTGGATCGATGAGCCCTGCGGAACCATGTAACCGCCCTCGATCAGCACGTAGGCGGCGGTGAAATCCATGTCCGCTGCGCGCACCGGATCGATCGCGATGAAGGCGATGTCGATGCCACCCGACTTGACAGCGTCGACCGACATCGCCGCGGTCGTCACCACTTTCATCTGCAGCGGTTTGCCGAGACGGCGCGCCAGCTCGCGCGCAAGATCGACCGAGACGCCGCGCGGCTGGCCGTCTGCATCACCGGCCGCGAGCACGGGGTTGCCGATGTTGATGACGGCGCGGAGCATATCGGTTGGCGTCAATTCGCCGACCGCGGCGAGAGAGGGATTTGCTGTCATAGGCGGGCGTGAGTCGAGGGCTTGCACGTGCCGCGCAGTCGTTTGAGACGCAGCAGAGGCGGGGCTGCGAAGTTACCCCGCCGGGAAGCGAAAGTCGAGCCCGCCACGAAAACGGCACAGCGACAATGTCAGTGAATATCCCTCTAAGCGCCGCCCGTTGAGGGCCGTTCGCCCGGGCCGTGGATCGAAGCGACGACGGCCTAGTACGGCGGGAATCCTTCGGTCAACGGCTTTGTGGCACACTGGTCGGTTGCGGTTGATAATGCACCTTGCTGGTCCTGCAACGCGCAGGTGTCCATCTCTGAGCCGTGGCTATTAGACCCCGCGCTAACTTGGCTCTCCATCGTCAGTCAACGATGAAACAATGAAATACCGCACCCTCCCCGGCACTGAGCTCAGAGTTTCCGAGGTCTGCCTCGGGACGATGACTTTCGGCGAGCAGAACAGCGAAGCCGAAGCGCACGCTCAGCTAGACTACGCGGTGGCGCAGGGAATCAACTTCATCGATACAGCCGAGATGTATCCGGTGCCGCCCAACGCTGCCACGTACAGCCGGACCGAAGCCATCTTGGGAAGGTGGCTCGAGCACCACAGGCACGACGGACTGGTCGTTGCGACCAAGATCGCCGGTCCCGGGCGCCGGCCGTGGATCCGCGACGGCCGCACCGATCTCACTCGCGAAGTGATCGCGGAGGCCGTTGACGCAAGCCTCGCGCGGCTCAAGATCGACGTGATCGATCTTTATCAGATTCATTGGCCGCAGCGCAACGTGCCGAATTTCGGCGCGACTGCCTTCGATCCGTCGAACGAGCGCGACGGCCCGTCGATCCGAGAGCAGGTCGAAGGCATGGCGCGGCTGATCGAGATCGGCAAGATCCGCTACTACGGTCTTTCGAACGAGACTGCATGGGGGGTGTGCGAATTCCGGCGCGCCGCGCAGGAACTGCGCGTGCCTGGACCGGTGACGATCCAGAACAGCTACAGCCTGATCTCGCGCAATGTCGACAACGACCTCGCCGAGGTGCTCTTCCGCGAGCAGATGTCCCTGCTCGCGTACAGTCCGCTTGCGGGCGGCATCCTCTCGGGAAAGTACCTCAACGGCGAGAAGCCGCCGAAAGCTCGCTTCACGCTCTTCGACACGCTGGGCATTCGCTTTCGCAAGCCGATGGTGCCCGAAGCGGTGGCGGCCTACGTCGAGCTCGCACGACGGCGCGGGATCTCACCGGTGCAGCTCGCGCTGGGCTACGTGAAGAGCCGCTGGTTCCTTGGAGCGTCGATCATCGGCGCGACCTCGATGGCGCAGCTCGGGCAGGACATCGCCGCGGCGCAGTTCGAGCTCGACGCCGAAACGCAGGCCGAGATCGCACGAATCCAGCACCACTATCCCAATCCTGCGTCCTGAGCATGCGGCGATCATGAAATTCCTCTGGCCCGAAGCGCTCTGGCTGCTGCTGGCGATACCGCTGCTGGTGGCGCTCTACGTCGTGCTCCTGCGGCGCAAGAAGAAGTCTGCGGTGCGCTACGCGAGCCTGAGTCTCGTGCGCGAGGCGCTCGGGCCGGGGCAGCGCTTCCGGCGCCACGTGCCGCCGCTGGTTTTCCTGGTGGCAATGGTCGCGCTGATCTTCGCCATCGCGCGGCCGAGCGCGACGATCACGCTGCCTTCCGAGCAGCGGACCATCATCCTGACGATCGATGTCTCGCTCAGCATGCGCGCGAACGACGTCGAGCCGACCCGCATCGCCGCCGCGCGCGAAGCCGCCAAGGCATTCGTGCAGGCGCAGCCGGCCGATGTGCGCATCGGCGTCGTCAGCTTTGCGGGTTCGGCCTCGGTCGTGCAGAAACCCACACGCGACCGCGACGATCTCATCGCGGCGATCGACCGGCTGCAGCTCCAGCTCCACACCGCGATCGGCAGCGGGATCATCATGTCGCTCGCCACGCTGTTCCCGGACGAGGGGCTCGAGCTCGGCATCGCGGACTTCGGCGTCGCGCCGCTGCGCGATACGGGCCGCGGCAAGTCGCTCGATCGGCGCGATGAGCCAAAGAAGGAGTTCCAACCGGTGGCCCCTGGCTCCAACCGCTCCGCCGCGATCATCCTGCTCACCGACGGGCGACGCACGATCGGCCCCGATCCGCTCGACGCCGCGCGCATGGCCGCGGATCGCGGGGTCAAGGTGTACGCGGTGGGGTTCGGCAAGCCCGGAGGCGGAACCGCGGACGTCGACGGCATGCCGATCTACATGCGCTTCGACGAGGAGACGCTGAAGTCGATCGCCGCGCTTACCGGCGCCGAATATTTCCAGGCGAGCAGCGCGGCGGAGCTGCAGAAGGTCTACGCGACGCTCAACGCGCGCTACGTCCTGGAAAAGACGGAGACGGAGATCTCGGCGCTCGTCTGCGCGCTCGGGGCGCTGCTGGTGCTCGTGGCGGCAGCACTGTCGCTCTGGTGGACTCACCGGATCGTGTAGCT
>DATJZM010000065.1:0-17114 GCA_035499135.1 Casimicrobiaceae bacterium | reverse complement strand
GAGGCCGCTGCGCTGGTATGTATCGATGTAATTGAGTCCGACCGCGGTATGGCGCACGCGCGCCTCGTTGGGGCCAGGATCGCCGACAACGACCTCCTCCCACTGCATGACTTCGGGGCCGCCGGTCTTGTGAATGCGTATGGCATGAGGCATGTCTTTCTCCGTGGCTCGATGGGTGGAGCCAGTTTACAGCACTGCACCATACCCGCGCCTTCGGCAGCGGGACTGGGTGAAGATCATCGATCACCTTCGATCGTGTCGAACTCGGCGTGGACCCGTGCATAGAAGATGCTTACCCGCTCCTGCCGCAGGAGCGCTAGCAGCTTGTCGGCCTCGTCGTCCGTGACCACGAATTCAACCGCGATCGTCATATCGGCGGCAAGCTCAAAGAAGTGCTCTTCGTGCAGGATCCCGTGGCGACCGAATCCCGCGATCGCGCGAAACGCCGAGCCCCCGTGGATGTCGAGCTTCTTTGCCTGTTCGAGCAGCCATTCGAACAGGGAAATATGGTGGTGCGTGCGGTTTTCGTGAACGTAGAGCCGCAGGATCGTTCCCTTCATATCTCCTCCCAGTCGGGGCCCGGTGGTTTCATGCGGCCGCACCCCAGGCGTACGCGCCGCGGATCAACACGATCCCCAGCAGCGTCATGACCAGCGATCCGACGACGTGGGTGGCGATTGCAACCGCCCCCCAGAGGTACTCCTTGCGCAGCAGCAGCGTAATCACTTCCGCGGAGAACGTCGAAAACGTCGTAAGGCCGCCGAGGAATCCTGTCGTGACCAGCAGCCGCACCTCGCTCGGCAAGACGGCGTGTCTGCCGAGCAACTCCATCGCAAAACCCATGAGCAGCCCGCCCGCGAGATTGGCGCTGAGCGTGCCGAGTGGCAGCGTTGGAAACAGGGGATTGAGCAGGATCCCGAGCAGCCAGCGTATCCACGCGCCGACCGCCGCCCCGCTTCCTACCGCTATGAGTCCGCTCCACACCATGCGAATCTCCCCGCGCTCAGATTGGCGTGAAAGACACTACTTTGCATTGATCGCCGGCGCAACCGCGCCACGACCCACCACGCGACGCGTCGGCTACTCGTGCGCCTTGCTGGTGCCGGGGACTAATACCGGATCCGCCGATGGCGCTTCCGGTCGCGGGAAATCGCGGTGTGAGCCCTGGCTGGCGCCCGCGAAAATCTCGCTGTAGAGGTCTTCGCCATAGCTGGTCGCCTGCGGCTCGCCCTCGATCAACCTGAATGTCCGCGTCCCGTCGACCCGGCGTTCCGCGCGAAGGAAGATGGCGGGGTTCAACTTCTTGTCGAAGACGCCGTGGGCGAAGTCGTAGAGGTGAGTGACGAAGAAGACTTTGATGCCGCTTTCGAGCAGGGCGGAGACGACCTGCCTCGCGATCTCCGACCCTTCTCGTTCGTTGGTCGCCGCGAACGACTCGTTGAATAGCATAAGCGCATTCGGACCGATAGCGTTGGCAATATCGTTCATACGGCTTACCTCTTCGTCGAACTTGCCCTTCTTCATCGTCGCGTCCTCCTCCCGCTTGTAGTGCGTAAAGACTCCGCAGCAGAGGTCGGCCGTCAGTGACTCGGCGCCGACGAACATGCCGCATTGCATCATCAATTGAGCTAGGCCGACGCTGCGCAGGAAACTCGACTTTCCCCCCTGATTCGCACCGGTAATGATAATAAGGCTCTTGCCGTTCGCATCGACGGTGTTGCCGACGATGCGCCTGCCCATCGTCAGAGCGAGGCTCACATCGTAGAGTTCGCTGAAGCAATGGCTCCGGGCACCCAGCGGCGCGGGTTCAGGCAGGCAAGTCGGCGCCCCGAATGCAGAGAGCCTGTCATGCAGATTCAGGCAGCCGACGTAAAAGGCCAGCTCCGCTCTGAGCGTCTCGAAGAAACACAACACGTGATCGGCGGATTGGGCGAGTGCGTTGGCGACCGAATTGATTCCTCGGTCTCGCATCTCCGAAAGGATTCGCCCGCCGGCCTCGTCGCGCGCATGCAGGTGGAACGTATAGGCAGGCGGTCCTCGACGGAAGATTCGCTTTAGCCATTTCGATCCCCGCTCCCGTGGTTGGCGCAGTACATAGCCGGTCACTGCATTGCCCTGCCCCAGCTCTCCGCTCACCAGGACCCCGCCCCTGAAACGCAGTTCCGACAGATGATTTTCCACGCCGCGGAGATATTCATCGCTCAATTCTCTGTCGAGGGTGGCGAACAGGCTCGTGAAGGCCTCCGATTCGAAGTAACCCCCATTTGCGTTCGTGACGGCTCTGAGCTGGCGAAGCATGCCGACAAACATCTGCATGAGATCCACGGCACTATGCAGGATGGACCCTACGAACCGGCTTGAGATGCCCCACCAATGCTTCTTCCTGGCTTCGATTGTTTCTACCGTGAGGTCGTAGAGCTGACGGATCACGGCGGCATTCTTCAGGCAGTCCCGCAAGGCGGCCTGCCGATACCGGATGGTATCGATATCGTTCGCGGCAGCGCGGAGAATCGCCTGGCGCGCTATCTCACGAAGGAACGAATCATCTCCAGCCATCGCGGCCAAGACCACGTTGACTTCCAGGTCCTGGATGAATGCTCGCTGCTGCGGCGAGAGTTGCGGCTCGCCATAGTCGCGGTACCTCGCCTCCCGTGGCATCTCGTCAGGGCGCAAGAAGTCTCGATCCCGGTGCATCAGCAACGACTTCATCTCTTGATCCGATGCTTCAAGCGCTCGTAGGTCACATCGTACTTCTCCGCGATCGCCATGGCGTACGCGAGCCCGTCCGCGGGTTTGCGCTCCAGCTTGTAGGTGCGAACCGCCGGATCCCGCGGATCGATCGTGCTGACAACGCTGACCGTTCGCTCGTCAAAGGACGCCAGCTCATCGAGGAAAGTTACGCAGACCGCGAGCAGATTCAGCCGGGAGATGCTCGCCATGACCCTGGCGCTCAAGTAAACGGCGTCCTTCAGGGTCGTCGATGCAAATATTTCATTCATGACGATGATGCTGTCAGGTGTGGCCTCTTCCAGGATTCGCCGAATCCGCACGAGGTCGTCCTCCAGCTTGCCGCGCAGATTCGCTATGTCTTCCTCCTTTTCGAAATGAGAAAAGATTTGGTCGCAGAGAAACAACCGTGACTCGCGGCCCGGGACGAGGCAGCCCAGACTCGCCAGGTAGTGCAGCTGCCCGAATGTGCGGGCAAAGGTCGTCTTGCCGCCATTGTTCGGGCCCGACACGACGAAGATGCGCTCCGGATCGCGCAGAAAGAAATCGTTGCAGACGACGCGACTGCCTTCTTGGAGCAGCCGGTTTGCCAATGCAAGATCGAAGCTATCCATGCTGCTGACTTCCTTAGAGGTCCGAGAGAGCGTCGGATAGCAGAGGCTGAGGCCGCCCGAGCGGAACTTTGCAACATGCGCTAGGTAGGCTACGTAGAAGTGGACCTCCCGGTCGAATCTCGTGATCGTTTCGTCGACATACTCTGCGTGCCGGGTACAGAACGCCTCGATCGCGCGGAATGGCTCGGGGTCGAGCAGTGCCAGCCGGTCCACGACCTGTGCCTCGATATGGTTGAGCCCCGAGGGGATCGGGAACTTGACTCGATGATCCTTTGGCGCTTCGCGTCGAAACTTCTCGAATACTGCCTCGACGACCGAGGTATAGTCGACTTCGGCGTCGCAGGAACGAACTGTGACACTACTGTCCCTGATGAGAAGGTTGTACCTGACGGAAGATAGACTCGACGCCACGTTGTTCGCGTCGGCCGCCAGTGTCCGGAATGACTCTGACGCGACGTATTGTGCGAGGTAGGTCCGGAAGGCACGCATGCCCTGCGACTTCAGATCCTGGCCCTTCATCGCCGCGGAGAAGACATCGACAGCATCGCAATAGATCTCGGCGGAGCTCAGGAACCAGCGCTCCTTCTCACGCCTGTAGTAGCGCTTGGTCATCTGCTCAAGGTGCTGGCGCATCACGCGCATCTTGTCGGAGAACGACCGGACGCACTGCATCAGCGCCGGCTGCTCGAGATCGCGGAACACGTCCTGGCGGTACGCGACCTGCGCCAGGTCGGCAAGTGGCGCGTGAAAGAACGGGGCGATGTCGTAGTCCTTCCAACCGGCCGTAACGGCATCGACGATCTGCCCCAGGTTCAGATCCTCAAAGAAAGGGGGTGCCGGGGCAGGCTCCGGCCGTAACTCGGGCCGTTCGAACAGGATGCTGTGAAAGGCCGAGGACAACGCGTGACGGCCCTGCGTTCGATCGTCCGCCGGCGCCTGCAGCCCTCTCAGTGGCGTCTGGGTGTCGAGGACCGCGCCGACTCGAACGGTCGGGTTGCCGGCTGGATCTCTCCCTATGAGTCTGGGCGGCGAGTCTTGATGCTTCATTGTCGACATTGGGACGCGCTGAGAGCCCAGGCTTGCGCAGCCGCTATCCTCGCAACGTAGCGATGAGGCGACGCGGCTCGAGCAGGAGCTCCAGCGCGTCCACGATGTGCCGCACGACGATGTCGCTCGCCCGCAGCGCCTCGCCGGCGAGACCCTCATCGCCGACCACGCCGATGCCCAGCACCGCCGCGGCGAGCATCAGACGGTCGTTGCGGCCGTTGCCAATCGCCACGACACTCCGGGCGCCCAGGCGAGATACAAGCGCCTCCTTGGCTTCCGCCTGCCCTCCGGCCGGCATCGTGGAAACTTCGCAGGGAAGCCCCTGCAGCTCGCGACGCGCCGTCCCAAAGGTGTCACCGGTAACCACGTGGATGCGCAGTCTTTCGGAGACTCGCGGGAAGCACCTGCGCACTTCTTCCAGAAGCAGCCCGTCGCGCGCCAGCGTGCCGTTGTAGTCGCACACCAGCTCGCTGACAGCCAAGGGCCCGAACCCTGGGATCGCGATGTCGATCATCGTGGGCCTTGGGCGGTGCGGCGTCCCGTCACGGTCCCGAATGCGGAGCCTCCCGCCATGGATGCTGATCGAGAGGACATCGGCCCGCCTCAATAGGACTGACGCGACGGAATGACGCCACGGACGCCGCCGCGCGGATTCTCCATGTCACCATAGAAGCGGGGGATCAGATGCATGTGCAGATGCTTCACCGTCTGGCCAGCCGCTTCACCTACGTTGATCCCGATGTTGTAGCCGTCGGGCGCGAGCTGCGTGTCGGTACCGCGCCGCATTTGCGTCAGCAGCGAGAACATGGCGATGAACTCGTACGGCGTGACCTCGAAGAAGTTTTCGATGTGGCGCTTCGGCACGATCAACGCGTGGCCCGGATTGACCGGGTACTTGTCGAAGATGACGAAAGCCAGCTCGGATTCGAGGATGGGCGCGCGGATGTTGCAGAAAGGACAATCTTCGTCGCGTTGCACCATGACCGCTCCTCCCGTTTGTCACGTGTGCAACCCGCGATCTTCGGTGGCGGCTGGCGAGCCCGCGCTCGCGCCGCCGCGCCTGAACGAGACGGCCGGAGGGCCTGGCAGGCAACAAAAAACCGCCGCTACTGATGATCGCTCTCGCACACCTCCGGTACGAGCTTCGCGTACCTCGGTAGGCATCATCAGCCGTCAGGCGGTCAGAGGAGGAATGCCATCTCCTAGACCAAGTATAGCCATCGGGCAGGAGGTGGGCAACCCGTCGGTGAACTCGGCCGATCCGCCGGACCCGAAGACGTGGCAAGGACAACAAAACTTGTTATGATCCACTGCGAGTGCCAGGGGATGGAGTCCCCCGGAACCGCCGCAAGGCTGATGACTCCTGTTGCGCTCCCGCGCGGCAGGGTCGTTCCGCCAAGACCCACCGCGAGGTGGGTTTTTTGTTGTGTCGGAGTGCTCGCATATGCTCGATCGCGACGGATACCGTCCCAACATCGCCATCGTCCTCGTCAACGCCAGGAATCTGGTCTTCTGGGGCAAGAGGGTCGGCGAACACTCATGGCAATTTCCACAAGGCGGGATCGATCGGGGCGAGGTCCCGGGACAGGCGCTGTACCGCGAGCTCTACGAGGAGGTCGGCCTACGACCGGGGCACGTGAGGATCCTCGGCCGCACGCGCGAGTGGCTGCGCTACCAGGTTCCCTCGAATTGGGTCAAGCGCGCGTATCGCGGCAGCTACCGGGGGCAGAAGCAGATCTGGTACTTGCTGCGGTTCCTCGGCCGGGATACGGATGTGTCACTGCGGACCACCGGACATCCGGAGTTCGACGCGTGGCGCTGGAGCGAGTACTGGATCCCGCTAGACAGCGTCATCGAGTTCAAGCGTGAGGTCTACCGGCGCGCACTGACCGAGCTGGAGCGCTTTCTTCGCACGCCGCCGCGGACGCGGCGCGAGCGCCTGTACGGCATTGGATGTCCAACCATGCCGGACTCCTATGTCAATCCGACGAATTGAAGCTCGTGCGCCGCATCTCTGCGTGGCGTGCGATTTCGCAAAACGCTGAAGCCTGCTATCATTGGTTTAGTCGAAGCAGCCGTGGGGGATGGAGTTCCCCCAAACCGCCGTCCAGGCTAATGACTCCTACTGCGTCATAGCGCGGTAGGGTTGGTGCGCCAAAGCCCGCCGCAAGGTGGGTTTTTTTTATGTGCTCGAAAGCAGCGGAAACCGCGATTGCGCGTCGGTCCGGGCCCAAGACCGGAACCGGCCCGCCCCGCAGCATCGAGCTGAACGCGCTCGCCGCTTGCGTCGATCGCCTTGCGGCACTCGGCTGCGTTGCCGCAGAAACGATAAACGCCCTCCAAGAGAAGATCGCGTCGCAGCGCTTCGACCTCGTCGTCGCGGGACAATTCAAGCGGGGCAAGACCAGCCTCGTCAATGCCCTGCTCGGGGCAGAACTTCTCCCGGTGTCCGTCGTACCCCTGACCTCTGTCGTGACTGCCGTTTCCCACGGTGTTGAGCCATCCGCGTCGATCGTGCTGCAGACCGGGGAGACAAAGTCGATCGCTCTCGCGGCATTGCCAGGCTATGTGACCGAGCAGGGGAACCCGGGGAACCAGAAAGGAGTCCGCGAGGCGCTGGTTCGCTATCCATCCCCTTGGCTGCAGGGCGGACTGCGCCTCATCGACACGCCAGGGGTCGGCTCCGTTTACGAGCACAACACCGACGCAGCGCATCGCTTCCTCCCCAAAGCCGACGCCGTGATCTTCCTGCTTTCGGTCGACCAGCCGCTTGCGCAGGCCGAGTGCGACTTCCTGAAGCAAATCCGCCGCTACTCCGAGAAGCTGTTTTTCGTTCTGAACAAGATCGACCTGCTCACCGAAAGCGAGCTCGCACAGTCGCTGGCATTCACCCGTGACGCGCTGGCCAAGGTACTCGATGTTCCGCCCAAGCTCTTCCCTCTCTCGACGCGTCTTGCGATGGGGATAGGCGCACCACGAAGCGGCATGCCCACCTTGCTGCAGGCGCTGGGGGAGTTCATGGCCCACGAGCGTGACGCTGCGCTCGTGGCTTCGATCGCGCGACAGGCTTCGCGGGCTCTGAGCGAGACCCGCTTCGATTCGGAGCTCGAACTGAAATCCCTGAGCGCACCACTGCACGAACTCGACCGGAAGGCCGCGCTGTTCCGGCAAAAGAAGGTCGAAATCCTGCGCGCGAAAGACGACCTCGAGCTGTTGCTGGTGGCGGACGCGAAGCGTGCGCTACAGGCGCCGCTCGACAACGACATCGAGGCTTTCAAGGAAGAGCTGAAGCGCCGGCTCGTCACGAATGTCGAGAGCCTTGGCGGTGAGCATCACGGCATCCCGCTGCGATCGCTGCATCTGCTGCTCGAGGATCAGCTGAAGGCGCAGGTGCGAGAAGCCTTCGACGCCTGGCAAGCCGGCGAAAGCGCCATCCTCGAGCGCACGCTCGAAGCCTCTTGCGCCCGACACGCGGCGACGATTGATGAAATCGTCGATGGGCTTTTCCGCTACGCCGCCGATCTCTTCGCGATCGCCCGCCCCGGCCGGAGCGAAGCGGCCATTCATTCTGTGGAGTCGCATTTCTACTACAAGTTCTGGAGCGAGCCGCCGAGTCTCAGGATACTCACGTGGTCGCTCGTCTTCGCGCTGCCCAGGAGAATAGGCACGAGGATGGTCATCGACCGCGCGCGACGATACGCCATGGAGCTCGTAGAGACGCAGGCAGGACGCATGCGTTACGACTTCAGCAGGCGAATCGACCAAGCAGTCGCAGCATTTCGCCAGTCTATCGAGGCCAAGGTCGACACCGCCACGCAAGGGATCGAAACCGCCATTGCCAAGGCGTCGAAGCTCCACGCTGCGGGGCTGGCGTCGGTCGCTGACAGGCAGGACGCCCTGTCGAGCAAGCTTCGTGCCCTCGACGGCGTTGCAGCGTGCCTGGCGGCAGCCGTCGGTGCCGATGGCCGGCTGAATTAGAGGTCGCGTCCAACTGCCCTGCGATGGATCTGCGGACCTACGATCTGGCGAAATTCGAGCTGGCGGAGATCCTGCGAACGCTCAGCGGCGTCGCGAAGGATCAGCCGCACGAATACCAGGATCAGCTGAGGGAGCTATTTGCGCGACTCGCGGAAGATCGCTTCAACCTGGTCGTCGTCGGTCGGTATAGCCGCGGCAAGACATCGCTCATGAACGCCATTCTGCATTCGGACAAGCTTCCGATAGGCGTCGTACCGCTCACTTCCGTCATCACGACCGTCGCCTATGGAAGCCGCGAGCAGGTCATCATCCACTACGAGCACGAGCGTCTCCCCAGCGAAGTGCCGCTGCGAGCGCTATCCGAATACGTAACGCAGCGTCACAACCCGGGGAACGCAAGGCATGTGAAGACCGCCGAGGTAAGGCTCCCGGCGGAGATTCTCCGGCGTGGCTTTCACTTCATCGACACCCCCGGCCTCGGGTCGGCAATCCCGGAGAACGCTCAGACCACTGCCGCATTCCTGCCGGAGGCCGATGCGTTCGTGTTGGTGACGAGCTTCGGGAGCCCGCTGTCGGCGGAGGAACTTGACCTCCTCCGAACGGCGTCGCAATCGGCCCGCCGCGCGTTCGTCGTGATCAACAAGCAGGATACGGTTTCCACGGAGGAGCGCGCCGAGGCGATGCGCTTCGTCCAGGAGCAACTCTGTCAAGCCTTCGGGGAAGCCGCGCCGCCGGTGTTTTCCGTTTCAGCGCGCGATGCGCTCGCCGCCCGGCTCGGAGCGGACGCCACGCGTCTCGCAGCGAGCGGCATCCAGGCGTTTGAAGCGGAGCTCACCCGGTTCCTGCTTGCGGACAAGAGCGGTCAATTCCTCCTGCGCCTCATCGACCGAATTACCGACGCGCTGCGCGCCCTGCCCGCTGCGGGCGAGACGCAGCGTCTGGAGAAACGCCTGCGCAGGCTTTCGACGCGCATCGGCGCCGGCGGCCCACCCGTGGGGGTGCGCTCGCCGGCGCCAGCCGCAGCGGCAAGCGCTGTCGAACGCCCCTGCGCGATCTGTGGCCATGTCCTGCACGCGTCGTTCGAATTTCTCCGGCGATATCAATACGACCTGAGCTTCAGGCTCCAAACGCAGCGAAGTCACGCGCGGCACGGAGGGTTCTGTGCCTCGCACGCGTGGCGATACGCCGTGATCGCTTCGCCGCACGGCATCTGTACCGGTTATCCACCGCTGCTCGAGCGCGTGTCCCGGAAGCTGCGCGACGTGGCGTCAAGACCGCTGACCGGCGCGGGCAGCGTGCCCGAGCGCCTCGCCGCGCTCCTGGCGACGGAAGCCACCTGTCCCCTCTGCGCCATATGCGCGCAGGCAGAGCAGGACGCCGTAGCCTCGATCGTCGAAGCCCTGGTCGAGCCCACGACAGCGACGGCTGCGATCGAGTCGGGCGTTTGTCTGCAGCACCTTCCCCTACTCTGTGCAGCGATCACCGAACCCGATACGGTTCGCGCGATCGTCGAACATCAGGCGCTCATCCTGGAGCGACTGGCGGAAGACATGCGCCGGTACGCAACGAAACACGACGCGATACGGCGCGTCCTGGCCTCGGACGAGGAGCTTACGGCCAGCAACAGAGGGCTTCGCGCGCTTGCGGGTCTGCCCAACGTCAACCCGATCGGGCAAAGGAAAGACCGGTTTACTGCCGATGCACCACCCGCATGCATCGAACGCTTACCTCATTCATGAGGGACAAGACACATGAATACGCACATCGCCGGCATCCAGGGCATGGAAGTCCTCGATTCGCGCGGGAACCCGACGCTGCGCGTGAGCGTCACCCTTGGGGGAGGCGCGCGCGCGACATCGTCGGTCCCCTCTGGCGCATCAACGGGAGAAAACGAAGCGGTCGAACTGCGCGATGGCAACGCAAGACGCTACAACGGCAAGGGGGTAAGCAAGGCCGTCGCGCACGTTAATCTAGCGATCGCGCATGCGCTTGCTGGCATGGATGCCGCGCGGCAGCAGGAGATCGATGCCGCACTTCTGCAGCTCGATGGCACGGCCAACAAAGCCAGGCTCGGTGCAAACGCGATTCTCGGCGTGTCCCAGTCGTGCGCGCGTGCGGCCGCACAGGCTCACGGGGTGCCGTTGTATGCTTATCTGGGCGGTGCCTCCGCGGCTTGTCTGCCCATGCCGATGTTCAATGTTCTCAACGGAGGTCGGCACGCCGACAACGGCCTCGACTTTCAGGAGTTCATGATTGTCCCGGTCGGCGCCCCTGCGTTCGCGGAGGCGCTCCGTTATGCGGTGGAGACTTTCCATGCGCTGAGGGACCTCCTGCGTCGGCGTGGCTACGCGACGAGCGTCGGTGACGAAGGCGGCTTCGCTCCGAGGCTCGCAAGCAATCAGGAAGCGTGCGAGCTGATCGTGGAGGCAATCGAGGCGGCGGGCTACGCACCGGGCACCGACATCGCGATCGCGCTCGACCCGGCCGCAACCTCGTTCCACGAGGATGGCAAATACCGGCTGTCCCGTGGCGAAGGCGACAAGACCAGCGCGGAGATGACCGCTCTTTATCAGGAGTGGATCCAGAAGTACCCGATCGTGTCCATCGAGGACGGGTTGGCGGAGAGCGACTGGGAAGGGTTCAGCGAGCACACGGCCGCACTGGGAAAGCAGATCCAGATCGTCGGCGACGACATCCTCGTGACGAATACCCGGTTCATATCTCGCGCGATCCGGGAGAAGACCTGCAATGCGGCGCTGATCAAGCTTAACCAGATCGGAACGGTGACCGAGACGATCGATGCCGTCCAGCTCTGCCGCGAGGCCGGCTGGAGATACGTCATCTCACACCGCTCGGGCGAGACCGAGGATACGTTCCTCGCCGACTTTGCGGTAGCGATGGGCGGGGGACAGATCAAGAGCGGTTCGGTGTGCCGCGGCGAGCGTGTCGCCAAGTACAACCGACTGCTCGAGATCGAGCAGGAGCTCGGAGCTGCGGCGCGGTTCGGCGCGCCTGGTCCTGCTCGTTGCGCGACGACATGATCGAACTCGGAGATCGCCACCGTGCGCGTCTGGCCACCGTCTTCGTGGAGGTCGACATGTTGCTCTGGACTGGCGTGCACGCGCTCGATCCCGCGACCCTGGGCTCGGTCTTCTCGACCCGTGTCCGCGATGCGACGCCCGCCCAGGCACGGCTACTCGCGGACTACGCCGAGCATATGCGCGCGGGAATGCGTGCGGTCCTCGAGCGCCACCGGATCGCGCTACGTGGGCCGGATGCGAGCGCTGCGGGGGCCGCACGAGCCGCGCTGGAGCGGGCCGTGGTCGCCATAGAGGAGCTCGCACCGCGATACATGTGCGCCTATGGCCCGTTGAACGACGAGACGCAAGTGGAGTTGAATAGGATCGTCGCGCAATTGCTGGGCCTGCTCGATCAGATGGAGAGCTGGCTCGTCGCAGCCAGCGACGGCAACCTCCGGGCCCCGTTCCGTGCGCGGCCAGGCTTTGCGGAGCGCGACGCAGATCTATTGGCCGAATTGGCCCGAATTGTCGACGCACACGATCTGGTGCAATTTCGTCCGTCGCTTGCGGCACTCGGTGAGCGCTTTGCGACGCGTGACATCGAGATAGCCGTTTTCGGCCGCGTCAACTCGGGCAAGTCGTCCCTGCTCAATCAGCGCCTCGGGGCGGCGATCCTGCCGGTGGGCATGACGCCCGTTACGGCGGTTCCCATCTACCTGTCCTACGGTGCTCAGCCCTGGGGTTACGCAAGCTTCGCCGATGCGGTACCCGAGAAATTCGCGCTCGGCCGTCTTCCCGAATTCGCTGCTGAGCACTTCAATCCATCGAACCTGAGGCACGTCACGCGACTGAGGGTGGAGCTCCCGCACGCACAACTCAAGGATGGGATCACGCTGGTCGACATGCCCGGGCGCAGCTTTGGAAGTCCGGGGGACGCAGCCGGCGTCGCTGGGTCAGCCGTGCGCTGCGATGTCGGCGTCGTGCTAATCGATGCTGCTGCGGGCCTGACCCTCGAGGAAGCCGTGATCGTAGATGCCCTGCATCACGCTGGATCGAGATCCCTGGTTGTGCTGACGAAGGCTGACTTGCTTCGCCCAGACGAGCGCTGGAAGGTGCAAGGCCACGTCGCGCGCGGCATTTCCGATCTGACGGGGGACAATGTGACCGTGTACTTCGCCAGCACGGTCGCAACTGACCACAGGCTGCGCGACGACTGGGTCGACCGCGCGCTCCGACCCCTATTGCAGGAGCGCGTAAGCGTGAGAGAAACGTCGCTGCGTCGCAAGCTCGACATGCTGCAGGACGCAGTGATCGCTGCGCTGCGAAGGCGGTATTCGCTTTGCACGGACAGCGTGGCCTCGCCGCAGGCCTGGGAGACGGCGGCCGCCGCCCTCGACGAAGCGCAGGCCGCGCTCGAGGATGCCCAACGCTGGCACCCCGATGCCGAAATAGGGGCCGAGTCGCAAGCGGGCGCGCTCATCGACGAGGTAGCGCACAACGCGGCGGTGCTCTGGCCACAGAGCAACGAGAGCAACATCGATGTCACGAGCCTTCTCACCGACTCTCTCCGGGCGCGAGCTGCCGCCCGTGCAAAGACGGCAGCCAGAGAGCTACGCAAGCTTCGCGCAAAGTGTCAGACCGCTCTGGAGTCGGCCGCTACGGCGGCGGCCATCGTGCGCGCGGAGGCGGCATGCCTCGCCGGGCCCGGGGCGCCTCCCTCGTTCGAGCCTGCACAAGGGCTTGCGCCGACCGTGTTGGCGCAGCCGGCGCTCGCTTTTCTCGGGGCTTGGCGCCGGGCGGCCGGTGCGCGTGCGCAGCTCGTGCGCTCGCCGTCACACCGAAACGTCGCAAATGCCTTGGCAAGGCACTTCGAGCGAGTCGCCGAGTGGCGTCGCAGCGCGCTCACGGAGCTAGCCGGGAGCTTCGCGCTGAGAAGGGCCACTCTCGAGGCCCGTTATCACGAGCGGGTGCGAGCAGCCCCGAGCGAACCCAGCGTTGAGGCACAGGCGATTATGGCCGATATCGAGACGCTGGAACGCTTTGCGAAGCAGCGCAGCGGGACCTCGGCCAGCGAGGCCCAGGCATGCCGCGGACCGACGCGGGCGAGCGAGCCATTCCTGTGACCTCGAGGCGATCGGCGTTTCGCTTCGTGTTGCTGATCGGCATCCTGAGCTTCTTCGCCGATTTTACGTACGAGGGTTCGCGCAGCATCCTAGGTCCGTTTCTCGGCTCGCTCGCTGCGAGCGGAACCATAGTCGGGATCGTGACGGGATTCGGCGAACTGTCGGGCTACGGGCTGCGGCTCGTATCGGGGCGCCTGGCAGACGCGACCGGAAAGTTCTGGGCGATCATGATCTGCGGCTACGTCGTGCAGATGGCCTCGGTCCCCGCGCTTGCGCTGGTCGATAGCTGGCCGGCGGCTGCGGCGCTGATTGTCCTCGAGCGCGTTGGCAAGGCCATCCGCAATCCGCCGCGCGATGTCATGCTCTCGCATGCTGCGAAGGAGGTAGGCGGTTACGGCTGGGTGTTCGGGTTGCACGAGGCGCTCGATCAGTTCGGCGCCATGATCGGTCCCTTGGCGGTGGCTGCCGTGCTGGCGCATCGCGGCGACTACCGAGTCGCCTTCGCCGTGCTGCTGCTGCCCGCGCTCGTCAATCTCGCCCTCGTGGGGTTCGCGCGGCTGGCGTACCCGCGGCCCCAGGACCTCGAAGCGTGGCCACCGCCGAATGTTCGCGGCAAAGACATGCCAGGCGCGTTCTGGGTCTATCTGGCCGGCTCCGCTTTGGTCGCTGCGGGCTTCGCCGACTACCCGATCATGGCCTTTCACTTGAACCGCTCAAACGTCGCGTCAAGTGAATGGATCGCGATCTTTTATGCCATCGCGATGGGGGTGAGCGGCACCGGCTCACTGGTTTTCGGCCGCTTGGTCGATCGTTTCGGTTTTTCCGTGCTGATTGCCTTGACGCTCGCTTCCGCTCTGTTCGCGCCGCTCGTCTTTCTGGGAGGTTTCTGGGCAGCGCTTGCCGGGGCGGCGATCTGGGGCCTCGGCATGGGAGTGCATGAATCGATCATTCCGGCTGCTGTCGCGCCGATGGTGCCGCTCCAGCGACGTGCCTCGGCCTTCGGTCTCTTCACTGCCGGCTACGGTCTTGCGTGGTTCCTCGGCAGCGCAGCGATCGGGATTCTTTACGATGCGTCGCTGCCAGCGATGATCGCTTTCTGCGTCGCCAGCCAGATCACAGCCATCCCGGTGTTCGCCTGGGTCGGTCGAAGGCGACGTCACGAGCTTCGCAGTCGACCCGACAGGGCGTAGCGCGAAAAATGAAATATTGCAGCGAATGCGGCAATCCGGTCACGTCTGAGGAGCGCGCACTCGTAGGGGCATCTCGCTTCGTGTGCACCGTCTGCGGCTCCATCTTTCATCAGAGCCCGCGACTCGCCGCCGCCTGTATCGCCGAATGGAAGGGACAGATCCTGCTCTGCCGCAGGGCGGTGCAGCCGGCAGCGGGCCTGTGGGGGCTGCCAGCGGGATTCCTCGCCGCCCGGGAGTCGGCCAGCGCTGCCGCAGCACGCGAAACGCTCGAGGAGGCGGGCGTCGACGTCGAGGATCTCCGACCATACGGGGTCATGCACATCCCCGACAACGATCAGTTGCGCGTCGTCTACCTCGGGCGCCTCGTCGACAACCATTTCAAGGCAGGCCCCGAAGCCTTGGAGGCCGGGCTCTTCGGCGAGGCACAGATACCCTGGGAGGACCTCGCCTTTGCGACGACCCGTCACGCCCTGAAGCGATATTTCGCCGATCGGCAGACGGGGATATTCGGGTTTTTCTTCGCGGACATCGTGCCCGTCAATGCTCAGCCTCACGCGCGATCACGCCCGCGTGCACGCTAGTCGGCCGCCCGCGCAGACCTTCTTCGCGTCCTATCGCGCACCCTCAGCTCGCGGCATGGTCGTTTGCCACGCATCCACGGCCTGTCGAAGGGCATCGGTCGCCCTCGCCGGTTCGTCCCAATGCACCGCCTGTGCCAATTGCGCGCTCAGCTCGCGCAGCCGCTCTGCCTGCAGCGCAACGAGTCTTGAGCGCGCCGCGCCGCCCACCGTGTGCAGGTAGACCGCCGCGAAGTGTCTGATGCACAAGTCCTTCACTTCATCGTCCGCGCGACCCTGGGGTGCCGAATGCAAGGCCCGCAAGGCGCGTGCGATGCCGTGCTCCTGCGCCACCAGTGCGCGTTCGCACGCCGGACAGGACGGCAGATGTGTGACCATCTTGCGCTGCTGGCCGAGAACGTACGCCGCTCCCTGGCGCCGGTAGAAGACGCTTCGTGCCGCGGCCTCGCGCTTGCGGTTGTCCAGCGCGAGTGCTTCGATTCCCCGCTCTAGCGCCTGCGATACGACTTCGGCAGCATAGCGCGCCGTCGAAACGGCGATGCCGGGGTCCGGCAGCCGCGCGCATTGCTTGAGGTGGATCGGGCAGGTCGGAAATACCGTCCACACATCGTCGCCTAGCTTCGCCGCCCGCTGCACCATGTCCAGCCAATGCCGCTCTGCGTGGACAAGCTCGGCGCATACACCACATCGAGGCGTCGACTGCGGCCCTCGCTCGCTAGGCGCGCGCCCCGTCGTACCGGCGACGGCTCCGCCTTCGCCGGCGACCACATTGAGGATCGGTGCCAGCTCGCTGTGTATTGTTGCCTCATCGCCGGAACCGCTCCGCCATTGTTCATGAATCGATGCGATCCTGGCGGCGGCGCCTTGAACCGTCTGCAGCACCGACCGCGCCAGCGCAGCCAGCGGCACACCCTTTGATGAGTACACGACGTTGCGGTAGTGCGGGCAGCACAGTGGCGGGCAGGCCAGCGAGAGGTCCATCCCCTCGACGAACTCCCTGACACCGTGAGAAACACGCTGATCGTGCGCCTTGCATGCGGCGCAGCTTCGGTCCGCGCCGAAGAACAGATCGAAGAGACGCTCGAAATAACGGTCCCCGTCTGCCAGCATGCCGATCAGGCTGTCGGTCGCTTCGCGCAGCACGCCTGCAAGCCCTTCCGCCTCGTGCCTGCTGCGGGCCGGTACAAAGACATGCGACCCGCAGAAACCCATGGAGTCTATGATGGCTTCTGCAGCGCTCGAATTGCCCACGAGCCGATCGGCTGCGGCCAGTCGGAATTCGTGTTCGTCTTCGCGCAGGGCTTCGCACACCGCGCAAACCGCGACGGCACGGGCGGCGCCCGGCGCGCAAGCCCGGGGCATGTTATAGCTGTCGAGGCCCGGCCTGGACAGGGTGCCCACACCTTCCCTTCAAAGGAAAGCTGTAGGCATCATTAGCCGGAAGCGGCGGTTAGAGGAGGAATGCCATCTCCTAGTGCCAAGTATAGGTATGCGCCGTCTCCCGAGCAAGGATGTCGGCGCAAGCCCGTCACACGATCGACGCGATGATCAATGTCGTCAGGAGCGCGAGCAGCACATACGCGACGTAGGCGTTGATGCGCCCGTGGTGCATCGCTGCCAAGCTGCGCGCGAAGCCCATCGCTGCGTTCTTCGCCGGCTGTACCACCAGCCGATCCACGACATGCACCGCCGAGCGCTCGCGCCGGATCGCCATGCGGAAATGCTCCGCCACCGTCTCGCTCGTGTCCTCCACCGTCGTCGGACGGAAGATCGCGTCGAAGATCACCCGCACCGGGTTGGAGAAACCCGTCGCCGTGTAGGTCATCTCCGGCAACAA
>DATJZM010000064.1:0-128539 GCA_035499135.1 Casimicrobiaceae bacterium | reverse complement strand
TCCGGCTACCGCGGGCGCACCGGCATCCACGAGCTGCTGGTGGCCGACGACGAGCTTCGCCACCGCATCCACGACGGCGTGGCCGAGAGCGAGCTTCGCGAATACGCGGTGCGCCACGGCATGACCCGCCTTCGCGATGACGGCCTTCGCTGGGTCCGCCAGGGCGAGACGTCGCTCGACGAAGTGCTTCGAGTGACGCGAACGTAAGGTCCGATGCCCGGATTCCGATACCAGGCGTACAACGTCGAGGGCAAGCTCCATCGGGGCGTGCTGGAGGCCGACAGCGCGCGGCAGGCGCGCGCGGCGCTGCGCGACCAGGGGCTCACGCCCTATCGCGTCGAGGTCATCGCCGCGAACGACGCCTCCGCCGGGTCGCGGCTTCGCCCGGTGGCCCTCTCGAATTCGCAGCTCACGCAGCTCACGCGCGGCCTCGCATCGCTCCTCGAAGCGGGCCTCACCATCGAGCAGGCCTTCAACGCGCTGATCGAGCAGGCCGAGAACGAGCGAGCGCGCCAGGTGCTCGCGGCCCTTCGCGGCGAGGTGATCGCGGGCAACACGATCGCCAAGGCGCTCGCGTCGTTTCCCAACGTCTTTTCCGAGCTCTATCGCACCCTCGTGGCCGCGGGCGAAACGTCGGGGCAGCTTCCGCGCGTGCTCTCGCGCCTTTCCGATTACCTGGAGGAGCGCCAGCAACTGCGCGCGCGGCTCTCCCTCGCCCTCATCTACCCGGCCATCGTGATGTGCGTGGCGATCGTCGTCGTGGGCGCGCTCCTCGTGTACGTCCTGCCGCAGGTGGTCGGCGTCTTCGCCCATGCGCACCAGCAGCTGCCGATCCTCACGCGGATGCTGATCGCGCTCTCCGGATTCCTGCAGGCCACGTGGGGACTGTGGCTGGCGCTCGCCGTTGCCGCCGCCGTCGCCCTTCGCGTGGCGTTGAAGCGCCCCGCCTCGCGCGCCGCGCTGCACAACTTCGCGTGGCGCACGCCGCTCGTGGGACGCATCCTGAAGCACCTGGATGCCGCGCGCCTCGCCGCGACGCTTTCCATCCTCGTGGGAAGCCGCGTTCCGATCCTGCAAGCGCTCGAGGCCGCCACGGGCGTGATGACGCTCGTGCCCATGCGCGAGGCGCTCACCACCGCCGCGCGCGGCGTGCGCGAGGGCATGGCGCTGTCGCGAGCGCTCGCGGCCACGCAGTCCTTCCCGCCGGTGATGGTGCACCTCATCGCGAGCGGGGAAGCCAGCGGGCGCCTGGACGAAGCGCTCGAGCGAGCGGCGCGCCAGCAGCAGAACGACATCGCCACGCGCCTCGCCGCGTTCGCCGCGCTCTTCGAGCCCGCGATGATCCTCTTCATGGGCGGCGTGGTCCTGGTGATCGTGCTCTCGATCCTGCTGCCCATCTTCCAGCTGAACTCGTTGGTGGCCCGATGAAACGCAATGGCTTCACGCTCATCGAAGTCCTCGTGGTCGTCGCGATCCTCGGCATCCTCGCCGCCATCGTGGTGCCGCGCATCATGGACCGCCCCGACGAGGCCAAGCGCGTCGCGGCCAAGGCCGACGTGAGCGCGATCGTGCAGGCGCTCAAGCTCTATCGCCTCGACAACGGCAACTACCCCACCACGGACCAGGGGCTCGTCGCGCTCGTGCAGAAGCCCGCGTCGAATCCGGTGCCGGGCAACTGGACCAAGCCCTACCTCGACCGCCTGCCCAAGGACCCGTGGGGCAGCGACTACCAGTACCTGTCGCCGGGAGTGCACGGCGAGATCGACGTGTTCAGCCTCGGATCCGACCGTGCACGCGGCGGAGAGGGCAATGCGGCGGACATCGGCAACTGGGACTAGCGGTTTTACGCTGATCGAGATCCTCGTGGTCGTCGCGATCACGGGCATCATCCTCGTGGTGGCGGCGGTGAACCTCTTTCCCGACGAGCGCCAGATCGCGCGGCGCGAATCGGGCACGCTCGCCCTTTCAATCGAGCGCTCGCGCGACGCGGCGTGGTTCGGCGGCCGGCCCATGGCGCTCGCGATCGGCGACGGCTACCTCTACGCGTGGCAGCTGCGCGGCAACGAGTGGCGCCGCGACGGCGACCACGAGCAGCGCCTCGATTCCTCGCTGCACGTGACGAGCGTGTACGTGGACGGCCAGCCGCTCAAGGCGAACGACAAGCTGGTCTTCCTGCCCGACGGCCTGGGCGTGCCGTTCCGCATCTCGCTCGAGGTGCGCGGCTATCCGTGGGCCATCGAAGGCGACGCCGCCGGCGCGGTGACGCTCTCCGAAGGATGAAGATGAAGTCGCAGCGCGCATTCACGCTGGTGGAGATCCTGGTCGCGGTCGCGATCCTCGCGGTCGCGCTCGCCGCCACCACGCGCGCGGCCAGTGTCGCGACGGACGGCTCGTTCGAAACACGTGCGCGCCTGCTCGCCACGTGGGCCGCGGAGAATCGCGCGGCCGAGCTTCGCGCGCGCGCCATCTTCCCCAACACCGGCACCACGAGCCTCGATGCCGCCGAGGGCGACGTTTCCTTCACCATCGAGCAGGTGGTGAGCGACACCGCCAACCCGGCGATCCGCAAGGTCGAGCTCTCCGTGTCCGATTCGCGCGAGCCGGCGCGCGTGCTGACCCGGTTGTCCGTCTATGTCTCGCCATAAGGGATTCACTCTCGTGGAGCTCCTGGTCGCGCTCGCGATCTTCGCGATCGTCGCGGGCTTCGCCTACCGCAGCCTCGATGCGATGCTCGAGACGCGCGTGGCCCTCGAGAAGGAATCGCGCAAGTGGCGCGACATCGCATTGCTCGTGGGAAGGCTCGAGCGCGACGTCGCCGCGGTGCTGCCGTCGCGCACGGCCACCGGGCCCGAGGGCACGACGCTCATGCCGGTGTCCTCGCTCGTGCAGTCGACGTCTTCGGACACGGGCCTCGCGGTGAGCCGGTCGGGCAGCCCCTTGCAGGAGAACACGCTCGCCGCGCCGCAGCGCGTCGCCTACCGGCTTCGCGACGGCGCCGTGGAGCGCCTCGCGTGGGGCGGGATCGATGCCGCGCCGCGCGACGAGGCGGTGGCCACGGCGCTCCTGAAGAACGTCACGTCGCTCTCGTTCCGCTTCCTCAACCCCGACGGCGAGTGGCTCACGAGCTGGGGGCTTCCGGGCTCGGGACAGACCACCGCGCCCAACGCGGTCGAGGTGACCGTGCAGCTCGCGAGCGGCGAGAAGATCGTGCGCCTGCTCGACATCCCGAGGACGCAATGAAGCGCGAGCGCGGGGTCGCCGCCATCACCGCCGTGCTCATCGTGGCCGTGGCCGCGTCGGCCGCCGCGCTCATGCTCGCGCAGCAATCGGCGATGCTGGACCAGACCTCGCTCGTGGCCGCGCGCGCGCAGGCCGACAGCTTCGCTCGCGCCGGCGTGGACTGGTCGCGCGGCATCCTCCTCCAGGACATGGCGACCTCGGGCAGCTACGACGGCCTCGACGAAGGCTGGGCGCGGCCGCTCGCGGGCATGCCCGTGGAACGCGCGGTGGTCTCCGGCGCCATCACCGACGAGCAGGGCAAGTTCAACCTGAACAACCTGCTCAATGGCCTGCAGAAGAGCGATGCGGACATGCAGGCCTTCCAGCGGCTGCTGGCGCTGCTCGACCTTCCGCCGCAGCTCGCCGATGCCGTGGTGGACTGGATCGACGTGGACAGCACCGTCACCGGCAGCGGCGGCGCCGAGGACCCGTACTATCTTTCGCTCGCCAAGCCGTATCGCACGGCCAATCGCCTCATGGTGCAGGTCGAGGAGCTCTATCGCATCCGCGGGTTCGACGCGCCCACGGTGGCGAAGCTGCGCCCATATGTGACCGCGCTGCCGGAGCGCACCGCCATCAACGTGAATACCGCGCCCGACCTCGTGCTGATGGCGCTCATGCCCGCGGTGCCGAAGGACAAGATCGAGAGCTTCATCGCCGCCCGCGCGACGCGCCCCTTCAAGGCGACGCAGGCGATCACGGACTGGGACTCGCATGCCGCCACCGTCGTGCCCACGAGCCTCGACGTGAAGAGCGCGTACTTCTCCACGCAGGTCGTGGTGGCGCAGGACGACGTGCAGCTCGCCACCGATGCCCTCCTCGTTCGCACGCAGGGCCGCGTGAACCTGGTGTGGCAACGCCCCCGTTTCTAGCGGCCAATGAAGCTTCGCGTCTTCCTTCCCAACCTCGAGCGCCCCGACGCAGCGACGCGCTTCCCGTGGATGCTCATGGACGATCGCGGCGGCGTGCTCCGCGAGGACACCACGACGCTCGACATGGCGCCGCGCGCCGAGGAACGCGAGGCCGTGCTGCCCGCCTCGCGCGTGCTCTTCGCGCGCCTGAAGCTTCCGCGCGTGAGCCCCACCACAATCCGCGAGCTGCTGCCCTTCGCCGTGGAGGATCGGCTCCTCGCCGATCCTTCGCACATCCACGCCGTCGCGGGCGAGAAGACCGCCTCCGGCGAGACCGTGGTCGCGGTGGTCGACCGCGAGTGGCTGCGCGCGATGCTCGACGCCCTGGAAGACGCGGGCCTCGCGGCGGCGCGCGCCTGGCCCGAGACCGACCTCGCCTCGCGCGGGCAATGGCACGTCGCATGGAGCGCGCGCCGCGGCATGCTCGTGGACGACGACGGCGCGGGCGCCACTTTCGACCACGAAGCCTCCGGCGCGCTTCCGTTGGCGTTGCGCCTGGCGCTGGACGAAGCGGCGGCGCGCGGAGCGAAGCCGGCCGGCGCGCGCATTCACCTCGAAGGCAACGCGAGCCTTCCCGACCTGGCCGCGTGGAGCGCGGAGTCCGGCGTGGCCTTCTCCAACGATTCGCGCTGGGAAGAGCTCGCGAAGGGCAATCCCGACCGCTCGCGCTTCGAGCTGCTGCAGGGCGACTTCGCGCCGCGCCGGCGCAGCCTTCCGCGCATTCCACGCGCCGCGGTCGTGCTGCTCGCCGCCATCGCCGTGCTGCAGGTGGCCTTCGTGGGGTTCGACGCGCTAAGGCTGGAGCGCGAGCGGGTGCGCCTCGAAGGCGAGCGCGAGGCCATCTTCCGCGCGGCGTTCCCCGAGGCGAAGGTGGTCGTCGATCCCGACCTGCAGATGAGCCGCAACCTCGCGGAACTGAAGCGCGCGCGCGGCATCGTGGTCGAGGACGATTTCCTGGTGCGGCTCACGCGCGCCGCTTCCGAGCCCGGCGGCCCCGCGAAGTCCATCGAGTACTCGGGCGGCAAGTTGCTCGTGCGCCGCGGCAATGGGCCCGTCACGGAGGCGGCGCGATGAGCTACGCCGCGCTCTGGAGGTCGCGCCCGGAACGCGAGCGCCGCATGATTTCCACGGGCGCGGCCATCGTGGCGATCCTCCTCGTCTTCGCTCTCGTGTGGCTGCCGCTGCAGCGCTCGCGCGCGCGCCTCGCCGCCGAGCTTCCCCCGCTGCGCGCCTCGATCGCGGCGCTGCAACGCGAAGCCGATGAAGTAAAGCGGCTGAAGGCCGTGCCGCCCACCGTCGCCGGCAATCCGGCTCCGCTCGCCGCGCTTGCCACGCAGCAGCCGCTCGCCGGCGCGCAGCTGAATGTGCCCGACGGCAAGCACGTGCACGTCATCGCCCCGGACGTGGGCTTCACGCGCCTTCTCGATTGGCTGGTGACGGTGCAATCGACGCACGGCCTGCGCGTGGAGAACGCGCGCATCGAGGCGCTCGACGCCGCCGGCCGCGTGCGCGCCGACCTCACCCTCACGCGGTCCTAGCCCTTGCGCGCGCGCTCCCTCGCCGCCATCGGCATCGCGGCCTACGCGATCTTCCTCGTCGCGACGATTCCCGCGAGCGTGGTCGCGGCCCGTGTCGCCGCGGATTCCAGCGGCCTCGTGCGCGTGAACGAGCCCACCGGGACGCTCTGGCACGGCGAGGCGAGCGCGAGCCTGCTCGCTCCCGGCGGATCGCTCGTCCTCGATCGCATCGAGTGGCGCTTCGCGCCCGCGGCGCTCGCCGGCGGGCACCTCGCCTTCGACGTGACCGCGAGCGGGCATGGCCTCGATGCGAGCGCGCGCGTGGGCCGCGGCCTCTCGCGCTGGCTCATGGCTTCCGTCGATGCGCACATGGACGCGCGGATCGCCGCCGTCTTCACGCCGCTCGTCGCCGCGGCGCACCCCGAGGGGCGCATCGCGCTTGCGACACCGGAGCTTCGCTTACGCGACGACGGCACCGCTCGCGGAAAGCTCGAGGCCACGTGGAGCGACGCGGCGATCTCGCTCTCGGACGTGAAACCGCTCGGGAAATACCGCGTCCAGGCGAACGCCGAGGACGGCCCCGTCTCGATCGACCTCACGACGATCTCGGGCCCGCTGCGCCTCTCGGGGCACGGCACGTTCACGCCGCCCGCGCAGCTGTCCTTCTCGGGCGAGGCGCGCGGCGAAGGCACCGACGCCCGCGCCCTCGATTCGCTCCTCGACATGATGGGACCGCGGCGCGCCGACGGCGCGCGCGAGATCCGCATTCAGCGATAGGCCACGCACGCCTCGCAGGGCGTGCCCTTCACGTCGCACCTCAGGTGCGCCTCGCGAAGGTCGCGGAAGCGCGGGCTGTTCCAGCCCTCGGTGAAGGAGACTTCGTTCAGGTCCGCCATCACCCAGCGGTCGCCCGCGTCGAAGCAGCACGCCGAGAGCTTTCCGTCGTGCGTGATGTGGCCCTCGGTGAACGCGGACCAGCACGGCAGCGGCTCGCGCATCGCGCCGATGCGCCCCTGGTTTCCGGCGATGGGACGGTAGCCCAGCTCGCGCTCGCGCTCCTTGGCGAGCGAGCCCATCGAATACAGCGGCAGCCAGTAGTGCTCGTCCAGGAACGGAAGGATATCGTCGACGAGCGCCTGCATGCGCTCCTGCTGGGCGCCGTCGTACTGGATGCTCGAGGCGTAGAGGCCGCAGGAGTAGCCGCCTTCGTCGCGCACCTTGCGCGCGGCCTTGAGGTTGCCGATCGCGTCGCGGAAGAGCTTGCCCTTCACGTGGGCGATCTCGCGGAACTGCTCCTCGTCGGCGTTGTTCATCGAGAACTTGAGCGAGTCCAGGCCCGCTTCCATGCAGTCGCGCACGCGCTCGGGCGTGGCGAGCGAGCCGTTGGTCGTGAGGAACGCGTAGCGGATCCCCCGGCGCTTCGCGAAGGCGATCGCTTCGGCAAGCCAGTCGCACATGAACGACTCGCCGATGAAGAAAAGGCCCAGCTCCTCGACGCCCGCGTCCACCATCTCGCCCACGAGGCGCGTGTAGAGGCTCCACTCCATCTCGCCGCGCTTCTTCATGCGCAGGCGATGCGCGCAGTAGCCGCAGCGGTAGTTGCACTGCGAGGTGAGCTCGATCTTCACCGCGCGCGGCGGGGGCGGCGTCGCGGTGAGGTGGCTCGAGGGAATCCGCGTCACCGCGTCGATGCGCGAGGTGATGCGCGCCCCGCCCGGTTGCAGCGGCATGACCAGGTTGGTCGTCATTGCGTCTCTCCGATGCAGGCGAAGCCCGCCGCGACGGCATCGGGAAGCCCGGGCACGCGCGCGAGCCCCACGACGCCCAGGGCCACGATGATCGTCGCGGCGGCGTAGCGGATGGAAGGAATGCGGCGCGCGGCCATGAGGCGCCCGGCCGCGAGTCCCGCTCCCAGGAGCGTGGGGAGCGTGCCCAGGCCGAAGGCCGCCATCACGATCGCGCCGCCCCCGGCGCTGCCGCTCGCGAGCGAAAGCGAGAGCATCGTGTACACGAGGCCGCACGGGACCCATCCCCAGAGCGCGCCGGCGGCGAGCGCCTTCGCGGTGGAGTCCACGGGAAAGAGCCTGCGCGCGACGGGCTCGATGGCGCGCCACGCGCGCGATCCCAGGCGCTCGAGGCGAAGCACGAGGCTTCCCCATCCGGCCACGTACAGTCCCAGCAGGATGATGAGCACGTTGGCCACGGCGAAGAGCGCGGTCTGCACCGCGAGCGCCGGTCCCGCGAGGGCCGCCATGCCGCCGGCGAATCCCGCGACGGCGCCCGCGGCCGCATAGGTCGCGATGCGTCCCAGGTTGAAGGCGAGCTGGCGCGGAAGCGGCGCTCCGCGCGATCCCACGGCGAGGCTCGCGACGATGCCGCCGCACATCCCCGCGCAGTGCACGCCGCCCAGGAGGCCCGCGGCGAGCGCTGCAGCCGCGAGGGCGCCCATCACATCACGCGGGAATATTGCGCGCGCTGCTCGGTGGCGCGCAGGTACTTGTCGAACACCATGCACACGGAGCGCACCAGCAGCCGCCCCGCCTGCGTGACCGTGATCCAGTCGCGCTCCAGCTGCACGAGGCCGTCGCGCTCGAGCTCCGCCAGGTCCTTCATCTCGGGGGCGAAGTAGCGGTCGAAGTCGATGAGGTGCGCGATGCCGATGGATTCCTTGGACAGCGCGAAGTTGCACGCGAGCGCCTGGATCACCGCGCGGCGCAGCAGGTCGTCGGCCGAGAGCTCCACGCCGCGAAGCACCGGGAGCGAGCCCGCGTCCAGGCGCCCGTAGTAGTCGTCCAGAGTCTTCACGTTCTGCACGTACGTGGGGCCGATGCGCCCGATGGCCGAGATGCCGAGTCCCACGAGGTCGCAGTCCCCGCCCGCGGTGTAGCCCTGGAAGTCGCGCGCGAGGCGGCCCTGGCGCTGCGCCACGGCGAGCTCGTCGCCCGGCCTGGCGAAGTGGTCCATGCCGATGTACAAGTAGCCCGCATCCTCGAGCGTGCGGATCGCCATCGTCATGAGCTCGAGCTTGAGCGCCGGCGACGGCAGGTCCGCGTCGAGGATGCGGCGCTGCGGCTTGAACACCGACGGCAAGTGCGCATACGAGTAGAGCGCGATCCGGTCGGGGCCGCACTCGACCACGCGATCGAGCGTGCGGGCGAAGCCGCCGATGGTCTGCTTGGGCAGCCCGTAGATGAGGTCCATGTTGATGGAGCGGAAACCGTTCGCGCGCCCCGCCTCGATCGCCTCGCGGGTCTCGTCGTAGCCCTGGATGCGGTTCACCGCGCGCTGCACGGCTTCGTCGAAATCCTGCACGCCGATGCTCATGCGGTTGAAGCCCAGGCGCGCCAGCAGCTCGATGCGCGTGCGGTCGGCCTTGCGCGGGTCGATCTCGATGGCCAGCTCGGCGTCGCGATCGAAGCGGAAGGCCGAGCGCACGGCCTCCACGAGCCGCACCGTGTCCTCCTCGTCGAGGAAGGTGGGCGTGCCGCCGCCCCAATGCATGCGGGCGACATCGCGCTCGCCGCCCAGGGCATCGGCCACGAGCGCCATCTCGCGCTCGAGGTGGCGCACGTACTTGTGGGCGCGGCCGCGGTCGCGGGTGGTGATCTTGTTGCACGCGCAGTACAGGCAGATCGTGTCGCAGAACGGGAGGTGAACGTATAATCCGAGGGGTCTCGCGAAAGCGCCGATGTTGCGGTTGGCGAGCCAGTGGCGGTAAGCGGTCTCGTCGAAAGCCTCGACGAAGCGGTCGGCGGTGGGATACGAGGTGTAACGCGGCCCGTTTCCGCCGTACTTGCGGATGAGGCGCTCGTCGATCACGACGTGATTTTCGCCGCGCGGGCCGTCGGCGATTCGAGGCAAGGCATTCATCCCGTTACTATGCGCAGCGATACGCAAGACCCTTTGACCGGCGTCAACCCCCGGCAGGGCTCCGCCATGGCCGTGGCGGGCCTGGTCGACGGCATCGTGGAATCGGCGATGGACGCCATCATCACGGTGGACGGCTCGCAGCGCATCGTGGTGTTCAATTCCGCCGCCGAGCGCGTGTTCGGCTGGCCGCGCGCCGAAGCGCTGGGCGCGCCGCTCTCCCAATTCATCCCGGAGCGCTTCCGCGGCGTGCACGCGGACCACATCGCCGAATTCGGGCGCACTGGCGCGTCCTCCCGGCGCATGGCCGGCGCGCGCGTGGTGGTGGGGCTGCGCCGGAACGGCGAGGAGTTCCCCATCGAGGCGTCGATCTCGCGCGTGGCCGAAGGCGCCGAGAAGTACTTCACCGTGATCCTGCGCGACGTGACCGAGCGCAAGCGCGCGGAGGAAGCGCTGCAGGCTTCCCGGGAGGAGCTTCGCGAGTTCGCCGTGGCCACGAACACGGTGCGCGAGCAGGAAAAGAGCCGCATCGCACGGGAGCTGCACGACGAGCTGGGCCAGTCGCTCACAGCGCTGAAGATCGACCTCGCGTGGATCCGCGAGCGCCTGAAGGCCGACCGCGAGGCGTCCGTGAAAGTCGCCTCCATGCAGGGCCTGCTCGATTCCACGTTGGCCGCCGCGCGGCGCATCTCCGCGGACCTGCGGCCGCTCATGCTCGACGACCTCGGGCTCGTGGCCGCGTGCGAGTGGCTGGTGCAGTCGTTCCGCACGCGCACCGGAAAAGCCTGCAGCTTCGAGCTGCATGGCAATCTCGATCTTGCCGACCCGCACGCCACCGCGATCTTCCGCGTGCTCCAGGAATCGCTCACCAACATCGCGCGCCACGCCAACGCCTCGCGGGTGGAGGTCGCCCTCGCGCGCGCCGGCGGGCGCATCACGCTCACCGTGAAGGACGACGGCGTGGGCTTCGACGCGACCGGGCCCGGGAAGCCCAACTCCTACGGGATGGTCGGCATGCGCGAGCGCGCGTACCTGCTGGGCGGAAGCGCCAGCGTGCAAAGCGCGCCCGGCCTGGGCACCACCGTGCGCCTCGAGCTCTGGGAACCGGAGGCCGCGCGATGATCCGCGTCGTGATCGCCGACGACCACACCATCGTCCGCGAGGGACTGAAGCAGCTGCTTGCCGCCGCGGGAGACTTGCAGGTCGTGGCCGAGGCCGCCGACGGGTACCAGGCGCTCGACCACGTGCGCGCGCTTGAATTCGAGGTGCTGCTGCTCGACATGTCGATGCCCGGCAAGAGCGGCATCGAGCTCATCAAGCAGGTGCACGCCGAGAAGCCGCGCCTTCGCGTCCTCGTGCTGTCGATGCACGAGGAGCACCAGTACGCAGTGCGCGCCATCCGCGCCGGGGCGGCGGGCTACCTCACCAAGGAGAGCGCGTCGGCCCAGCTCGTGGCCGCGATCCGCAAGGTCGCCGCGGGCGGGGCCTTCATCAGCGCGGAGGTGGCGCAACAGCTCGCGCTTTCCGCGATGCCGGGCGCGCAGGCGCTCCCGCACGAAGCGCTCTCGGACCGCGAGTTCCAGGTCTTCCGCATGATCGCCGAGGGCAAGTCCGTCTCCGACATCGCCGAACGGCTGAACCTCTCGGTGAAGACGGTGAGCACGCACAAGGCGAACGTGCTGCACAAGATGGACATGGGAACGACGGCGGACCTCGTGCGCTACGCTCTCACGCACCGCCTGGTCGAAGGCTAGCCGCCCACCTTCACTTCGCCGAGCCCTGACGCGTCGCGGCGGATCTCGCCCCTCAGCACGGCGGCGGCGGCCGCGAGCTCGGCGGACAGCCCGTCCACGATGTCGTCGATGGAGACGATGCCGCAGACCCTGCCACGGCGGCCCGTCACGACGAGGCGGCGCACGCCGTGGGCGCGCATGAGCTCGAGCGCCTCGTGCGCATCGGCCTCTTCCGCGACCGTGGCCACCACGGGCGTCATTGCCGAACCCACGCTGGATGACTCCGACGCGAAGCCCTGCAGGGCGATGTCGCGGTCGGTGACAATGCCCACCGGCGCGCCATCGCTATCGGCATCGTCCATCACGAGGAGGCTTCCCACCCCGAAGCGCTGCATCGCGGATGCGGCCTCGGCGAGCGACGCGCCACGCGTGGTCGCGAGCACTTTTCGAGTGTAAATCCTCTCCACTTTCATTCGGCCAATATGGGCGCGCCCGCACCGTCCGGGTTGACGCCCGTCAAACCACCCGGCACCTGCGATCGATCGTTTTCGCTGCTAGGAGTTTTCCTACCGTGGCTCGCCGGGGCGGCCGTTCTCGAGCGGGATGAGCGCCTCGATGCGCGTCCCCTGCCCCGGTGCCGAGTGGTAGACGAGCCTTCCCCTCATGAGGTGGACTCGCTCGCGCAGGCCGAGGATTCCGAAGGCGTCCTCGCGGCGGCGCTGGTTCAGGTCGAATCCCCGCCCGTTGTCGGCGATTACGACCGACAGGTGGTCTTCGCGCAACCGCAGATCGATCTGCACGCGCGACGCATTGGCGTGCCGGGCGACGTTGGAAAGGGCCTCCTGGACGATCCTGAACACGGCTGTCGCCTGGGGATCCGGAACGTCGAACTCGGGCGGATTCACGGCGAGATCGCAGGCGACGCCGTGGCGCTGCTCGAACGTCGCGGCGAGCCACTGCACCGCGGCCACGAGCCCGAGATCGTCGAGCATTATGGGGCGCAGGTCGGCCGCGATCCTCCGCACGGCGGTCACGGCATCGTCGGTGAGCTGGCGGATGGACGCGACTCGGGCGGTCTTGGCGGGATTGGCCGGGTCCACGTGATCGGTGAGCCACTCGATGTCCAGCTTCATGGCAGCCAGCAGCTGCCCCAGCTCGTCGTGCAGCTCGCGGGAGACCCGGCGCTTCTCGTGCTCCTGCGCCGCCGAGCCGAGGGCCGCCGTCAGGATGAGCTCCTCCTTCGACCGCGTGAGGGCCGCCTCGACGCGGACCCGCTCGGTGATGTCCCTCAGAACCACGGTGAAGAACTTGCGGCCATCGAGCGTGGCGTGGGAAATGGATGCATCGATGGGAAACTCCTCGCCATTGCGCCTCAGGCCCGAGACGACCCGCTGCGCGCTCATGCGCCGTGGCGCCGACGCAGTGGCCCCAAAGCGCTCGAGGTCGCGTGAGTGCTCGGTGCGGAAGCGCTCCGGAAGGAGCGGCGCAAGCGGCTTGCCCAGGACCTCTTCGGACGAATAGCCGAAGATCACCTCCGCGGCCTTGTTGAAGAGGACGATGTTGTAGCGATCGTCCACCGTGATGATGGCGTCCATCGCCGAATCGATGATCCCTGCCAGTCGTTGCCGCGCTTCCCGGCTGGCCATCTCGGCGCGCTGCCTCTCGGCGATCTCGAAGCGCAGCTCGTCGTGGGAGGCCTCGAGCTCGCCGGTGCGTTGCGTGACGCGCCGCTCGAGGAGCTCGTTCAGGCTCGCGAGGTGCCCGTAGAGCCTCCTGTACTCCGCCAGGAGCGCCGCCAGCACCAGCATGGCCGCCAACAGGCCGAACAGGCGGCCCGCATAGAAGCCCAGGTCGAATCGCCCCGCATTGAGCACCGCCGACAACGCGATGTCGAAGGTCCATGCGCACATGACGACGACCAGCCAAAGGTCGAGCAACGAGTGCGGTTTGCGCCGCCACACCACGACGGCGGCCACGGCACTCAATGCCCACACGGTGGACACGACGCCCGCCATCGCCTCCGTGTAGCGGTGGCCCAGCATGATCGGCGGCAGGTAGTCGCGCCCCGGCGTCGAAGACCAGACCAGGACCGCGGCCCCGCCCACGGCCGCCGCGACCGTCGCCGCCATCGCGAGCGCGGTGGCTCCGGGCGCCGCCTCCTCCGGGCGGTTCTTGAGCATCGCGTAGGCGACGATGAAGGCCGGAAAACCCCCGTGCCAATACATATAGAGCCACGCCGTGGTCTGCGGGCCGGAGTCGAAGAGGCCCTGCGCGGCGAAGAGGCCCGGAAACGTGAACGTGTGGACGATCGTCACCAGGGCGGTGAACAGATAGCCGCAGCCCAACGCGAGCAGCGCCGAAGAACGCAGGAGCCTGTGCTGCCAGATCAGCAGCGCCGCCGTGAGCAGGTCGCACAGCACCAACGCGGACTGCTGGATGGGGATGAACGCGAACATCGCCCCCAGCTGCACCTTGGCGAAGGGCGCCGTGGCCGCGAAGGCAATCGCAAGCGCCGCGACCACGGCGATCGCGAGACGGGATTGCGTGCCATCCGCCCGGGCGCTTGAGGGCAGGAATCCGCGCTCGATCGACAGTAGCTGGGTCATTGCGCCACACCCCGGGCGTTGGCCCTTGTCCGCGTGCCGATTTTGCGGGGATGACGGCCCGGGGTCAATCTCGCCTTCAGGTTCGTGTCAGACATGCGCTTCGGAGCGCTTCCGGTCGCGGCTGTTGACACCTGTCAAGGGTCGATAGGACTTTTCCGAGCCTTCGCCGGGAGATCGGCCGAAGCCGGAATCGTCCGGGTCCGATGTGCGCCAGGGACGGGCGGCACCACGATGCAGCCATGAGAACGACGAACCCGACCCGCATCTTCATCGTGGACGACTCGGCCGACATCCGCTCCAGGCTCGCAATGATGTTGCGAGAGCTCGAAGGCGTGGAGCTCGTGGGCGAGGCCGCCACCGCCCGCGAGGCGATCGACGGCATCGCCTGCCTCGATCCCCACTCGGTGCTGCTCGACCTGGGGCTTCCCGACGCGAGCGGCGTGGAAGTCCTGCGCGCCGTGGCGCCGCGCCGTCCGGCGACGGTCTTCGTCGTGCTCACCAACCATTCCGAGCCGCAATACCGCCGCGCCTGCGAGCGCGCCGGGGCCGCCTATTTCCTCGACAAGTCCAGCGAGTTCCACCGTGTCGGCGAAGTCATCCAACGAATCGCATCCACGCGCCACTGATCGGAGAAGCGACATGAACGCCACAGCCACCGTGCAACGCCTGCAAGTCGTGAACGGATCCCGCCCCGCGAGGCCGCCGCGCGAGCCCGAGATCACGCGCTGCCCCACGCGCTGCTCCACGTGCAACCTGCGCGAGATCTGCCTGCCCTGCGGCATCAACGGCAGCGAATCCGAGCTCTTCGAGGAGATGGTCTATACGCGCAAGCGCGTGCGCCGCGGCGACGCGCTCTACCACGCCGGCGGGGAATTCGAATCCCTCTATGCCGTGCGCAGCGGCTTCTTCAAGAGCAGCGTCGTGCTCGAGGATGGGCGCGACCAGGTGACCGGCTTCCACATGGCCGGCGAGATCCTCGGCATGGACGGCATCGGCACCGACAGCCACGCGGTGGACACCACCGCGCTCGAGGACAGCGAAGTGTGCGTGATCCCCTACGCGCGGCTCGCCGAGCCGGCGCTGCAACGCCAGCTCCAGAAGGTGATGAGCCGCGAGCTCGTGCGCGACCAGGGCGTGATGATGCTGTTGGGCACGATGCGCGCCGAGGAGCGCCTGGCGGCATTCCTGTTGAACCTCTCGCAGCGCTTCGTCGCGCGCGGCTTCTCGCAGCACGAGTTCCACCTGCGCATGACCCGCGAGGAGATCGGAAGCTACCTGGGCCTGTCCCTCGAGACCGTGAGCCGGCTCTTCTCGCGGTTCCAGGACGAAGACCTCATCACCGTGCAGCAGAAGCACATCCGCATCCTGGACATCCCGGGCCTGAAGGCCGTGGTCGTCCGGACCGCCGAGTAAGGAGGCCGCAATGTACAAGCACATCCTCGTTCCAACCGACGGATCCAAGCTTTCCCTGAAGGCCGTGAAGGAGGCCGCGGGCGTCGCGCGCACGTGCAAGGCGAAGGTGACCGCGCTCTACGTGATCGAGCCCTACCTGCCGCGCATGCCCGAGGAGAGCCTCATTCCCGTGAGCCTTGCGCGCGACCAGGCCGAGTACAAGAAGGTCTCGGAGAAGGTGGCCGGCGCCGCGCTCGCGAAGGTCCAGAAGGCCCTCGCCACGGCGAAGGTGAAATGCGCCGTCGAATTCGTGACCGACTCGATGCCATGGCACGGCATCCTCGAGGCCGCCAGGAAGCGCAAGTGCGACCTCATCGTCATGGCCTCGCACGGCCGCGGGGGGCTTGCCGGCGTGATCCTCGGAAGCGAGACCCACAAGGTGCTCGCGCACTCGAAGACCCCCGTTCTCGTCTGCCGATAAGGAGGACGCCATGTTCAAACGCATCCTGTTCCCCACCGACGGCTCGGAGATCTCGCGCCGCGCCTCGGACGTGGCCATCGAGCTCGCGCGCAAGCTGGGCGTGGGCATCGTCGGCTTCCACACCATCCCGCCGTTCTCGATCCCGATCAGCGACGGCATGTACGGCTACGTCCCCGCCTACTCCGAGGACGAATACTTCAAGGCCTGCAACGAGGCGGCCGACGCGATCATGAAGGAGGTCGGGGCCGACGCGAAGAAGGCGGGCGTGGCATTCACCTCGTCGGTGGTCACGGCCCCCGCACCCTGGCAGGCGATCATCCAGGGCGCGAAGGACAACGACTGCGACCTCATCGTGATGGCCTCCCACGGACGCAAGGGCGTGGCCGGCGTGCTGCTGGGCAGCGAAGCGACCAAGGTCCTCACGCACTCGAAGGTGCCGGTGATGGTGTGCCGCTAGGAGGGGCGCCGGTCCACGGCGCGCAACTCGGCCCGCCAGCCGGTGTCCATATCACGACAGCCGCATGAAAGGAGCCCCGATGACCCAACGAGACCAGTTCGTGGAAGATCTCAAATCGCGCCTCGATCGCTGGAACGCGCACGCGGCCCAGTGGGAAGAGCACGCCCGGAAATCGCGCGACGAGTACCTCGTCAAGTACAACGAGCGGCGCGACCAGGCGCTCTACCAGCTGAAGCTCCTCGAGAAGGCGTCCGAGGCCGCCTATGGCGACGTCGCCAAGGGCGCCGACCAGGCGTGGAAAGCGCTTTCGGAGGCCTACGAGAAGGCCCTCGAGCACTTCGAGAAGTCGCCCGCGAAGAAGCAGCGCTAGCCGCGAAGATCGAGCTCGACGACGCGCACGGTGCTGTCGCCGGGCGCGGCGTGCTCGCTGAAGCCCAGCTTGTGGCACAGGGCGAGCATGCCGCGGTTGTCGGCGAGCACCCAGCCGGACATCATCGTGAGGCCCGCGCCGCGCGCCGCGTCGATGATCTTTCGCATCAGGTGGCGGCCCAGGCCCCGGCCCTGCCAGTCGTCGGCGAGCGCGATCGCGAACTCGCATGACGTGGCGTCCGGCATCGTGATGTAGCGCACCACCGCGACCTGGCGCTCGGAGGCGCCGGCGCCCACCGTAGCGATGAGCGCCATCTCGCGGTCGTAGTCGATCTGCGTGAAGCGCGCGAGCATCTCGCCGGTAAGCGAGCGCAGTCCGCTCATGAATCGAAGGCGCGCGCTCCTCGCGCTCAGCCCCTCGACGAAGGCCATCTCGAGCGCGGCGTCCTCGGGGCGGATCGGACGGATCGCCACGCGCTCGCCGCCGAGCGTCGCGGACGACTCGAGGTTCGCCGGATAGGGACGGATCGCGAGGTGCTCGTAGGGCGTCCTCTGGGGCGGCGCCGCGCGAACGACCACGCGCGCGTCGATCGCCGCGGCACCCCGCGCGTCGGCGAAGAGTGGATTGATGTCGAGCTCCTGCACCTCCGGGAGCTCGCAGGCGATCTCGGAGACGCGCAGCAGCACGGCATCCAGCGCCGTGCGGTCAACGGCCGGCAGGTTGCGAAAGTCGCCCAGCATGCGCGCCACGCGCGTGCCGCGGATCATGCCTTCGATGAGGACGGCGTTGAGCGGCGGCAGCGCCACGGCCCGGTCGCGCAGGATCTCGATGGCGATGCCCCCCGCGCCAAAGGTGACCGCGGGGCCGAAGATGGGATCGCGCACGATGCCCGCCATGAGCTCTCGCCCTCCCTCGCGCGTGGCCATGGGCTCGACCGACACGCCGTTTATCTTCGCGCCGGGCGCATGGCTCGCCGCGGCGGCGACGATCTCGCGAAATGCGGCGGCGACCTCGTCCGCCCCCGAGACCCCGAGCTTCACCCCGCCCACGTCGCTCTTGTGCGTGATGTCGGGTGAATCGATCTTGAGCGCCACGGGCACGCGCAACGCCGCGGCCGCCTCGATCGCTTCGCGTTCGCTCGCCGCCACCACCGAGCGCACCACGGGAATGCGAAACGCCGTGAGCAGCGCCTTCGATTCCGTGGCGGTCATCACGCTTCGCCCGGCCGCGAGCACGCTCGCGACGAGCGCACGCGCCGCCGCGAGATCCGGCGGCTGCTCGGCCGCGAGGGGGCCCGGCGCCTGCCGGAGCTCCGATTGGCTGTGGTAGTAGCCCGCCAGGTGCGCGAAAGCCTCCACCGCCTGCTCGGGCTCGCGGAAAATGGTGATCCCCTCCTTGCGCAGGCGCTTGCGCGACTCGCCCACGGAGGCCTCGCCCATCCAGCATCCGATCATGGGCTTCGCCGCGCCGCGCGCCTTCTCCAAGAGGACGTCGGCGACTTCGCCGGGCCGGGTCATCGCCTGCGGCGAAAGGATCACCACCATGCCGTCCACGCCCGGATCCGCGAGGCAGGCGTCGAGCGCCGCGCGATAGCGCGCGGCATCCGCATCGCCGATCAGGTCGAGCGGATTGCCGTGGGACCAGTGCGGCGGCAGCACGGGCGCGAGGCGCTCCGCGGTCGCCGGGGAGAGCGTCGCAAGCGGGATGCCCAGGTCGGCCGCGCGATCCGCGGCCATCACGCCGGGCCCGCCGCCGTTGGTGACGATGGCGAGGCGCTCTCCGCGTGGCTTCACGTTGGCCGCGAGGGCCTGGGCGGCGCCCACGAGCTCGGCGAGCGTCTGCACGCGCACCGCGCCCGTGCGGCGCACCACCGCATCGAAGATGTCGTCGATGCCCACCACCGCGCCGGTGTGCGATACCGCCGCGCGCGATCCGGCCGGATGCCGCCCCACCTTCATGAGCACGATGGGCTTGCTGCGCGCCGCGGCCCTCAAGCTGCTCACGAGGCGCCGGCCGTCGCGAACGCCTTCGATGTAGAGCAGGATCTGGCGCGTCTTCTCGTCGGCGGCGAGGTAGTCGATCACCTCGCCGAAGTCGAGGTCCGTCGAGCCGCCGAGGGACACCACGCTCGAGAAGCCGATGCCGTTCGGTGTCGCCCAGTCGAGCATGGCGGTGCACACGGCGCCCGATTGCGCCACGAGTGCCAGCGAGCCTTCGAGGGCATTGCCGCTCGCGAAGGTCGCGTTGAGTCCCAGCGGCGGGCGCATGAGGCCCACGCAGTTCGGCCCCAGCAGGCGAACGTGTGCGGCGTGCGCGGCTTCGAGGAGCTGCCGGTCGAGCGCCTTGCCCTCCTCGCCCGCTTCCGAGAATCCGGCGGTGATCACGACCGCGTTGCGGATGCCCGCCGCGCCGCACTGCTCGATGATTCCGGGTACGGTGGCCGCGGGAGTCGCGATCACGGCGAGGTCCACGGGCTCGGGCAAGCGCCCCACCGTGCGGAAGCAGGCGAGGCCCGCGATCGACGAGTACTTCGGGTTTACCGCGTACAGGCGCCCCTGGAACTTCGCCTCGCGCACGTTCTCGGCGACGAGCGATCCCACCTTCCCGGGCGTCTCGCTCGCGCCGACGATCGCGACGCTGCGCGGCTCGAAGAGCCGCTTGAGATAGTGCTCACCGCTCATCCCGGCTGAGATAGCACGTGAGCGCGCTGCTCGCCGCGCACAGTGCCCAGAAGAAGAGGAAGCCCACAGTGTATGCGCCGAGGCGGCTCGACTCCAGCGGAGCGCCGAGGAGGCGCATCTCCGCCGGATCGAACAGCGTGAACACGATGCCCACCGCGGGAATCGCCATCACGAATCCCGGCCACAGGATCCAGATCAGGCGCCGCTTCATGGGCGCGCGACGCCGAGCGTGAGCGAGCCGGGCGCGCCGCGCATGGCGCCGTCGAGCCTCCACGTGCGCTCGCGGTCCTCGAGCACGATGCGGCTCACGCCCTGCGGGGCCGCCTGCAGCGCGCCCTCGTACACGTTGGGTCCGACGGGCGCCATGTCGATCGCTTCGTCATGCGTCCCGCGCGCCGGATGCGAGAGCGCGAGGCGCAGGCCCGCGGGCGCCGGCACCGACGCGGGCAGCTCCACGCGCACGACACGATCGGCGAATGCCAGCGTGGCGACGATGCCCAGGTCGCCCGCGTGGCGTTCGCGCGCGAGCACGCGATTGATCGTCATCCCCTTGCGGTAGTAGTCCTCGGTGACGAGCCCGTCGCTGCTGCGCACGGCGATCACCGCGGTCCATATGCCGGCCACCACGACCACCGCGGGCCCGCTCATGAGGATCCAGGGCCACGGGTGGCGATACCAGGCGATGTGCTCCTTGCTCATGTCTGACTCCTTCACGGAACGATGAAGCGGGATTTCTCGACGATGCGCGACGTGGTCGAGGCGAGGGTGAACTCGATGGGCTGCAGTCCCTTCGCCGCGCCCGCCGCCGCCCTCACCCGCACGGCGATGGCGCGCGTGGTCACCGGAGCGATCTCGATGGGCTGCGATTCGGCGAGGAGCTCGAGCTCGCCCAGCCCCGCGGGACCGTGCACCGAAAGCGTGAATCGCTGCGGCGTCTCCAGCGTATTCATGACCTGCAGCCGATAGACGTTCTCGATGCGCCCGCCTTCCACCTCGCGGGCGAGCGTGCCCCGGTCGCGGATCACGTCCATCTTCATGGGCGAGCGAAGCGCGAGGCCCACGCCGGCCGCCACGACGATCGCGGCGAGTATCGAGGTGTACACGATCACGCGCGGGCGCCTCACGCGCCGGGCCACCTGCTTCCAGTCCCAGCCCTTCTGCATCGCGTTCTCGGTGGAGTAGCGGATCAGGCCCGGCGCGTAGTTCATCTTCGCCATCACCTGGTCGCAACCGTCGATGCACGCGGCGCAGCCGATGCATTCGTACTGCAGGCCCTTGCGGATGTCGATGCCCGTGGGACAGACCTGCACGCAGATGCCGCAATCGACGCAGTCGCCCAGGCCCAGGGCCTTCGGGTCGGCCTTGCGGCTGCGCGCCCCGCGCGGCTCGCCGCGGCCCGGATCGTACGTGATGATCAGCGTGTCGCGGTCGAACATGGCGCTCTGGAAGCGGGCATAGGGGCACATGTACTTGCACACCTGCTCGCGCATCCAGCCCGCGTTGCCGTAGGTCGCGAATCCGTAGAAGAGCAGCCAGAACGTCTCCCACGGGCCCAGCGAGAAGGACGCCACGCTCGCGGCGAGCGAACGGATGGGCGTGAAGTAGCCGACGAAGGTGAAGCCCGTCCAGAGCGAAAGCGCGACCCAGGCCGCGTGCTTGGCGGTCTTCAGCCCCACCTTGCGCACGCTCGCCTGCGAGCGGTCGAGCTTCGCCTGCGACATGTGGTCGCCCTCGATGGCGCGCTCGATCCAGAGGAAGATCTCCGTGTACACGGTCTGCGGACAGGCGTATCCGCACCACAGCCGCCCCGCGATCGCCGTGAAGAGGAAGAGCGAGAGCGCCGAGACCACCAGCAGCACCGTGAGGTACACGATGTCCTGCGGCCAGAACACGAGGCCGAAGATGTAGAACTTGCGCGCGGTGAGGTCGAAGAGCAGCGCCTGGCGCCCGTTCCATTGCAGCCACGCGGTGCCGTAGAAGACCAGCTGGGTGGCGAAGACGAGCGACCAGCGCCAGCGCGCGAAGTTGCCGTGCACCGCGCGCGGATAGATCTTGCGGCGGACCTCGTAGAGCGACTGCTCGAGGCCGTCGCCGTCGACCGCGCTCATTTGCCCTGCGCGTTCGCGCCCTTCGCCGTCTCCGGATGCGAGAGGCCATACACGTAAGCGGCCAGCACGTGCACGCGCGCTTCGCCCAGCATGTCCTTCCACGCCGGCATCTTGTTGTTGCGCCCGCGGGAAATTGTCTCGACGAGCGTGGCCTCCGACGAGCCGTAGAGCCAGATCGCGTCCGTGAGGTTGGGCGCGCCCAGCGCCTGGTTGCCCTTGCCGTCGGCGCCGTGGCAGGCCGTGCAGTAGGTGGCGAAGGTGGCCTTGCCGCGCTCGGCGCGCACCGCGTCGCTCGAAAGGCCCGAGAGCGAGCGCACGTAGTTCGCGACGTCCTTCACCCCTTCTTCCTTGAGCACCGGGCCCCACGCCGGCATCACGCCGTTGCGGCCGTTCGCGATCGTCTGCTCGATTGTCTCGGGCGCGCCGCCGTAGAGCCAGTCGTCGTCGGTGAGGTTCGGGAAGCCCTTGCCGCCGCGCGCGTCCGACGCGTGGCACTGGGTGCAATAGTTGAGGAAGAGCTTCTCGCCCGCCGCATGCGCCTGCGGGTCGGAGGCGAGCGTCTTCACGTCCACGGCGGAGAATTTCTGGTAGATGGGCCCGTAGAGCTTCTCGGCCGCGCTCACTTCCTGCTGGTACTGCCCCACGGAGGTCCATCCCCATGCGCCCGCCCAGGAGCCCAGCCCCGGGTACAGCACCGAGTACGCGAGCCCGAAGACGATCGTGATCCAGAAGAGGTAGATCCACCACCGGGGCAGCGGGTTGTTGTACTCGGCGAGGTCCTCGTCCCAGACGTGGGCCGTCTTCTCGGGATCCGTGGACACGCGGCGCTTGCTCATCGACACGAGCAGCAGCGCGCAGGCGACGATGCCCACGAGCGTCACGCCCGCGACGTACAGGGACCAGAAGCCGCTGGTGAAGTCGCTCATCGCTCGTCACCTTCCTCGAAGGGAAGCCGGGAGGCCTCCTCGAAGCGCCGGGCGTTGGGCTTGTACACGACCCACCCGACGATGCCGACGAAGACGAGGAAGGACACGACGGTCACGATCTCGCGCACGGTGTTCATGTCGACGTTCATTTCCGCTCCTTGAGCGCGGTGCCCAGGCTCTGCAGGTAGGCGATCAGCGCGTCCTGCTCGGTCTTGCCGGCGAGCGCGGCTTTCGCGCCCGCGATGTCCTCGTCCGTGTAGGGAACGCCCAGCATGCGCATCACCTTGAGCTTGTCCTCGATGTGGGAATCGTCCGCGGCGGACTGCTCCAGCCACGGGTAGGCCGGCATGTTGGATTCGGGCACGAGGTCGCGCGGGTTGTGCAGGTGGATGCGATGCCATTCGTCGCCGTAGCGGCCGCCCACGCGCGCGAGGTCGGGACCGGTGCGCTTGCTGCCCCACTGGAACGGATGGTCGTACACGAACTCGCCCGCCACCGAGTAGTGCCCGTAGCGCTCGGTTTCGGCGCGGAACGGCCGGATCATCTGCGAGTGGCAGTTGTAGCAGCCTTCGCGCAGGTAGATGTCGCGGCCGGCGAGCTGCAGCGGTGTGTACGGCTTGATCCCGTCCACTGGCTGCGTCGTCGATTTCTGAAAGTACAGCGGCACGATCTCGACCAGACCGCCGACGCTCACGACCAGGACGACCAGAACGATCATCCAGCCGAGATTCTTCTCGATCATCTCTTGCGAGAACCTCATGCCTCTCGCTCCCACGTCAGGCGGCTACCGGGGCGGCCGCGGGGATCGTTGCCTCGACCGCCTTGCCGCCGCCGACCGTGCGAATCACGTTGTAGGCCATGATGAGCATGCCCGCGAGGAAAAGCGTGCCTCCCAGCAGCCTGATCGCATAGAAGGGATAGGTCGCTTTCACTGCCTCGACGAACGCGTAGGTCAGCGTGCCATCCGGGTTGGTCGCGCGCCACATCAGCCCCTGCATGACGCCGGCGATCCACATCGAGGCGATATAGAAAACCACGCCGACGGTCGCGATCCAGAAATGCACGGTGATGAGGCGCGTCGAAAACATTTCATTCTTTCCGAACATGCGCGGAATCAGGTAGTACATCGCCCCGATGGAGATGAACGCTACCCAACCTAGTGCACCGGAGTGCACGTGGCCGATAGTCCAGTCGGTGTAGTGCGACAACGCGTTGACCGTCTTTATCGACATCATCGGTCCCTCGAACGTCGACATCCCGTAGAAGGACAGCGAAACGATCATGAACTTGAGGATCGGATCCGTGCGCAGTTTGTGCCACGCTCCCGAGAGGGTCATGATTCCGTTGATCATCCCGCCCCAGGAAGGCGCGAGCAGCACGAGCGAGAAGAGCATGCCGAGCGACTGCGTCCAGTCGGGCAGCGCCGTGTAGTGCAGGTGATGCGGCCCCGCCCACATGTAGGTGAAGATGAGCGCCCAGAAGTGGACCACCGACAGCCGGTACGAATAGATGGGGCGTCCCGCCTGCTTGGGCACGAAGTAGTACATGATCCCGAGAAAGCCGGCGGTCAGGAAGAAGCCGACGGCGTTGTGACCGTACCACCACTGCACCATCGCGTCCTGCACGCCTGCGTACGCCGAGTAAGACTTCATCGGCCAGAAGCTCACCGGCGACTCAGCGCTGTTGACGATGTGCAGGATGGCCACCGTCAGGATGTACGCGCCGAAGAACCAGTTGGCGACGTAGATGTGCGGCGTCCGCCGCAGGAAAATCGTGCCGAAGAAGACGATCGCGTAGGCGACCCAGACGACGGCGATCAGCAGGTCTATCGGCCATTCGAGCTCGGCATATTCCTTGCCGGTCGTGAATCCCAGGGGCAGCGTGATCGCGGCGAGCACGATGACCGCCTGCCAGCCCCAGAAGGTGAACGACGCAAGCGGCGTGCAGAACAACCGCACCTGGCAGGTGCGCTGCACGCAGTAGTACGAGGTCGCGAAGAGCGCGCAGCCGCCGAAGGCGAAGATGACCGCGTTGGTGTGCAGCGGGCGCAACCGGCCGTACGAAAGCCACGGGATGCCGGTGATCAGGTCTGGCCACAGCAGCTGCGCCGCGATCACCACGCCAACCAGCATCCCGACGATCCCCCAGACGACCGTCATGATCGCGAACTGGCGGACCACCTTGTAGTTGAACGTCGCTGTAAGGCTGCTGCTCATGCCGCGGTCCCCTCGCAGAGTCGAAGCAACAAGGGACCGATGCTACCGACGCGGATCGAGCCGAGGGTTGACGAATATCAAGGCGCCGAATCGTCGTCGTCGATGATTCGGTGCGCCGGTCCTTCGAAATCGTCGAACTGGCCGCTCCTGACCGCCCACCAGAAGGCAACAGCGATGAGAAGCGCCAGCACCAGCGACAGCGGAATGAGCAGATAGAGGATTTCCATCGTGGTCAGACCTGCCGCCGGGCGGCGGCCGACGCCGGCCCGTTCGTCCGAGCCGGCGGGTACACGCCGGAACGGGGCCCCCGGACGCGCGCCAGCCTCAGCGCATTGCCCACAACGAGCAACGACGAAGCCGACATTCCGACTGCGGCGACCACGGGCGTGAGGTAGCCGGTCGCCGCGAGCGGAATGGCAACCACGTTGTAGGCCAGCGCCCAGCAAAGGTTCTGCCGCACCGTGCGGAAGGTGCGCTTCGCGTGCCCGAAGGCACTCGCCAGGGTCTGGAGGTCCTCGCCCAGCACGACGATGTCAGAAGTCCATTGCGTGAGCGCCGCCGCCCTGCCGAGCGAGAGCGAGACGTCGGCCTGAGCGAGGCTCGGCGCATCGTTCACGCCGTCGCCGATCATCGCCACGATGGCACCTTCGCGCTGGCGCGCCACGACGAACTCGCGCTTTTCCACAGGACGCATCTCGCCCCGAAAATCGTCGATACCGACCGCCCGCGCGATGGCGGCTGCCGTCTCGTGGCGGTCGCCGGAGAGCAGCGACACCGCAACTCCCTCCTGACGAAGCGCGGACACGAACTCCAGCGCGCCAGGGCGCAGCGAGTCTCCGAACTCGAGGCAGGCGAGCGGTCCGCTCGCATCGCCGAGCGCGACCGCGATCCGGTCGGCGGCAACGCGGAAGGCAGCCGGCGGGGCAGGCATTTGCCAGAGCTCCGCGACCCAGTCGGGCCGGCCGATCCGGATGCGCCGCCCGTCGTGCACGCCGTCGACCCCACAGCCCGGAACGGCCTCGATCCTGGCGACCCCGGGTGCCGGGGCGGCCTCGGCGACCAGCGCTCGGGCGAGCGGGTGCATCGACCCCTGCTCCAATGCTGCGGCGAGCCCGAGGGAGGCGGCGCGATCGAGCGAGCCCAGCGTGCTCACGGCGAGCAGCCGCACGTCGCCACGCGTGAGCGTCCCGGTCTTGTCGAAGATGACATGCGAAACGCGAGCGAGTGTTTCCAGCGCGCCACCGCGCACGGCGAGGATGCGCTGCCGACCGAGCGCGCCGGCGGCTGCCGCGATCGCAGCGGGTGTGGCCAGCGAGAGCGCGCAAGGGCAACTTACGACGAGCACGGCGAGCGTCACGGCCAGCGCACGCGATGCATCGTGCTGCCACCAGAACGCGAAGGTCGTAGCGGCAACGACGAGCAGCGCAGCAACGAACCAGGCGGCCGCACGGTCGGCGAGCAAAGCCGCCGGCGGACGCGCGCCGGACGCGCGCTCGACAAGCCGTGCGAGGGCCGCGAGTGTGCTCGCCGCGCCAGCGGCGTTCACGCGGATTATGAGCGGGCTGTCGCGGTTGAGCGTGCCGGCAAGAACCCTGTCGCCTGTGCCGCGGGCGCGCGGCCAGCTCTCGCCGGTCAGCACCGCCTCTTCGAGGCTCGAACGGCCTTCGAGCACCTCTCCATCCGCCGGGACGGAGTCTCCCGCGCTCACGCGCACGATGTCGCCCGGCGCGAGCGCGCTTGCGGGCACGCTCTGCGCAAATCGAGCATCGGGATATCGCGGCAGCTTCTGCGCCGTGGCGGGCAGATCGCGCGCGATCGCCTCGATCGCATCAGCCGCCTTCATGCGCGCGCGCAGCTCGACGTAGCGGGTGAGGAGAAGCAACGCCACGAACATAGTCACCGAGTCGTAGTAGACCGCGCCAACGCCGTTGAGCGTTGCCAGAGTGCTCGCGATGAAGGCGCCGCCGACACCGAGTGCCACCGGCACGTCCATGCCGAGGCGACGCCGCGTCAGGTCGCGCAGCGCCCCGGCGAAGAACGGCGCAGCGCAGTAGAGCACGACCGGCAGTGTCAGCGCGAGACTCGCCCAATCGAGAAGCGCCTGATACTGCGACTCGACGCCGTCGACGGAGACGTAGGCCGGAACGGCGAACATCATTACCTGCATCATGGCGAGCAGCGCGATCGCCATCCGCAGCAGGAGCGTGCGGCTCTCGCGTCGCGCGAGGGCTTCCCGCCGCGCCGGATCGTAGGGATACCCGCGATAGCCGATCGCCGACAGTGCGCGCAGCAGGTCGGACAGCTTGCCGGCGCGAGCGTCCCAGCACACGCGTGCGCGCCGGGTCGCGAAGTTGACGCTTGCCTCGAGCACGCCGGGCTGCCGTTGCAAATAGCTCTCGATCAGCCAGACGCACGCCGCGCAACGGATTCCCTCGAGCAGCAGCGAAACCTCGCGCTGCTCGCCCTCTCCCCGCCGGATCAGGTTGCCCGCCTCCGCCGCCAGATCGTACTGTGACCAGGCATCGGCGATCTGCGAAGGACGCTCCGCCACCGCGCTGCGCTGAGCGTAAAAGCGCTCCAGCTTCGCGGCGCCGATCGTCTGCGCCACCGCGAGGCAACCCGCGCAGCAAAAGACTCGTTCCGCGCCGTCGACAACCAGACGCCAGCGAGCGGAGCGTGCACTTGGCGTTCCGCAGTGAAAACACGCGACGCTGGCTCCATCCTGCGCTTCGTTCGGCGGGGGCGTCGCAGCCGCCCGAGCCGTTCCAGTGAGCACCGCGGATGAGGGTCCCGACATCCAGCGAACGGTAATGAGCGAGCAGCCGAGGGTCAAGCAAAAATCAAGCGGTTGTCTGCTCGTTTCCGACATCGATTGATCTTCGTCAACCGCGGCGGCCGGTCCGAGTCTAGAATGGACGCAAAGAAAGACTCGCTGGAGACGATCGTGTATACCCACATCCTGGTCGCAACCGACGGCTCGAAGCTCTCGGGCAAGGCGGTAACTCACGCCATCGCACTCGCGCAGGCGCTGGGCGCGCGCCTCACCGCCTTCCACGCCTCACCGGATTACCCGTTGCCCGTTTACGCAGACGGCGTGGTGTACCAGCAGGTCTCGCGCCGCGAGTACGCCGCAGCCTGCAAGAAGGAAGCGGCCAAGATCCTCGATGCCGTGGAAGCGAAGGCCCGGCTTGCCGGGATCTCATTCGCGCAAGCGCAGGCGATCTCCAGTGTGCCATGGCAAGCGATTCTTGCGGCCGCGAAGCACCACAAGTGCGACGCTATCGTCATGGCCTCGCACGGGCGCCGAGGCGTGAGCGCGTTGCTCCTCGGAAGCGAGACGCAGAAGGTCCTTACGCACTCCAAGCTGCCGGTGATCGTGGTTCGCTGAGCCTGCCTCGGTCGCCGCTCTTCCGGACGGCGATCGCCAGCTGGGCCCCTCGAGCAAGACGAAGACGTAGAGCCTAAGCACGCTCGTTGCGTTGCCGGGCGGAGGCGGCTCGCTCCCCGAAAAGAGCCGTTGGCCGCGAGGCAGCGCGTGCTCGCGGCGCCACTCGGCCGGACTTTGCTATGCTAGCTCCCAGCGTCGTCGAGCGCACTGCCCGGGAATACGTATGCGACTGAAGCGGCAGCTTTTCCGCCCCGGCCGCCGAGTCGAACAGATCGGCAGGCTCGCTGCGCACCCGTTTTTCACGCGCCGGAACGCCGCCAAAGCGGGATCGCCTGGGGTCGTCCCGCCCGCGTTGCCGCAGGAACGACGCGGCGTGCTCGCGCGGCTCGCCGAGAACGCGGGAGCGCTTTTCTCGATCACCGTATCGCTGCTGCTCGTTGCCGCATTGCTGGCACTGGTAGTGGCGTTCGTGCGCGACATACGGCGCGACGCATTCGAGCTCGAAAGTTTCACCGCGCCCACGCAGATCGCCGAGCGCGGTTACACCTCGACCGCGATCGCCGAGGCGATCCTGGACGAGATCCGAGCCATCCAGGTCGAGGCCTTCACGCTGCAGGCCCGGCGACAGCTCGAGGTCGCGGCGACGCTGCCGGACGTCCAGGTCGCCGGCGCCGGGCTGTCGATGAAGTCGATCGTGCGCTACGCGCGCCGCCTCTTCGACCTGCCCGACAACCGCATAAGCGGCGAACTCCTCCAGAACGGGCGCGCCCTGAAGCTCGTGCTGCGCATCTGGGTGGGCACGGGCACGCGGCTCGTCGTCGTGCACAGCGCTGAGGGCGATGTCGAAAGCCTCTTGCGCGACGCGGGACGAGCGCTCGTGCAGATCGCCGATCCCCAGCTGCTGGTCGTCTACCTGTTCGGGCGCGAGGTCCGCGAAGGACATTTCCCGGCGACACGCGCTGCGATCGACTATCTGCTTGCGCAGGGGCGCCCCGAGGACAGCGCCAAGGCCTACCAGATGCTAGGGGATGTGCAGCGGCGCGAGGGCAATCCCGAGGACGCACTCGCCTCTTACCAGAGCTACGCCGCGATCGACCCGCTGTGGGGAACCCTCGCGGTCGTGCGGCAGCTGGTCCGCATGGGGCGGGATGATGAGGCACTTGGGCTGGCGCGGGAGCGGGCGACGGTCGCGTCGACCGCCGACGACTGGAACTTGGTCTCGAGCGCGATGAGCTCGCTCGGGCGCGACGCGGAAGCTTTGTACTACGGGAAGCGGGCGCTGGCGCTCGACGCGAAGAGCGTCGACGCGCACAACAACATCTCGATCGCGCTGTATGCGATGCACCGGCCGCGCGAGGCAGTCGTCGTCGCCGAGCGCGGTGTGAAGCTCAACCCGGGCGACAAGGACCTGCCGTCGACCTACGCGTTCATGCTGGCGGCCGTCGGGCGCGGTGCAGAGGCGATCGAGATTTGCAATGCGTCGCTCGCCGAGTGGCCCGGCGATCTGTGGTGCCGCGAGGCGCGAGGCGACGCGTACGCGACGCTCGGACGCGTCGACGAAGCGCTGGGCGAGTATCGCTACGCGCAGGAGAACGGCAATGCATCCCCCTACCTCGCAACTCATTTCGGCGACCTGCTTCTCGCCACGGGGAAGCCAAACGATGCGCTGGCGCAGTACGAGACGGCGCTGACCAACGAACCGCACCACTGGATGGCGCAGACCGGATGGGCGCGTGCCCAGCTCGCGCTCGGCCGGCCACAGGTTGCGGCGCAGCGCTTCGCCGAAATCGTCGCGCAGGATCCGGACAACGCGCTGCTCTATCGCGAGTGGGCGCGCGCGCTCGACATGCTCGGACGCAAGGATGACGCCGCGGGCAAGCGCGCAGAGGCCCTGGCCGCGGAGTCCCGGGTCGCGATTCCGCTCGAATCGGGGTGATAGTGCGCCCGCTTCGCGCCGAGAGCGGATTGACGCCGCTTGCCCTCGACCGTCCCGTTGACCGCATCGGCGCGCTGCCCCTGCTCCTGGGCCTCGGCCAGGATGGCGGCGGAGCGCTCCCCGGGCTTGCCGAGAACCTCGCTGCGCTCTTCGCGATCGCGTTGTCGCTGCTTCTCATCGCCGGGCTTGGCGCCCTGCTCTACGCGGTCGTGCGCGAGCTGCGTCGCCGCACGGTCCGTCTCGACCCGATCGAGGTGCCGCCGGATCTGCACGCGCGCGGCTATTCACCGGCCGTGATCGCGGAGCGATTGCTCGACGCACTGCTCCAGATACAGCGCCAGGCTCCCACGCTCAAGGACCTAGGCGGAGTGGACGCGAGCGCCGCACTGGTCGACCTTCACGTGCCAGGGCGGTTCCCAGTGCAGGCCATTGTGCGCCAGGTCCAACGGCTGCTACACCTTCCGGACCCGCACATCGGGGGAGAGATCACGCGCGAGGACGACTCCTACGAGCTCACGTTGCGCAGCCGCGAGCAGGGCAGCGTCGAACTCGTCGGCATGCATCGGGGCGCGGACGTGCGGGAGTTGCTCGCAAGCGGCGCCGAGGACATTCTGCGGGTCGTCGACCCGTGGCTGCTCGCGCACCACTATTTCGCGCGGGAGACGCGCGAGCAGCCGCTCGAATTCAGGCGCACGCTCGCCACGCTCGAGCACATGCTGCAGCACGCACCGGCGTCGGAGCGCCCGTGGGTGCTCAACATGCTCGGCGTGTGCCTGACCCGACAGCGGCAGCCTCTTCAGGCGATCGAGCGCTTTCGTGAGGCGCTCTCTGCGGGGCCACAGCTGTCGTTCATTCATCAGAACTGGGCCAACGCGCTGGATCTCATTGGGCGCTTCGACGAAGCCCGTGCGCATCGGGTGCGCGCGCTGGAGATCCCGGCGCGAACGCCGAACCTGGTCGCCAACAGCGCGATCAACGCGTCGCTGCTGCACCGGCACCCCCAGGCGCTCGTTCTGGCACGCCGCGCGCTCGCGCTCGAGCCGCGCAGCGCACGTGCCTGGACGGCATGGGGCTTCGTCCTATTCGGACTGCATCGTCTGGAGCAGGCGGCTGCGGCCTGCGAGCGCTCGATCACGCTCGGTGCTGGCGACACATTCTGGTCTCCGCCGCTGGCAATGGTCTATGCGGCGCTCGGTCGCGCGGACAAGGCGCTGGCTGTCGCACATGACGACATCGAGCGGGTGGGCGAAACGGACGGCTCGCTCAAGGCCATGGGCTTTGCGCGGCTCGCCGCGGGCGATGCCCGCGGCGCCTTCACAAGCTTCGAGGCGGCGCTTGCGCGAGCTCCGGGCGCCGGCGATGCCGCCTACGGACGGGCCGACGCGCTGCTCGCGCTCGGTGAAAACGAGCTTGCCCTGACTTTCTACGAATGGGCGGTGGCGATCGATCCGTTCTACCCGCAGGCCCATACCGGCTGGGCCCAGGCACTGCTCGCGCTCGGGCGCCTCGAGGAAGCGCCGCCGCGTTTCTCGGTCGCCGTCAGAGTCGACGCGGCGTACGCGCCCGCGTACCGCGGCTGGGCAAGCGCGCTGGCGGCTCTCGGGCGACAGGATGAGGCACAGCCGCTGCTTGCCCGGGCGGAAGCCGTCGAGCGGCGCAATCGGAAGCTCCTGCCGCTGCGTTAGCCCAGCGTCCTGGGAAGCACGCAAATTGGGTTAAAATCAAAGCTTTGCATAACAAAGCTTAGGATGCGCGCGTCCCGGTTCTTTCTGTCGACCCTCAAAGAGGCGCCTGCGGAGGCCGAACTCGTGAGCCATCGGCTGATGCTGCGGGCCGGAATGATTCGGCGGCTCGCGGCCGGAATCTACACGTGGATGCCGCTGGGTCTGCGCGTACTGCGCAAGGTGGAGGCTATCGTACGCGAGGAGATGAACCGGGCCGGCGCGATCGAGCTGCTCATGCCCGTGGTGCAGCCGGCCGAGCTGTGGCAGGAATCCGGCCGCTGGGACAAGTACGGTCCGGATCTGCGCCGTTTCAAGGACCGCCACGAGCGCGACTTCGTGCTGCAGCCGACGTCAGAGGAAGTCGTCACCGACATCGCGCGCAAGGAGATCAAGAGCTACAAGCAGCTGCCGGTGAACCTCTACCACATCCAGATCAAGTTCCGTGACGAGGTCCGGCCTCGCTTTGGCGTCATGCGCTCGCGCGAGTTCATCATGAAGGATGCCTACTCGTTCGATGCCGACAAGGAGGGCATGCTCAAGTCCTACCAAGCGATGTATGACGCCTACGTTCGCATCTTCTCGCGGCTGGGCCTCAGATTCCGTCCTGTTGCCGCCGACACCGGGCCGATCGGAGGCAGCGCGTCGCACGAGTTTCAGGTGCTCGCCGATTCCGGTGAGGACGCGATAGCCTATTGTCCCGACTCCGACTACGCCGCCAATGTGGAGCTCGCGGAAGCGGCGCCGCCGTCGCCGCGGCCCGCGGCGCGGGAGGCGATGCAGAAAGTGCCGACTCCGGGCAAGTCGACCTGCGAGGAAGTCGCCAAGCTGCTCGGTCTTCCGCTCGCGCGCACCGTCAAGTGCATCATGCTGTGCGTCGACGGCAAGGTGCATATGCTGCTCATCCGTGGCGACCATTCGCTGAACGAAATCAAGGCCTCGAAGGTCCCGGGGCTCGCCGGTTTCCGCTGGGCGCGGGACGATGAGATCGCCGCCGCGCTCGGGTCTCCGCCGGGCTACCTCGGGCCGGTCGGGATGCCCGCCTCGATGCCTCTGATAGCTGATCGCGAGGTCGCGGCGATGGCCGATTTCATCTGCGGTGCTAACGAAGCGGATTTTCACCTGCGCGGCGTGAATTTCGGCCGCGACTGCCGCGAGCCCGATCGCGTCGCGGACCTGCGCAACGTAGTAAAAGGCGACCTTTCGCCCGACGGCAAGGGGCGGCTCGACATCGTGCGCGGTATCGAGGTAGGTCACGTATTCGCTCTCGGAACGCGCTACTCGGAAGCCATGGGCGCAACTTTCCTCGACACGGACGGTCAACCGCATCTCATGGAGATGGGGTGCTACGGGATCGGTGTCACGCGCGTCGTCGCGGCGGCGATCGAGCAGAACAACGACCAGCGAGGCATCGTCTGGCCCGAGCCGCTGGCGCCGTTCGGCGTCGCTATCGCTCCGATCGGCTACGAGCGGGTGGAGGCCGTGCGCGATGCCGCCGACCGGTTGCACGACGAGCTCGAAGCGTCCGGAGTCGAGGTGTTGCTCGACGATCGAGGCGAGCGACCCGGCGTAATGTTCGCGGATCTCGAGCTCATTGGTATCCCCCACCGCGTAACGGTGGGCGAGCGAGGACTGAAGGAAGGCAAAATCGAATACCAGGGGCGGCGGGATACGACGGCGACATCCATTCCCCTCGCGGAAGGGGCAGTGCGTGTACGAGGGAGGCTTGCGCAATGAAGTCCCCGCGGATCGTGTCGGTGTGCCTTGCCGTAGTCGGGCTCCTGTTCGCTGTTTCGCCAGCGGCGCACGCAGGCGCGCAGATCGAGGAGGAACTCGCCGCCAACGTGCAGAACTCGCTGCACCGCTCGGTCAGCGACTATCCGGCGCCGCATCTCGTGTTCGCAACCCCGCTCGAAGGCCTGTCGTGGCTCGCAGATATGTCTTCTCGCCTCGCACCGAAGATCCCCGACTGGTCGACGCGCCGCGATTTTCTCATCACCGTGCAGTACGAAGCATCTCGCGCAGGTCTCGATCCACAGCTCGTGCTGGGTTTGATCCAGCAGGAGAGCAACTTTCGCAAGTACGCCGTCTCCTCTGCCGAAGCGCGCGGCTACATGCAGGTGATGCCCTTCTGGGTGCGTTTGATCGGCAGCCCGGAACACGACCTCTTCAACCTGCGTACCAATTTGCGCTATGGCTGCACCATCCTGCGCTACTACCTCGATATTGAAAACGGCGATCTGTATCGCGCGCTCGGCCGCTACAACGGAAGCCTGGGTCGACCCGAGTATCCGACTGCCGTCATCGCTACGATGCGACGCTACTGGAACTGGACACCCATCCCGGCGGGCGATTCTGCCGGGCCGAATGCGATGAGCGCAAGGTGACGCGAAGCGGGACGCCATATCGCGGCCGCTTCGCGCCGTCGCCCACCGGTCCGCTCCACTTCGGCTCTCTCGTCGCTGCGCTGGCGAGCTACTGCGACGCGCGTGCGCACGGCGGCGAATGGCTCGTGCGCATCGAGGATCTCGACGAGCCGCGCAGCAGCAGGGCTGCCGCCGAGCTGATCCTTGCGCAGCTCGCGACTTACGGCTTCAGATACGACGCTCCCGTGCTCTGGCAGAGCGAGCGCGGCGCGGTGTACCAGGCCGCGCTGGACGAGCTCATCGCCGCCGGGCTCGCCTTCCCCTGCACCTGCTCGCGCAAGGATCTCGAAACCGCCCGCATCGGCGCCGGTGGCGAACGCGTCTATCCGGGCACCTGCCGCAACGGTCCCGCGGCGGGCCGCAAGCCCAGGGCATGGCGCGCCGCGGTCAACGACGAGCTGATCGGATTCGCCGATCGTCTTCAAGGACGCTGCGAGCAGCATGTTGCGAGAGAAGTCGGCGATTTCGTGGTCAAGCGCGCCGACGACGTTTTCGCTTATCAGCTCGCGGTGGTGGTCGACGATGCGAGACAGGACATCACTCACGTCGTGCGGGGCTCCGATTTGCTGGCGTCGACGCCGCGGCAGATCTGGTTACAGAAGCGGCTGGGCTTTATGACGCCCATCTACCTGCATCATCCGGTGGCAATCGATGCGCGCGGCGAAAAGCTTTCGAAGCAGACCGAGGCCCCGCCGCTGGCGGGCGAGCCTCTTCGCGTGCTGCTCCAGGCGTGGGCTTTTCTCGATCAACCCCAACCTGCGTCGCCTCCCGTTTCGGTCGAGGCGTTCTGGCGCTGGGCGCACCGCGCGTGGAACCCCCGGCTTCTGCCTCCGGTGACTATGCTACCCGCCCCGGCTTCGAGCGTCGGTGCCGCGGTATAATTCGCGCTCACCCGGCGTGCCGCACGCGCGGCCCGCGCCCCCAGAGCGCCGTTGGTCGCCGCAGAATCCATGACCACACTCGTCGTTGTCCGCAAGAATGGAGAGATTGCGATCGCCGCCGACTCGCTCACGACGTTCGGCGACACGCGGCTTACGGCGCAGTTCGATCGCGTCTTCGACAAGATCGTGCGCTACCGTGACACCTACGTTGGCTTGTGCGGCAGCGCGGCGCATCAGCTCGTGTTCGAGAGCCTGCTTGCGCAGCACAAGGACCTCGACTTCAGCAGCAAGATCGCGATCTTCGAGACCTTCCGCAAGCTGCACCCTATACTCAAAGACCAGCACTTCCTCAACCCGAAAGAGGAGGAAGACGATCCGTACGAATCAACGCAGATCCAGGCGGTGATTGCCAACGGCAATGGCATATTTGGTGTCTACTCGATGCGCGAGGTGTTCGAGTACACGCAATACTGGGCGATCGGCTCGGGACGCGAATTCGCGCTCGGCGCCATGCAGGCGCTCTACGGACGCCTGCGAAGCGCGGCAGCTGTAGCGCGAGCCGGCATTGAGGCGGGAGCGATCTTCGACCGAAACTCCGGGCTGCCGATGACGCTGTATACGCTGCCGGTCACGGACAAGTGAGATGGGCGCTCCGCTCGCCGACAGCCTTACGCGCTTCGTGTTCGAGCGCGCGGCGGTACGCGGCGCGGTCGTCGGCCTGGACGAAGCCTACCGCGAATGCGTCGGCAGCCACGGCTACCCTCCGCGGCTCATTCGCCTCCTCGGAGAAACTCTCGGCGCGATGTGCCTGCTCGCGAACTCGCTCAAGTTCCAGGGCAGTCTCGTGCTTCAACTTCAGGGAGCGGGCTCGGTACGACTGCTTGTCGTCGAATGCGATGCATCGCTGACGCTTCGCGCAACGGCGAAGTGGACCGGCGACATCGACGAGGCGGCAACGCTCGCCGAGCTGACGGGCGACTCGCGTCGCAGCCGCATGGTGCTCACGGTCGATCCAAAGGATGGCGGCCCGTTACATCAGGGCATCGTCGACCTCGAGGGCAGCTCGGTCGCCGCGCTCTTCGAGCACTACCTCGCCGCCTCCGAGCAGATAGCGACCCGGCTTTGGCTCGACGCCACCGACGATCGAGTCCGCGGCCTGCTGCTGCAACGGATGCCGAGCTCGACCGACGCCGACACCGAAACGTGGACGCGCGCTGTCTCCGCAGTCGACGCTGCGCCTGCACGCTTTGCCTCGACGGATGCACATGCGTTGTTGGCGGAGCTGTTTCGTGCCGACGACGTGCGGGCCTTCCGCGCACGCACGCCGCATTTTGGCTGCTCGTGCTCTCGCGAGCGGGTGATTGACGCACTGAAGATGCTTGGCCGCGCCGAGGTCGAAAGCGTCGTCGAGGAACGCGGTTCGGTCAGCGTGACCTGCGAATTCTGCAACCGACGCTACGAGTTCGGCGCCGACGAGGCTCGAGCCTTGTTCGCCGTGCCGTCCGCGAGCGAGATGCACTAGGCGCGAGGTGAGCGTCTACATCCCGCGACCGTTCGCGCCGCGCGAGGGCGACCAAGTTGCGCGCCTCATCGCCGAGCATCCGTTCGCGACGCTGATCACGCCGTCCCCCGCCGAGATGCGGGTGAGCCACCTGCCCCTGGAGTTCGCAGCCGCCGGCGGCCCGCGGGGTGTCCTGCTCGGCCATATGGCGCGCGCCAACCCGCACTGGCAGCACCTGGCCGATGGCCCTTCGGTGGCGATCTTCCATGGCCCGCACGCCTACGTCTCGCCTTCATGGTACGGCGATCCCGCAGCGGCGGTGCCCACCTGGAACTATTGCGTCGCGCACGTGCACGGCCGGGCCGAAGTCATGCACGAGGAAGGCGAGAAGCGCGCGCTGCTCGCAACAATGATCGAGCGTTACGAGGGCGCGCGCGAGCGGCCCTGGCGTCTTCAGCTCGAAGGGCGAGCGCTCGACGCCTTGCTCGAAGCCATCGTCGGATTCCGTCTGCGCGTCGAGCGCATCGATGCCAAGTTCAAGCTCTCGCAGAACCGGAGCGCGGATGACCGCGAGCGCGTCATCACCGCGCTGCGCGCGGAAGGTTACGCGGAGGCGGAGGCCACCGCAGCCTGGATGGATGCCTATGCGCGCGGGAGCTGAGCAGCCGCGTTGCGCCGCTCAGCAAAGGCGCATATTGGCCAGATCGAAGATGAATTCGGGCTGCTGGTAGCCGCGCCAGGCAAGGTAACCCAGCGCGGCGAGCAGTACGAGCGCTACGAGGCGCCAAGTCCAGTCGAGAACGGTCTCAGGCACGCTGCGAAGACTCCGCGGCGCCGTTGCCCGCGGTGACCCCGACCTCGCGCATCGTGGACATCACGGAACTGAAGTCGGCTGCAGTGCGCACGTTGGTGATGGGCTTCGCGAGCAGATTGACTGCACGGCCGCTCACCACGAGCGGGAGATCCTCCGGCAGCTCGGCGCGCAGTGACCGGATCTCCTGGCCTGCGATCTTGCCCGAGATGCCGCGATCGAAAAGCAGGATCGCGAGGCAAACGCGGTAGGCGCGCGCCGCTCCGCCGATCTCCTGCGCCGGCACGCCCGGCCCCAGCGTAAGACAGTTGATCCCCTCGGTGAACAGCAGCAGTTCGAGGATAGCCAGTCCGAGCTGGTTCGGGTCGTTCGGCGGAGTGGCGAGCAGAATTTGCCGGGCGTCCCGCGTGGGCCGCACCAGCCGCGTGACGTCGCGCAACAGGCGCTGCGCGAGGTCGGCGAAGCGCAGCTCTTGGAAGTTCTGCATCTCGCCACGCACTACGCGCTCGTGCACGGCCTCGTTGAGCGGGATCAGCGTTTTCTCGAGAAAGCGTCGCAGCCCCTGCCCGACGAGCAGCTTCGAGAGATGGTTCTGCAGTTCGCCGACGCGATGTTCGCCGAGAAGGCGCACCGCCGTGGCAATCTCTTCGGGAAGCGGCGCAGGGTCCTCGACGGCTATCCCCAGCATCGATTGCAGGGCCGATTCGGCCAACGGCACGACGGCTCCTGCCCGCCAGCCCTCGGAGAGAAGCTGCTTGATCAGCTTGAGCCGCGCAACCTGATCCGGCGGATACACCCGGTCGCCAAAGGTATCGCGCGATGGGTCCGGAAAGCCGTAGCGGCGCTGCCACATGTAGAGCTGCTCGCGCCGCAGTCCCGTGATGCGCACCACCTCGCGAATGTGCAGCGCTCCGCGGTTATCAGCGATCGGGATGGGGGTCACGCCGGGAGCTGGGAAATCGCGCCGCCGGGTCGGCGCCTTGATCAGGATGCCCATTATTCTGTCCTTCCTGTGTAACACAAGTATAAGGTGTTCCCTTGTCCGTTTCAGCTCGACGCATTGCGGCAACTCTCGCCGCCGTGCGTCAGGCCACCGCACCGCCTGGCAGCCGTGGTTGCCCCGAGCAGCGCTTTGTTCCATCATCTCGCTTACACAACAAGGACTTCCGGCACACTGCTGTCTCCGAACCTCGCGTGCTTGCGAGCCACAAGTCGTTCCCTGCAAGCAGCGTGCCGGCGGCGCGCCCCAACTGATGTTTGGATTCGGCAAAACGGTGAAGGACCCGCTCGTCGACGCGAAAACGGCGGAACGCTGGGTCGCGGGCTTCCCCGCGAATGACCCGATGTCGGTGCACGCCGCGCTGCTGCCGGAGCTGGGCCGTCTCACGGAGCGGGACGCGAAGCGCACCCCGTCCCGCCTCGAGGCAGTCTTCCGGGTCGATGCGCATACGGATGCACTGCGCAAGATGCTCACCACCCAATACCTGGAGCACGGCAGCCGCTCGACGCGCGTCGAAAGCCAGCTCTGGCAGGCGTTGTTTGACCTCGCGCAGGGACTGCTGCTGTGCTATCAGGCTTTCAGTCGCGAGGTGAGTAACCATGCTCAGAGCAACAAGTGGCAGTCGCTGCTCCCCGAGCTGATCGCGAGGCAGGTCGTTCATCAGGGCGTCGACGCGAAGGTCCGCCTGTTCCGCTACGAGCAGTGGATACCGGCGAAGTGGGCAGATCTGCACGCGCTATTCCAGATGGCGTGCTCCGCGCAGATCGAGCGGCAGCCCGTGGCTGTCCTCGCAGGCGGCGCGATCACCACGATCGAGCAGGAGTATCTGCGCGTGCTCGTGCTGCAGCTCATGAACTCGGGAAACCTCACGCCCGGGCACCTCGAATGGGTCTCTGAGCAGCTCTCGGAATGGTGCGCGGCACTGCGGCTGAACATCGAGGCCTCGACTGTGAGCAGCTTCTACGTCGACCTGGGCTCGCGCAGCGGGCTCAAGCGCCGGGGCCCGCAGCCGCTCGAAGGTCGCGTGCTCTTTCTCGATACGCGGCCGCTCCACGCCGTGCTGATGCAAAACGTCGTGATGCTCGAACAGAAGGTTCGCAACAACCCTCTGTCCGAGCGCACGCCGCGGCGGGCTGAGCAACTCAGCCTGCTCACGAAGCTCGCTTCGCAGGTCGATCCGGAATTCCGGCCGTTCGCTCGCCGCGGCGAGCGAACCAACGCGGAGGGTAACGTCGATGCCATCATCGGCTTCAGCAAGATCGCTGGTTTTCTGCGCGACGACGAGATGGCGCCCTTCTTCGATCCCAAGCGCAGGGCTGGAAACTTCGAACAGGCGGTGGAGATCGCAACGTTCGGCCGCATGCGCACGGAACAGGCGCGTACGCTCGAGATGGCACGCCGCCGCCTCGCGAACTACGCCGCGCCCGGCGGCCCCTGGCAAATCCGCGACGTCTCGCAGACGGGCTTCCGCCTCGTGGCGCCGATGAGCGTGATCAACGGCGTGACTCTCGGCACGCTGGCGGCCATACGCCCGCAGGACCAGTCGCTATGGACGCTCGGCATCGTGCGGCGGATGAAGCGCCTGACGGCAGAGCGCGCAGAGATCGGGCTTCAGGTCATCGCCAACAACCTGGTCGGCGTCGAGCTGCACGAGTCGAAGCGCGTCGACGACGATTACTCGCTCGGTGGCGAGTCCTCTACGCTCAACAGCCGCCGCTTCAGCGGTCTGTTTCTGTCTCTGCAGAAGCGCGAGACCGAACCCGTTGTACAGACGCTCGTCGTCCCGCCGGGAGAATACCAGCCGGGCAAGCGCCTGCGCATGAGCAGCGGCGAATCGTCGCGCCGTATCGCCTTTGGGCGTGTGCTCGAGCAGCATCCGGATTGGGTCTGGGCCACAGTCGAATCCGTGGAGGCCCAGCCCAAGACAGACACAGCGGCGCCCTGACGACGCAGCGCTCAATGCCCGTCGATCGTTATCGGGAGATCTTCGCGGCATACCGGTGGCGGGTCCCTGCCGACTTCAACATCGCAGCGGCGGTGTGCCACCGTCACGCGGCCGACGAAGGTCGCGTCGCCATCCACTGGGAAGACGAAGACGGCGCTAGCGCGCGCTGGACCTACGCAGCGCTGCAGAGGGATGCCAATCGCCTATCCAACGCACTGTCGGCGCAGGGTGTAGGTCGCGGCGACCGAGTCGCAATCATGCTTCCCCAGCGGCCCGAAACGGCGATCGCGCACATCGCCTGCTATCAGATGGGAGCAGTCGCCGTGCCGCTTTCGTTCCTGTTCGGTCCGGACGCGCTGGAATACCGACTCGAAAACTCCGCTAGCAAGGCGGCCATCGTGGACCCGGCCTCGCTGCCGAACCTGACTGCGGTGCGCGACCGCTTGCCGCAACTGCGCTGCGTGATCGGTGTCGCGGGCGCCCGGGAGGCAGGGACGATTGATTGGGAAGCGTTCCTCGCAAGGGCGAGCGCAGCCTTCAACCCCCTCGCGACGCGCGCTACCGACCCGGCGCTGCTTGTCTACACGAGCGGGACGACCGGACCGCCGAAAGGCGCGCTGATGCCGCAGCAATGCCTGCTCGGGAATCTGCCCGGGTTCGTCCACTCGCACGATCTGTTTCCCAAGGACGGCGATCTGTTCTGGTCGCCGGCCGACTGGGCCTGGACCGGCGGCCTGATGGATGCATTGCTCCCGACACTGTATTTCGGCAAGCCTATTCTCGGCTTTCGCGGGCGATTTGACCCCGAGCGCGCGTTTGCTCTCATGCAAAAGTACGGCGTGCGCAACACATTCCTCTTTCCCACCGCGCTGAAGATGATGATGAAGGCGGTGCCGCAGCCGCGCGCGCGGTTCGCTGCCTCGCTGCGCAGCATCATGAGTGCGGGCGAAGCTGTGGGCACGACCGTTTTCTCCTGGGCGCAGGATGCGCTCGGCGTCACGGTGAACGAAATGTTCGGCCAGACGGAGATGAACTACATCGTCGGCAACTCTCACGGGCTGTGGCCGGCCAAGCCCGGGTCGATGGGCCGGCCTTACCCCGGTCATCGCATCTCGGTTATGGACGAGGCAGGCGGCGAGGCGTCGCCGGGCGAAATTGGCGAGGTCGCGGTCAACCGCGTGGCTCCGGACGGGAGCCGCGACCCGGTGTTCTTCCTCGAGTACGACAAGAATCCGGACGCGACCGCCAGGAAATTCAGCGGCGACTGGTGCCGAACGGGAGACCTCGCGACACAGGACGGCGACGGCTACCTGTGGTACCAGGGTCGGGCTGATGACATGTTCAAGGCTGCGGGCTACCGCATCGGCCCCTCCGAGATCGAGAACTGCCTGCTGAAGTACGCCGCCGTGGCGAACGCCGCGGTCGTGCCGAGCCCTGACGAGACCCGCGGCAACATCGTCAAGGCATTCGTCGTGCTCGCTCCGGGCCACGCGCCTTCCCGCGCACTCGAGGAAGACCTCCAGCGCCACGTGCGACAGTTCCTGGCGCCGTACGAATATCCGAAGGAGATCGAATTCATCGATGCGCTGCCGATGACCACTACCGGAAAGGTACAGCGGCGCGTGCTGCGGGAGCTCGAGCGCGAGCGCAAGGCAGGAAAGGCGAGCGCGTGATGGCGCGCGGACTGTCGCTCACGCTGCTGCCGGATGCCGTTGCGATCTGCCGCCTGGATGCTGCGGCCCCGGTTCCGGCGTGGGCCGTTGCGGATGGGTGGTGGTCGGTCACTCGCACCAGCGATGAGCTGTCGGTCGTATGCGCCGAGGCGCGAGTCCCCGCGGGAACCGCCGCCAGTCGCGGCTGGCGCGCACTGAAGTTCGACGGGCCCCTGCCTCTCGATCAGACCGGCATCCTCGCCAGCGTGACCGGGCCGCTAGCGACGGCGCGCGTATCGGTATTCGCGCTGGCCACTTTCAGCACCGATTTCGTGTTGATTCCCGCGGCCCAGCAGGCGGCAGCTATCGAGGCGCTCGAGCGGGCCGGGCACGTTGTTCGCAGCCAGGGCTACTGACCGCCCAGGGTCTCCGCCCCGCGGTTCGCGAACTCTGCGAGGAAGCGGCGGTGGGTCAGCACCCAGAACACGGCCGGTGCGGCGGCCGGCAGGATCAAGGTTCCGAACTGATAGGCGAAGGCGATCGCCTCGCGCTGTGCCGGCGTGAACCCTGCCTGTGATGCGACCGTCGGCCCGGCATCGAACGCGATCCGCTTCAGGAACTCCGCCACGAGCCCCCAGCTGACGAAAGGCGTCAGCACGACGTAGCCCAGGAGCAACGTGCGCAGCATGTGGGGCTGTCGCGCGGCGAGCGTCAGCGCAACGAGCATCGGGAATCCGAAGCTGTAGAGGCCCGGGTTTAGGTCTACCGACAGCACGCCGCTCGCCGCATTCTGGGTGCTTGCGAGCGTCGACTTGAGCGTAGAGACGATCGTGAGCATACGGCCCTGCTGCTCTACGCCATCGACAATCGAGGAGAAACCGATCTTCGCAACCGCCGTAGTCAGCAGCGCGACCGGCCAGGCCAGCAGGGGTGCCGCGATATACCAGAGCAGGAAGGCGAGCGGGAGCCAGGCAGCGACGCGCAGGATGAAGCGGCCGGGAGAGGCGACCATCGATGAGCGTGCTTCAGGCAGGAGCCAGCGCAGCGCCGGGTGGCAGCGTGCGCACCCAGAGCAGCCACACGATCAGCACGTCGAGCATGATCAGTGCCTGCCACACGTAGCGGTGCGCGAATTCGAACGCATCGAAATTCCACTGCCCCAGGTAGAACAAGCTGATGACGCGGACGATGTTGAGGCCCTGGACCGCCAGGATGCCCACCGCGAGCCCCACGAGCTTGCGCCGCCACGGCGCAGGAAATGCAAGGACCGCAGCTATGAGCACGATCGTCGCTTCGACGCCGTTGCACCCAGCTTCGATCGCAACGGCGAATCCGTTGCGACTGCTGCGCAGGACATTTCCGTGCGCTATCACCTGGGGATCGAACCAGCGAACGATGTCCGCGCTGATCGCGGCGAGCGCGTCCGTCCACGGCCGCACGAACCAGGCCTGCGCCCACGGGGTCAGCTCGAGCCCGAAGAGCACCGCCTGCACGAGGAGAAATTTCAGGAAAAAGCGGACCACGGTTCGCGCGACCCGATAGCGTCAGCTCGACCGCGAACGGGCGAGCGGCGGATTCAGCGCGAAGTACCGCTTGATGCCGCTGTGCATGGACGAGGCAAACCGCGCCTGATGCCGCTCGCTGCGCAGCTTCAGTTCCTCGTCGGGATTGGAGATGAACGCCGTCTCGACCAGGATCGACGGAATGGTCGGCGCCTTGAGCACCGCGAACCCTGCCTGCTCCACGCTGCCCTTGTGCAGCGAGTTGATCTCGCCGATGTCTTCCAGAATCGAGCGGCCCACGCGCAGGCTATCGTTGATCTGGGCTGCTTGCGACATGTCGAGCAGCGTCTTTCTGACCGTGCTGTCTCGCACCCCGAGATTGACGCCGCCGATCAGGTCCGCTTCGTTCTCGTGCTGCGCCAGCCAGCGCGCCGCCGCGCTGGTGGCGCCGTGCTCCGAGAGCGCGAAGACGGACGATCCACGCGCGGTCGGGGTCGTGAACGCGTCGGCGTGGATCGAGATCAGCAGATCGGCCTGCACGCGCTTCGCCTTCTCGACACGAGTCTCGAGCGGAACAAAGTAGTCGTCGTCGCGGGTCAGCATCGCGCGCATCTTCGACTCCTCATCGATGAGCGCCTTGAGCTTCTTCGCGATGGAAAGCGCAACGTCTTTCTCGCAGGTGCCTCGCCGCCCGATCGCGCCCGGGTCTTCTCCGCCGTGTCCCGGATCGATCGCGATGATGATCGGGCGCCCCGCATCCCTTGAATCCGTCGCCGGCGCCCGCTCCGGGATCGGCGGTCGCGCATTACCCTGCGGCTCGGCACTGGCGGCGGAGTCTTGGGGTGTGCGCTCGAGCAGCGCCATCAGCGGATCGGGCGGAGTGAGCGGATACAGATCCAGCACGACTCTATGGCCATAGCCAGCAACCGGCTTCAGTGCGAAGAGCTGCGGGTTCACTTCAGATTTGAGGTCGAGAACGATCCGCAGCACGCCGGGCTTGAACGCAGCGACACGGATGGCGGCGATGTAAGGGTCGGTCGGTTTGACCAGTCGCGGCAGTTGCGAGAGCTGCGCGTTCGCATTCAGGTCGACATCCTGCAGGTCGAGCACCAGGCGCGGCGGGTTCTTCATGCTCATCACCTGATGCGCGATAGGCTCAGGGCTCTCAATGATGAGGCGCGTGTACTCTTCGGCGGGCCAGAGGCGCGCCGACGCAATAGTCGCGGCCCGGGCCGAGAGGGGCAGGAGCAGCTGCGTGGCTGGAACGAGGAGCCAACTGCAGATGCGCCGACGCTCGAGAGAGACCTCGATCAATTGCTTGCTGCGTCGAGAGTCGCGAGGCACTGGCTACCTGCCGCGGTCATCGCGTCGAGATTGAGCTGCCGACCCGGGCCGGCGTGCCCCAGGCGAACCGCAAGATCGACCACCGGGAGCCAGCCCGCGACGTGTTCCGGCCATTCGATCGCGCAGATCGAGTCCGGCCGGAAGTACTCGGCAAATCCCGTGTATCGCCATTCGCTCGGATCGTCGAAGCGATAAAAATCAAAGTGATAGAAGTATAAACTCGAAACGACGTAATGCTCAACCAACCCATACGAAGGACTCTTGACGGGTCCCGTCCAGCCAAGCCCGCGCAGCATGCCGCGCACGAATGTCGTCTTGCCGGTTCCGAGTTCGCCCGACAATGTGATCACCATTCCACCCCGCAGTGCCGCAGCGATCTCGGCTCCCACCCTTATCGTGGCCGGGGCATCGGGAAGGAAGCGCTGATGCGCTTCTATAATTGTCGTCCTCATGATCGGGGTTCGGGTGCCTGAGCGACAGCGCCGCGCGAAGCGCGTCAATTATGCGCGGCTCGCCCGGGACATCCGGGAATGGGGTCGCGCCCTGGGCTTCGCCGAGGTCGGTGTCGCGGGCACCGATCTCTCGACCGAGGAAACACGGCTACTGACTTGGCTCGCACAGGGGCGCCACGGTCAGATGCATTATATGGCACGCCACGGCGTACGCCGCGCGCGCCCTGCGCAACTCGTACCCGGAACGATCAGGGTCATCACGGCGCGGCTCGATTACCTGCCCCCGCGCGCGAGCAACAGCGCAGCCGTGCTCGCGGACCCGAATCGCGCCTACCTATCGCGCTACGCGCTGGGCCGCGACTACCACAAAGTCCTGCGCCGCAAGCTCGGGAGGCTGGCAAAGCGGATCGCGGATGCCGTTGGCCCGTTCAACTATCGCGTCTTCACCGACAGCGCACCGGTGCTCGAGGTCGCGCTCGCGGCGAAGGCGGGTCTCGGCTGGCGCGGCAAGCACACACTGCTGCTCACGCGCGATGCCGGTTCTTTCTTCTTCCTGGGCGAGATCTACACCGATCTGCCGCTGCCCGTGACATCAGCGGTAAGCGAGCATTGCGGCAGTTGCCGCGCCTGCATCGACGTGTGCCCCACGCAAGCGATCGTTGCCCCCTACGAGCTCGACGCGCGCCGCTGCATCTCGTATCTGACCATCGAGCTCAAAGGAAGCATTCCCGAGCCGTTGCGCCCGCTGATCGGCAACCGTGTCTACGGTTGCGACGACTGCCAGCTCGTTTGTCCCTGGAACAAATATGCGCGGCCAAGCGCCGAGGCCGATTTCGCGGTGCGCCACGGGCTCGATGACGTCGAGTTGGTAGAGCTGTTCAGCTGGAGCGCGCCTGAATTCGAGGCCCGCACCGCGGGCAGCGCGATTCATCGCATCGGCCATGAGCGCTGGCTGCGCAATCTCGCCGTCGGACTCGGCAACGCGCCCTACAGCGAGCGGACCCTCGCAGCGCTGCAGCGCCGCGCCGACGATCCCTCTCCGATCGTGCGCGAGCACGTCGCCTGGGCAATCGCGCGCCAGAGGTCGCGCGCCATCTAGCGGATGAGCTGATTCATCGAGACGATCGGCAGCATCACGGCCAGCACGAGCGCGAGAACGATCGCACCCATGATGATGATCAGCACCGGTTGGACGAGCGCCGCGAGCCAGGTCAGCCGCCGCTCGACCTCGGCCTCCTGTTCGCGTGCAGCGCGCTCGAGCATGGCGGGAAGCTGGCCGCTCTGCTCGCCATTGGCTACCAGGTGCACGAGCAGCGGTGGAAAGACTCGCTCACTTGCCAGGGCGCGCGCCAGCGTGACGCCTTCACGCACCCGGGCGGAGGCGCCGCGGGCCGCAGCGCGAAGCGGGAGCGCCCAAATGACATCGCCCGCTGTCTCCAGAGCGCGCAGCAGCGGAGCGCCACTGCCTGTCAGGATCGCAAGCGTGCTCGCGAATCGCCCCGTGTCCAGGCCACGCAACACCGCCCCGACGATGGGCAGGCGCAGCATCGCGCCGTGCCAGCGAGCGCGCCAGCGCTCGATGCGCAACAGCGCGGCTGCGCCGACCGCCAAAGCGGCGAGCACGCCAAGCCAGTACCACGCGGTGGCGCGCACAAAATCGCTGGCGGCGATCAGGGCGCGGGTAAGCCAGGGCAGTGTCTGACGGCTCTGCTGATAGACGGCCACGACCTGCGGGACGACGTAGAGCAGAAGAGTCGCAATCACCGCGAGAGCCACCGCGGTGACCAGCGCCGGATAGATGAGGGCCATGCTGAATTTCTGGCGCAGGGCGAGGCGCGCTTCGAGGTAATCGGCGAGGCGCGCGAGCACTCCGCCCAGCTGCCCGCTCTCCGCTCCGACCGCCACGAGACCCCGATACAGGTCCGGAAAACTCCGAGGGAAGCGCGACATCGCGGCAGCCAGCGGCTCTCCCGCAGCGACCTGCTCGCGCAGCGCGCCGAGCACGCGCGCCGCCGCCGGGTGGTCCGCCTGCTCCGCGACGGCACCGAGCGCCTGATCGAGCGGCATGCCCGAGACGACGAGGGTGGCGAGCTGGCGTGTCAGCAGGGAAAGCAGCGCCGGTGCAAGCCGCGTTGCATCGGTGCGCACCGCGGCCGCAGTCGCGGCAGGCTCCACGGCGGTCGGGAAAAGCCCCTCGCCGCGCAGCGCATCTCGCACCGCCCGGGCGGTCGCGGCGTCCATGATGCCGCGCCGTGCGCGTCCGGCTTGGTCGACCGCCTCGTACCGGAACGCGGACACGCCGTCAGCGGTTGAAACCGCGCAGCGGCGCGCGCAGCAGGAACTGGCTTTGCTTGGCCAGCATGAGGTTGACCAGATCGTCGAGCGCGTCGGTATCGAGCGAATCGGTCGGAAAGTCGAGGATCACCGGCTCCAGACGATCGACGTTGTGCAAGCTCACGACGATGCAGTCGGATTCGAAGTCGGGATCGAATCGCACCTCGCAGCGCAGGCCCGGTGCGATGCGGATCAGATTCGACGTGGCCCCACCTCGAATGTTCGAGTCGGTATCCGAGACGAACTCGATGTTGGCGGCGTTAAGCGCGCGCTCGATATCGCCAGAGCGTTTGATCGGCACCTGCAGCGGAGCCGGGGCCGGACCTGCCAGTCGGTAGTAGATCGCGACGAAGGCGAAAACATCGTGATCCTGGAGCCGCCGCTTGCGGAACATGACGTTCCCGGTTTCGAAACTCAACCCTTCGAATTTCGCCAGATCGCCGAGCACGTAGGTGCGCTCGACCAGAGGAGAAATGACACCCAGCAGCCTGCAGGCCTCGTCGAAGTACTGGAACACGGCGTGCAAGCGACGATCGAGGCGGTCGACGACTTCGCGAGAGAGTTTGAGCTCCTGCAAACGCTTCGTCGCAACAGCGTCGGCCTGCACGCGCAGCTGCTCGAGCAAATGCGATCGCGTTGCCTTCGCCATGCGTCACGCCGCTGCGCCAGCCACGCGCAGAAGCTCGGCGAGCGAAGTTGTGCCTGCAGTCAGCCAGCGTGCTCCGTCGAGCAGCAAGGAGCGAGTGCCCGCGCTAGCACACGCCTTCCGCAGCGCGGGCTCCGCTGCGCGATCGTGAACCAGCCGGCGCAGCGTCTCGTCGAAGATTACCAATTCGTAGATGCCGGTGCGGCCGCGATACCCGCTCTGCGTGCAGGCGGGGCAGCCGACCGGCCGGTAGAGCGTGAGCCCTCGATCGAGCCCGAGCCGCTCGAGCATGGACGCCTCGCCTGACGACGGGGCTGCCGGCTGACGGCACTCCCGGCACAGGCAGCGCACCAGACGCTGCGCAAGCACGCCAAGAACGCTCGACGCGAGCAGGTACGGCTCCACGCCCATGTCGTCGAGACGGGTGACGGCGCTCACCGCGTCGTTGGTGTGCAGCGTAGCGAGAACGAGATGCCCGGTGAGGCTCGCCTGCACGGCGATCTGCGCCGTCTCAAGGTCGCGAATCTCGCCGATCATGATGATGTCGGGGTCCTGGCGCAGGATCGAGCGCAGCGCGCGCGCGAAAGAGAGCTCGACGCGAGGGCTGACCTGCGTCTGCCCCACGCCGTCGAGCGCGAACTCGATCGGATCCTCGACTGTCATCACGTTGAGCGTGCCGCGATCCAGGCGCGACATCGCCGCGTAGAGTGTGGTCGTCTTTCCGGAGCCGGTCGGCCCGGTCACGAGCACGATGCCGTGCGGCTCGCGAATCAGCCGATCGACGCTCGCCAGCGTCGACTCGCTCATTCCGAGCGCCGCGAGGTCGAGTCGTGCCGCGTCCTTGTCGAGAAGCCGAAGCACCACACGCTCGCCCGGGCCGGTAGGCAGGGTCGAGACCCGTACGTCGACGCTCTTGTCCCCGAGCTTGAGCGCCATGCGCCCGTCCTGAGGCAGGCGCTTCTCGGCGATATCCAGACTCGCCATCACCTTGAGCCGCGACACCAGCGCGGCGTGCAGCGCGCGCGGCGGCTCGATCACGTCGCGAAGCACGCCGTCGATGCGAAAGCGAACGACCGAGCGCGACTCGTAGGGCTCGAAGTGTATGTCCGAGGCCCGCTCCCGCAGTGCTTGAAGCAGCAGTGCGTTGATCATGCGGATGACCGGCGCATCCGACGTGCTGCCAAGCAGGTCCTCGGCCTTGGGAATGTCCTGCAGCAGCCGCGCAAGATCGGAATCGCGCGACAGATCTTCGGAGATTTGTGCGACCGGCATCGACGCCTGGTTGTACGCCTGCGCGAGCTCGGCGGCGAAGCGCTCGGCGTTGACCGTCGTGGTCCTGAGCGGGCGCTGCAGTACTCGTCTCAACTCGGCGATGCCCTCGAGCGACGCATCCGGCCGTGCGAGCACGACCACGGCATCGCCTTCATCACGCAACGGCAGCAAGCCGTGTGCCCGTGCGAAGGCATACGGAATGCGCTGCAGCGGCGAGGCTGCGCCGGGGAGCGGCTGAGACGGAGCGGGCGCCGTCGCCAACGTCGCGTCCTACGGCTTGCTGGGCTGCTCGGCCTTCGCGGGCTCCGCCGGCTTGGCGGGCTCGGGAGCGGGCGCGCCCCAGGGAAGCAGCGAGGGCAGCGGCACGGGCGACGAGGGAAGCATCTGTGTAAACGGCTTCTGCACGGCGGGTAGCTTCGGGTCGTCCATGTTCGGCAGGATCGGCGGGATGGTGTTCGGATCGGTGCGGATAGCCTTCTGCTCGCCGATGATGTAGTCGTAACGGTCGGTGGAGAGCGTGTTGCCGATCGTGTTGTTGCGAACGATCGTCGGTCGCAGGAACACCATCAGATTGGTCTTGCTGCGCGTGCGGTTGTCGTAGCGGAACAGCGCGCCGGCGACCGGGATGTCGCCAAGGAACGGGAGCTTCTGCGTGCTGTCGCTCTGGCTGTCCTGGATCAGCCCGCCCAGCACGATGATCTGTCCATCCTCGACCAGCACGGTGGATTCGAGCGATCGCTTGTCGGTGATGATGCCGGCCGGGTTCGTGGTGTCGGAGACGCGCGACACCTCCTCGTAGACTGCCATCCGGACCGTGCCACCTTCGGTGATCTGCGGTCTCACCTTGAGGGTGAGCCCCACGTCCTTGCGCTCGATCGTCTGAAATGGAGTGACGGTGGATGTCGAGCCGGTCTGCGCGTACTGGCCGGTGATGAAGGGCACGTTTTGCCCGACGACGATCTTGGACTCCTCGTTGTCGAGCATGAGCAGGTTGGGCGTCGACAGGATGTTCGCCGTGTTGTCGCCCTGCAACGCCCGCACGAGCAAGGCGAGATTCGTGATTAGCCCAAGGCCCGGGATCGTGATCGAGCCGCGAATCAGGCCGAGGTTGAGCCCCTGTCCCGCGCTGCCGAAATTGACCGACGTGTCGATGATGTTGGTGCCCGAGCCGCGGGCGCCGAAGTTCGTGCCCCCGCCTACGTAGGTACCGTTGCTGTTGGGCTGCAGATACTGCCACTGGATCCCGAACTCCGACGCGCGGTCGGCGCTGATTTCGACGATCAGAGCTTCGATGAACACCTGCGCGCGCCGGGTATCGAGCTTCTCGACGATCGCCCGAATGTTGTTGTAGAGGGGCTCTGGCGCCATGACGATCAGGGCGTTGTTCGCCGAATCCGCCTGTATGGTGACCCCGCCGGCGGTGAATGCGCCGGGCGATCCGCCCGACAGCGCGGCGGGAGTCGTGGTCGCCGCGGGCGTCGCGGTTCCGCCGATCGCGCCGAGCGCTGCGCTCAACGGGGCAGGCGCCATCGCCGGCGGGGAGCCGGTATCGCCGCCGCTCCCCGTGAGCAGGCCGCGCAGCGTCTGCGCCACCCGCACCGCGTCGGCATTTTTGAGATAGATGATGAAGATGTTGCCGCCACTGCGCCCGGGCGTGTCGAGTTGCTCGATCAGTGCGCGCACGCGTGCGAGCCGGGACGGATTGTCGGCGCGCACGAGAACGCTGTTCGAGCGCGGGTCCGCCGCGAGCGATACGCGCTGCTGCGGATCGGCAACGGCGCCCGGCGCGCCACCCGAATCGACAAGCAGGCGCGAGAGGACTTGTACCAGGTCGATTGCCGAGGCGTAGCGCAGCGGCACAATGATCGGCTCGCCGGCGGGCGGCACGTCGAGCGAAGCGATGATTCGATCGATTCGCTTCAGGTTGTCCGCGTAGTCGGTGATCACCAGCGCGTTGCCGGTAGGCACGGCCGCAATGCTGTTGTTCGGCGTGATCAGTGGGCGCAGCACATTGACGAGCTGCGCCGCCGACTCGCTCTTCAGCACGTAGACCTCCGTCACGAGCCGGTCTCCGCCAGCCGTGACGGCACCGACGCTCACCGGCGAGGCGTGCTGCTTGGCTTCCGCCTCGGGGACGATCTTGGTCAGGCCATCGGTCTCCACCGCGGCAAAGCCCTGCAGCCGCAGCGCCGACAGAAGCGTCGGGTAGACCAGGCTGATCGGCACCGGCCGGGCCGAGACGATGTTGATCGTTCCCTTGACCTTGGGATCCAGCACGAAGTTGCGTCCGGTCATCTCCGCCACTGCCTTGACCACCGCCTCAATGTCCGCGTTGACGAAATTGAGCGTCACGGCGTCGTCCGCCGGTCGGGCGGGGGCCGCCGCAAAGGCGGCAGCGAGAGCCAAGGCGGCAAGCAGGCGCGGAATGGGTAGGGTCACGTCGCCGGGTCCGGGTAGCGGAGCACGTGATGGGGCAACGGCGCCGCGGGGTGGGGAATGATAGCATGGGCCCTCTGCGGCTCCGGCCGCCCCGCCGTGCCCATCTGCCTGAATCCATTGGCCGGGCTCGCGGCATCTAAGGTCCAAACACGCGATTTCCGGGAGAATCCGATGCCTCGCACGACCGCCCTTCAACCCGTTCCGACGGTGGCGGCTTTACTCGGCGCCCTGCTGCTAGCAGCAGCACTCTGCGGCATGGCGACACCCGCCGGGGCCGCGGACGCGCCCGCGAAGAAGAACGACCACGACACGACCATCAACATAAAGGCTTTCCCTCCGTCAATCACGGTGGATGCGACGACGGAGAACAGCGACGATGCCTCCGAGGACAAGGCGACGACGCGGCATGGTAAAGCGCGCATCCGCATTGATGCCGACGACGATTTCGATCCCTTCAGCTCTCAGGTGCACAAGAACCCGTGGATCATCGGGCTCATTTTCCTCGTCGTCGGATCCATTTTTCTTACGCCAGTCGTGCTCCTGGTCGGAATCATCTGGTACAAGCTGCGCAAGGCCAGGCTGCAGAACGAGGCGATGCTGAAGCTCGCAGAAACCGGCGTCGTGCCCCCGGCACAAGCGGCCGAAGCACTCGCGCTCGGCGCAACACCGGCAAGCGCTGCGCCGCAGCTCTACCAGCAGGCGGTCTCGCTGCGCAAACGTGTGGCGTGGCCCGACTTGCGCAAGGGAATCATCCTGTCCACGCTTGGCGCGGCGTTCGTGCTGTGGGAGATCACCTCGGGTAACGCAGGAGGGGGCCTCCTGGTCGGACTGATCCTGCTGTTCCTGGGAGCCGGCTACGTCGCGCTTTGGTGGCTGGAGAGACGCAATTTCGCCCAGGCGGCCGCGCGTCGCTCGGCCAACGGCGGCGCTGCAGGTTCGAGCGGAGGCTAATATCGTCAGCGGTCGGCTTTCATGTCGTCACCCGCGATCAGCGACGCGCAACTTATCGCACGCGTCCTGGTCCAGGATGATCGCCACGCGTTCAGCGAGCTGGTCCGGCGCCATCAGTCGACCGTGCGAGCCTGCCTGCGCAAGCTCACCTGTGGCAATGCGGCGCTGGCTGACGATCTAGCTCAGGAGACGTTCTTGCTCGCGTACAGGAATCTGAAGTCGTTCCGGCAGGAAGCCAAATTCTCCACCTGGCTTTACCGGATCGCATATAACGCCTTCCTCGCCGATGCGCGCAAGACGAAGGAATCCGCCCTCGCTGATGATGTCGAACCCGAGTCCGACGAACATTATTCGGAACCGGCGCCCGCCGCCCGCGCCGCGACGCTCAAGATCGACCTGGAGCGTGCGATGGCCGTCTTAAGCGACGACGAACGTGCAGCTATCGTGCAGTGCTATCATAATGACCTGTCGCACGAAGAGGCAGCGCGTGTGCTGGGATGCCCGGTCGGCACGGTCAAGACGCACGTGTTCCGGGCAAAGCAGAAGTTGAAGGCACGGCTCGGCGCGTGGGCCCCGACGGAGTCATGAGCAAAGACGCGCAACAGACCGCTTCCGACGACTGGCTGGAGCAGGCGCTCCGGGCCGACGCACGGGAGCATCTGTCGGTCTACTTGCCAGACGACGGGTTCACGGCGCGCGTAGTGAGTCGGCTCCCGCAGCCCGCGCTCCCGGCGTGGCGGCGCCCGGTTCTGGCGCTGCTATGGGTGGTTGCGGGAATCGCAATTGCTGCGGCGCTCCCGACATGGTTCGACGAGGTATTCGGGAGTGTTGCTGCGCTGGTGCTGCACCGCTTCACGCTGTCCGATGCCGCCGTTGCGCTAACCCTGCTGTTCGCCGCAACGTCCGGTGCGCTTGTTTTGGCTGCGAGGGCCGACTGATTGACCGTTGTCGGACAACAGGTCACTCCAGTCTGAAGTTGACCTCGATTTCGCCGATAAACTTTTCCCCTTCTCCTTGGAACTTCCACTGCGATAGCGCAGTGATAACTGCTCGATCGAAAACGCGTGGCGGTTCGGCGCTGATGATCTTGACTTCGGTCACATTGCCTTTTTCGTCCACAAACACGTGCGCAATGACCTTGCCGCTTTCGATACCCTTCTTAACCGCTTCTTTCGGATATTCGGGGTCGACACGCGTGAGTGCGGAGATCCCCTTGCGTATGGCGGGCTTCGGTGCCACCGCGGCCACTTGGGGCGGCGGCGCGATCACGGGTGGGGTCGCCGGCGGTGTCGGCGTGACGGCTGTGATGACCGGCTCGGTCGGGGTCACCGGCGGAGGCACGTCCGGCGGCGGTACGTAGACCTGTGGCGGCGGTGGCGGCGTCTTTGGCAGCTCGATCTTCTTCGGTGGGGGCGGCGGCGGCGGTGGCATCTTGATTTCTTCCACGATTGTCGCCGTGAGCGGCTTCTTGATCACCTCGACCGCCTTGCGGGCCAGACCGGTCACCAGGGCGTAGATGACCAGCGCATGGAACAGGATCACGAAGGTGATTCCGATCACATGCCTTGTCGGGTCTCTCTGCTGTCGGGCAAAGTCCATCGCGCTGTAACTCCGGTTGCGTGCAGGGTAGGCTGGACGTGTATCCGGGCCGCTACTCCTCTACGAACTGCTCGCTGCCGACGATGCCGATCTTGGTCAGGCCGAGGCGCTGCGCCGAGGCCATCACTCCCGCGGCGACGCCATATTTCGACCTCTTATCGGGCCGCAGGTGCACCTCCGGCTGCGGCGTCTGCGCCGCCGCGGCCTTGATTTTCTCCTCGAGCGTCGCCCGATCGGGCACCACCTCGCCGTTCCAATACGTCGTACCGCTGGCGTCGATATCGATCTTGACGATCTGCGGCAAGATCACCGGAGGCGGCGGATTGCCGATGGGCATATTAAGGTTCACGGCGTGGAGCTGGATCGGCAAGGTGATGATAAGCATCACCAACAGCACCAGCATCACGTCGATCAGCGGCGTCGTGTTGATGTCGATCATGACGTCGGGATCGCGCCCGGCGCGCTGGCCAACGTTCATCGCCATGGGGAAATCTCCAAAACAGACTTAGCGAGGGGCATTTCAACCGCCCCCTTTGACCGGTGGCTCGGTGATGAAGCCCACTTTCGCGATGCCCGCCCGCTGGCACGCGTAAATGATCCGCCCCACCCCCTCGTACTGCGCGCCGGCGTCGCCGCGGATCTGCACTTCCGGCTGCGGCGTCAGCACCGAGATCTTCTTGAGCCGGTCGATCAATGCCGACGTGCTCTGGATCTTCAGTTCGTTCCAGTAGATATGCCCGGCGACGTCGACCGACAGCGTGATGTTCTCCGGTTTGGTCTCTCGGATCTCGTTGCGCTCCTTGGGCAGCTGCACGGGAATCGAAGTCGTTACCACCGGAATGGTGATGAGGAAGATGATCAGAAGCACCAGCATCACGTCGACGAGCGGCGTCGTGTTGATCGCGGAGACGACCTCTTCCTCGTCGATCGACGGTCCGACACCCATCGCCATGATCTACGCCCTCGCCGTTGCAGCGCCCCTCGGGGTGCCGGCCGGCGCCGTCACTTTGGGGGCGCTTATCAGCACCGCGTGCACGTCGGCACCGAAGCTGCGCACGTAATCCATGGCGGTCTTGTTCCGGCGGATCAGCCAGTTGTACCCAAGCACGGCGGGCACCGCCACGGCCAATCCGAGCGCGGTCATGATCAGCGCCTCGCCCACGGGACCCGCAACCTTGTCGATCGATGCCTGGCCGGCGATACCGATCGCGGTGAGCGCATGGTAGATGCCCCAGACCGTGCCGAAAAGGCCGACAAAGGGAGCGGTCGAGCCCACGGTGGCTAGAAACGCCAACCCGTCCTGCGTGCGGCTGCTGACGTTTTCAATGGCGCGCTGGATCGACATGCTCACCCAGGTGTTGAGATCGACGTTTCCGAGCAGTCCGGTGTGCGTAGTCGACGCTTCCAGCCCTGATTCCGCGATGAAGCGATAGGGGCTCCCGGCCTTCAACCCCGCGGCCCCTTCGCGCACCGACGGAGCTTTCCAAAATGTCTTTTCAGCGCTTCGCGCATTGGCGTTCATTTTCGCCTGTTCGTACACCTTGGTGACGATCACGTACCAGCTGCCGATCGACATGATGACGAGAATTCCTAGGGTAATTCTCGCGACGATATCCCCGCCAGCCCATAGAGCCTGCAGCCCGTATGGGTTGTCGACGACTTCGGTCGCGCGGGAGGCCGCCGCCGGGGTCGCAGGAGCGGCGGGCGCCGCAGGGGCTGCCGCGGGCGAAGCGGGTGAGGCAGGGGCGGCAGTCGGCGATGGCGTCTGGCCGTCCGCGATTTGGGGAGCGAGCACAGAGGCGACGGCGATCATGACGATCGCGGCCAATCCAGCTGAGCGGATGATTTTCAGCATGTTCTCTCCAGAGATATTCTGTTTGCGCCAGAGGGGTGATCGGGTCCGGGGCGGCTTTGCCTCGGGTTGCTAAGCGGCAATCTGCCTTCCTCCTCAAGCAGCCCTTAAGGCCGCCCGCAGCGAACCCGCTTCTCGGACCGAGCTACCGCGAGCAGGCAGTCGCACTACTGCGAAACCTGCCATGACGGTGCCGTCTCTTCCGGGCACGCCGTACCAAAACGTGTTGGCCCCACCTGGGGGGCGGGGCCAAGCCTCTCGTGACAAAGCCGCGGAATTCTACACAAACCCCCCGAAAAGTCCAGGGCGGATGCATCTCCACCCGGTGTAGCGGTGCCAGTGAGCCACTGGGCGAGCAGGTGAGCATCCGGTCGGCCCATACGAGGCGCTTGTCGTCGTGAGTGGCGCTTCGTCGCTTCTAGATAGAGATATTTCTGCAGCCTGCCTACGATTCGGAGACGTCTGCCGATCGATCCTCAAAAACAATGAATCCGGACACGCGAGGCAGCGCATCCAACGAAGCAGGGATCATAGCTCACGGAGCATAAGGAGACCACGATGAACCTCTACCCGCAGACAGTGCCGCAGCGCATCTCAGTAGTCCTGGGGGCGGTTGCGCTCTCGATAGCTACTCTCGCCGTGTCGATTGTTGCGCCCGCGGAATTTGGCTCGGGCACTCAGGAACGCTGGCCGACTGCCGCGGCGACCGCCTCGCCGCAGTGCTCCGCTTCGCCGCAGCCGGAGAGCGTCAAGCCCGTCGGCACGTGCGAGACGGGCTTTGTCCAGGCGAAAAGAGGACCCGCGGCATCGGCCTCCTAGGAATCGCGGCCTCCCTATCTGGCTTTCACCAGCGGAATGGTGGAGGCGATGTCGTAGGCGAGAAGCGCGCGGATCTTGCTTTCGAGCTGCAGGTACTGCGCTCCCTTGGCCGCCGGAACGACCTTGCGCCCCGGCAGCGGCTTGATCAGTCGATTGTGGAGTGTGCGCCTCGCCTTGAGCTCGAGCTCGTCGGCCGCGATCAGGTCGTTGGCGAGATTCTTCGCATAGACGTCCGAGATGGGTTTATCCCCCCAGAGCACGATGCCCTCCACGACCCGTCCCCGCTGTCGATTGGCTTGATCGAGGTCCCGTTGGTAGGCGTCGTAGACAGGCCAGAACTTCTTCGCCTCGGCATCGGTGAGCTTGAGCGTCGAAGCGACGAAGGCCTTCTTGTCGGCGCGCACGGCCGCACGCAGCGCTTGCATGTCCGTGACGTCGGCGACGTTACCCTCGGCCAGGGCAGGCCGCACTCCAGCAAGGATGGCGGCGGCCAAAACGATAGCGGCAAGTATTCTCGGCATCTTCATTTCTCGCGGTTGTTTTGAGGTTGTTCCGAAGCTGGGACCGATATTTTTAGCACATTTTCCAGCTTGGGGTCGCGGGCGGCAGGCGCCCGACGTGGCTCGAGGAGGTCAGCGTGTCACCTAACCCCGCCCCCGCCCGACGGCGAGCACGCGGCCTCGTTGCGGAGCGAATGCGGTCAGCGGAGGAGCGTAAGAAAACGGGGCCTTGCGGCCCCGTTGCAGGGAGAATCCGGTCTGCCTAGCCGATTATGGCCACGACACGATCGCCCGTGCGTAAACCACTCGCCCGCGCGGATCGTAGTTGGAGACATCGTAGCCATACTGGAACTGGTTCGCCGTCGGGATGAAGAGATTCGGCGACTTGTTGAACGCGTTGCGCAGACCGAGGACGAGCTGCAGATACTTGAACCCCGAGTAGGTGCCTTGCATGTCCCAGGTGTTGAAGGAGGGCACCGCGTGCGGAAGCCCGTCGACCTGGTTCGGGGCGGTCTGGTACTTCGAAATGTAGTTGTTGGCGAGCGTCGCGCCCCACGGCCCGTAGGTCCAGTTGGCCGAGACGATCTGCTTGTAGCGCGGTATGACACCGCCGGTGATCGGAAGCGTCAACGGGTTCCCCTGGTTGTCGACGAGCGTCCCGATGCTGTGCTCCCACGAGAGGACGGTGTTGAGATTGGCGTTGACGTAGTAGGTGCCGTTGTAGTTCAACGTCCACGTGCCATAGGCGCTGGGAATGCGCCACTCGACCGCCCCGTCGATGCCTGAGAACTGAGCCTTGCCGAAGTTGCAGTTCTGCTCGTTGACCTGATTGACTTCGCCGTCGGGGGCGAACTCGACCTCGTTCGGGAAACAGATAGACCCGCCGGCGCGCGCAGCGTTGACCTGGGCCAGCGCGGGGGCAAACCCGATGTAGTTCTTGATCTGGATCCACCAGTAGTCGATCCGCCCGGTAAAGCCCGCAGTCGGCGTCCAGACGAACCCGACGTCGGCCTGGTTTGACTTCTCAGGCCTCAGTTGCAAGTTGCCGCCGCCGAGGGCGTTGACCTGGATCGGCCCCTGGTCGGCGAACAGCGGATCGATGAACTGCTCCGACGTCCCGAGGGTCACCGGCTTGTAGAGCTCGCCCAAGCTCGGGGCGCGGAAGCCGTTGCCCAGGCTGCCGCGGAACATGCCCCATTTCCACGGCTGCCAGGTCGCCGAAATCTTGCCGGTGACCGGCGTGGCATCCTCCTGGATGTCGCTGTAATGGTCGATCCGCCCGGAGAGGGTGGTGTTGAACTCCTTGGTCCAGGGAATTGCAATCTCGATGTAGCCGCTGTTGATCGACCGGCTCCCGCTCTGGTTCGCGACCGCCCCGCCCAGACCGGAGATATCGCCGGAGGCCAGGATATCCGGCACGTTGATGCTGTAGCTCTGATGCACGTATGAATAGCCGACCGCCATCGCGACCGGCCCGGCCGCCATTTCGTAGATGTTGCCGCTCGTCTTGGCGCCGAAGGTCCACATGGGTTCCGAGGCGGTTGCGGTCGGCCCCCGATAGTTGCAATCCACGAAAGCGTTGGTCAGCGTGGAGTTCTGCGCGCCGCCGACCGACCACGGGTCGACATAGGAACCGGCGGTGTTGCCCAGGGTGTTCCACGCATTGGCGTAGCAGGTCTGCGAGAAGTAGCCACCGGTGAGCGAGCCGTCGGATTGGCTCTTGCTCCACGACCCGTTCACGTCGTAGTCCCAGTCCTTGAGCCAGGTGCCCTTCACCCCGACCACGTAGTCCTGCTGCGTGTTCTTGTCGTACTCCACACGGGCGCCCGTTGCGAAAGCCCGGGAGGTGACCGCGAGCACCTGCCCGTCCATCGCGGCGAGGCCGTGGCTCTGCAGCCAGGCGTGCGGGTAGTTCGGATTGGTGGGGTAGATGAGCAGCGCCTGGTCGATCCCCGAGCCCTCGAACGCCGGGTCGGTCTGGAAGAACGCGATCCGCGCCGGGTTGGCCTGAATGCTCTGTGTGACCTTGTTCTCGGTCCACATCCCGGTGAAGTAGAGCCGCGCATCCGGCGTCAGCTGGGCGTCGGCCGTGCCGACCCAGCTCTGGGTGCCGACCCTGGGGAAGAGCGCGACGAACGGCGCGGAGTCGAAGTTGCAGTTCGTTCCCGTCCCTGCCCGTGGCTTCGCGGTAATGGCGAACATGCCCATCGCTGCGCAGCCGGGGGAGTCGGCGCCCGGGTTCCCGTAACCGGCCGTGGAAATGCCAAACGGATTGGTCGAGCTGGCGTTGTTGCTCGCCGGATCTGAGCCCGGCACCCATACGCCCTCGATCCGCCCGCTTGGCGTGGCGGCGTTGGAGAGAAAGGGCGGGACGTTGCCCGACTTGGCGAAGTCCCGGTCAGACGCACTGAGCGTGTATTCCTGCTTGTTCTGATACGACACGGTGAAGTTGTACTTGTCCTTGCTGATATCCCCGTAGCCAACGCTGCCCCACCAGTTGTTGGTGGTTCCGCCCGCGCTCGGGTGGGTCGTCGGTCTGTCGTACTCGTAGCCGACCGTCGCCCCGGTGAAGTTGCGGCGCAGCACGAAGTTGATGACGCCGGCCACCGCGTCGCTGCCGTAGACGCTGGAGGCGCCGTCGGTCAGGACCTCGACGCGCTCGACCGCGGAAATCGGGATGGCGTTGATATCCACCCCGTTGGCGAACTCCTGCGCGAACGGCGCCATGCGCTGCCCGTCGAGCAGCAGCAACGTCCTCTGGGAGCCCAACCCGCGCAGCGAAACGGACGACTGGCCGTAGGTCTCGGTTCCCGCGAGCGTCCCGCCGCCGGTCGCGCCGGTGGTGGCCGTCGCCGAGATCTTCTGCACCAATTGCTCCATGTTCTGCACGCCCGCCCGCGATATATCCTGGTTCGTGAGGATCTGGACGGGCAGTGCCTGGTCTTCGAGACTGCGCTTGATACTCGACCCGACGACCTCGACCTTGATGTTGGTTGCCGGCGCTGGCGTAGCGGTCTGCGGCGCTGGCGTACCGGCTTGGGCCACCTGAACGGGTGCAGGCGCGGCGCTTTCCGGTGCCTGCGGAGCGGCCGGCGCTGGCGTACCGGCTTGGGCCACCTGAGCGGGTGCGGGCGCGGCGCTTTCCGGCGCCTGCGGAGCGGCCTGAGCCAGCGCAGTACCTCCGGCGACGAGTGCCGCCGTGCCGAGTGTACCGGCGAGCGCAATGGCGAGTTTTCCCTTTCGGAATTTCATAGACGGACCTCCCCCAAGAGATTGGTGCAAGAGAGCAACCATGCCGGCTTGCGGCGTGTGAAGAGACATTACCTGACGGCCGAATCGGCACGCAATTGATTGGCGCATTTGCAACGAATCCGTCAGCCGATCTGTTGCATATTTGTTGCACTTCTATCACTCACCGGCCGAGCGGTACGGCGGAGGCCGATCTAGCAGCCCGTCCTGGCCGCGACGAGGTTACGAAATCACTGGGTTTTTCTCGGACGGGCCGCCGGCAAGGCAGGGCCCGGCACTACTTCCCGGCAGGCATGATCGTGCGCCGCAGCATTACGTCGCGCGGTGGTGTGGCGGAGCTTGTGCCGAACGCAGGTTCAGTTCAGGCCTTGCAACCGGCGATGGTATCGACGTAGCCGACCACCACAGACCAGTCCTGCGACACATTGTTTTCGAATTGCGCGTTGATGTAATAGCGCTTGCAGGCCTGCAGATCCAGCTCCATCACCTTGATGTCGCTGCCACCGGGCCACCCGGGAACGGGTGCGCTCACCTGGATCTGGTGCTTGCCGGGCTCGACCTTGATCGGATCGCTGTTAAAGGCGCCCCGGTTATCGATGTGCTCAATGATCGAGGGCCGCCGGTACAGGACTCCACCGACGTACTGGTTCCCGGTCACCTCGCTCCAGGTCGAACCCCAGGTCAGCGCCGTAGCGGGCTTGCTAGTTTCGGTTTGGCACCCCGGCAGAGCCAGGGGTGCGAGCACTGCAAATAGCAGAATCTTGCGCATGGCACTCTCCTCTTGTGAGCGATGGTCTTCGATTCCTAACGGGGGTGGCTGGCGTTGATCTTGTCGAGCTTCGCTGCGTACAGATCGCGGTCGGAGCGTGTCGGACTGGCCTCTATGGCGAGCTCCAGCTGTTGCCGCGCGAGGTCGCGGTCCCCGAGTCCAACGAGCGCGACCGCGAGCCAGAAATGGAATTCGTGATAGTAAGGAGCACGTTCGACTTCCTTTGTGAACATCTCCTGCGCGAGCTTATAGTCACCCTTGCGCAACGCGGCCATGCCACGGTTGAAGAAACTTAGCGGCGGATTGGGCTCGAGCTGTGCGAGCCTGCGGGTCAATTCGCTCGCCTCCGAGGTGTACCCCAGCCCGTTCAGGACATCAACGAGATTGGACATGACATGGGTGTTCGTAGGTTCGCGCGCCAGCGCGTAGCGCAGCGCGACTTCAGCCTGCGCGAGGTTGCCGTGACGCCGATAGATAACGCCGAGTGTATTGAATGCGCTTGCAAGTCCTGGGTCCTGCACAGTCGCTTCTCGCGCCCACCAGTAGGCGTTGTCCAGTTGCCCCGCTGCCAGCGACTCGACAGCGCGGTTGTTCATGTACATCGCGACGATCGTCTTCTCCTCGATTGCCCGCGATCGCAACGCACGCACGTCACCTGGAGGCAGGAAGTCGATAGTCAGTTTGGCATGACCGTTGGGGCCGGCCTCGGAAGGTCGCGTCCCGAGCGTGAGATTGACGTGACCGATCGACAGGAAGATGTCGCCGGTTCGGCTCCAAGCCTGCTCCGTGTAGATATGGTTGTACGTAACCGTCAGGCCCATTTCCTTGGCAAACGCTGCCGTCATGATGACCAGCGAGAGACAGTTTCCCGCCCGCGCGGCGAAGGCTTGCGCCGCGTTGCGCGTCATCACCGAGTCATAATCGAGTTGCAGCTGATTACGGCTATAGAGCGCGTCAAAGAGCCCCTGTTGCGGGCCTTTGATTCGCACGTCGTCAGCGATCTCCGTCGCGAGGTATTGCTTCATCTCCTGACTGACGGCGAAGACGTCATCGGCGCTAATGCGCTCCGACGGCGGGGAAAACAACCCGTCGTCCAGCAGCCGATCGGGCGGGGCCGGAGCGGTCGAGCACGCCGCCAGCAGGCTGGCACCCAGCAATACTGCCCACGTCTTCATCTGTCACCTCCTGTCGTCAACGCAGACAGGACCTATTTGGTTTATTTTAACTGTAGCTGATCTTCTGGGTTGTCTTGCTTTGGAGGCTCTTGTGCTGCAGCGCAGCGACGTCCTGCTGCGTTGCCGCGGGGACACGCTGATGGCGGAGCAGAAAGTCGGGGAGCAAGGCGCGTTCGATATTCGTCCGGCCGGGCGTGAAGATGTCGGCATCGTCCACGGGATGATTCGTGCCCTTGCCGACTTTGAGAAGCTCTCCCACCTGTGCGTGGGGTCCGAGTCCGATCTCGAAACGGCGCTCTTTGGATCCCACCCGGCGGCGGAAGTCTTAATCGCCTGGATGGGCCGGGATTCAGCCGGCTTTGCCTTATTTTTTCACAATTTCTCGACGTTTCTCGGTCGGCGCGGCATCTGGCTCGAGGATCTCTTCGTCCGTCCAGCATACCGCCGCCAGGGATGTGCCTGCGCACTTCTTCGGGCCATCGGCGCGCTTGCGGTCGAGCGAGGCTGTGGCAGGCTGGAGTGGGCGGTGCTCGACTGGAATGCGTCGGCAATTGGCTTTTACGAGTCCTTGGGGGCCACGGTGCTCCCCGATTGGCGGATTACCCGGGTTACCGGACCAGCCCTGATCCGACTCGCAGCGGAGACGCCTACCCAGGGATCTAGAGGGCAGTGAGAGGCCCCAAGCTCGCGCCCACCGCGCCCCGGTGACGTCAGAGTCTATAATCCACGCCTTTGCGCGCCGGCGGCGATCCTGCCACCCGCGCCTTCCGCGGACACGTGACCCATGCCCGACGCAGATCGCCCTGCCCTCCCCGACATGGCCTCGCTCACGGGAGCGGTCGATTTCTGGTCGCTGCGCTTCGTCGACGAGACCGCCGAAACTCTCACGGTGCGCAAGAACGTCGCGCTGCCGCCGCTCGCTTGCCGCGAGCACGGAGCGATGGCTACGGTTTACGCCGAGGGCGGTTACGGGTACGCAGCGACGAGCGACACCTCACCGGCCGGGCTCGCCTCTGCGCTCGCCCGTGCCAGCGCTTGGGCCCGGGCGACGGCCAAGCGCGCGCTGATCGACGCGCGCACGCTTCCCCGACCGGCGCCCCGCGGCGAATATGCATCGCCATCCTTTCACGCGCCGACAAGGTCTCGCCGCGAGTGGTTCGACCTGCTCGCGCGAGAGTCGCGCGAATCCGCCATCGACTCCAGGATCGTCGACTGGGAGGCGAGCATCGAGCTGCATACCGCCACACACCGGCTGCTCACCAGCGCGGGTGGCGATGTTGTTCAGCATTACCGCTACATGTATCCGGCCCTGTCGGTCACCGCGCATGCAGAAGGAGATACTCAGACCCGCACGCTCAATGGCCACCGGGGGATCTGCCAGCAGGGAGCAGACGAGATCCTCGCCCGCTTCGGGTTCGTCGGCAGCGGCCGCCGGCTCGCCGAGGAGGCGCTGGAGGTCGTCGTCGCGCCCAACTGCCCGACCGGCAGAATGGACGTGCTGCTCATGCCCGACCAGATGATCCTGCAGATCCACGAATCGGTCGGGCACCCGCTGGAGCTCGACCGCATTCTCGGAGACGAGCGCAACTTCGCCGGGACGAGCTTCGTGACACCCGACATGTTCGGCACCTATCGCTACGGTTCAGAGCTGCTGAACATAACCTTCGATCCGACCAGGCCGGAGGAGCTCGCCAGCTACGGCTGGGACGACGATGGCGCCCGGGCCGAGAAAGTGCATCTCATCCGCAAGGGGATTCTCGAACGGCCGCTCGGAAGCGCAATCTCCCAGAGTCGCGCCGGGCTTCCCGGAACCTCCAACTCACGCGCCGACAGCTGGAATCGCCCGCCGATCGACCGGATGGCCAACCTCAACCTCGAGCCAGGTGATGCCACGCTCGCAGAGATGATCGCGGGGATCGAACGTGGCGTTCTGATGGAGACGAACTCGTCCTGGTCGATCGACGACTCGCGCAACAAGTTTCAGTTCGGCTGCGAGCGCGGCCGGCTGATCGAAAACGGCAAGCTTGGCGCTGTCGTCAAGAACCCCAACTACCGCGGGATCAGCGCGAGCTTCTGGCGCAGCCTCGCCAGGGTCGGCAACGAGGATACGCTCGAAGTCCTGGGCAGCCCCTATTGCGGCAAGGGTGAGCCGAATCAGGTGATCCGCGTGGGCCACGCTTCGCCGCCCTGCGTTTTCACGGGCGTCGACGTGTTCGGGGGAGAAGGCTGATGGCACCCAGGGAACCGATGCCCGCCTGCGGAGCGGTCGAAGCCTACTTCCACGACCTCGCGGCAACGCTGGACGATCTGATCGTCGCCGGCGAAACTTATCTCGCACGTTTCTCCGCCGAGGCGTCGGACTTCGTGCGCCTTAACCGGGGACGCGTGCGCCAACCGGGGAGCGTGGTTCAGCGCTTCCTCGACGTTGAGCTCGTCCGCGGGACACGTCACGCGACGCAGCGCCTTTCCCTCTCCGGCCGCCCGGAGGCTGACCGCGCGCTGCTCACTGCGAGCATCGCGGCGCTGCGGACCGCGCTGGCTGACCTCCAGGAAGACCCCCATCTGCTCTATTCAACCGAGGTGCGCTCTTCGCATGAGGTTCGCGGCGGGCCGCTGCCCCCGGCGGAGACAGTCATCGAAACGGTCCTCGCCGCCGCCGACGGAGTCGATCTCGTTGGAATCTATGCCGGCGGCCCCGTCTATCGCGGGTTCGCGAACTCGCTCGGCCAGCGCAACTGGCACGAAGTGACGAGTTTCAGCCTCCAGTGGAGCCTCTACCACCGCGCTGACAAGGCGGTGAAGACGGGCTTCAGCGGCTTCGAGTGGAACGAGGCCGAGTTCGCGGCGAAGATGGCCGGTGCGCGCGAGCGCCTGGCGCTCCTTGCGCAACCCTCCCGAACCCTGACACCGGGGAACTACCGTGCGTACCTCACGCCATCGGCGATGGAGGAGATCGGCGCGATGCTCTGCTGGGGTGGATTCTCGGGTCGCGCGCAGAAGACGAAGCAAAGCTGCCTGTTCCGACTGCGTGACGGCGCAGCCGTGCTCGACCCTTCCATCGGCTTCTCCGAGGACACGGCGCACGGCATGGCCCCCTCCTTCCAGGATGAAGGTTTCACGCGCCCGGCCAGCGTGCCGCTGGTCGTGGAGGGCAAGATGGCCAGCTCGCTGGTCAGCCCTCGGACCGCGCGCGAGTTCGAGCTGAGCGCGAACGGCGCCAACGGCGCGGAGTCGCCGGAGTCGCTCGACATGGCGGCCGGCAAGCTTCCGACCGCGAACGTGCTCGCCGCATTGGACACGGGCATTTACGTGGGCAACCTCTGGTACCTGAATTTTTCCGACCGCCCCGCGTGCCGCCTCACCGGAATGACCCGCTTTGCCTGCTTCTGGGTCGAGAAGGGCAAGATCATCGCACCAGTCGACGTAATGCGCTTCGACGACAGCGTGTTCCGGTTGTTCGGCGAGCAACTCGTTGCGCTCACCGCCGAGCGCGAACTGCTAGCCAGCAGCGACACCTATCGCGCGCGCAGCGTGAGCAGCATGTGCCTGCCCGGCGCCGTCGTGCGCGACATGGCCTTCACGCTTTAGAGGCAGTTCCGAGCGGCGCCGGCGGCTGCGGCGCTAGTCGCTCCCGTAGAGCTCGGCCCGGGCAACGGCCCTATGCGCCGTGGTGCCAGCCCTTCGGGATCGCCGAGAGCAGCTTGCGCGTGTACGGCTGCTGCGGATGCCGGTAGATCGCGTCGGAGTCCGCGATCTCGATGATCTCGCCCTCGTTCATCACCATCACCTGGTCGGAGATGTACTTGACGACCGCGAGATCGTGCGAGATGAAAATGTACGAAAGGTGGAACTCGTCCTGCAGGTCCTGCAGGAGATTCAGCACCTGGGCCTGCACGGAAACGTCGAGCGCGGAGACCGACTCGTCGCAGATGAGGATGTCGGGCTTCAGCGTGAGGCAGCGGGCGATGGCGATACGCTGCCGTTGGCCTCCGGAGAACTCGTGCGGGTACTTGTAGAACGATACCTCCGGCAGGCCCACCTTCTGCAGCATCTCGAAGGCGAGGTCGGCCCGCTCCTGTCCCGAGCCGCCGATGCCGTGAATCTGCATGGGCTCGGTCAGTATCTGGCCGACGATCATGCGCGGATTGAGCGACGCATACGGATTCTGGAAGATGATCTGGATGCGCCGCTTGTAGCCCATGAAGTCGCGGGCGCTCATCGCCAGGATGTCGCGTCCCTCGAACAGCGCCTCGCCGGTGGACGCCTCGTGCAGGCGCATCAGCGTGAGCCCGACGGTAGTCTTCCCCGAGCCCGACTCTCCGACCAGCCCCAAAGTCTTGCCCTTCGGCAGTTTGAACGAGACGTTCTTCACCGCCTCGAACTTGCGCCGGCCGAACAGGCCTTCGCGCGAGTAGAAGTCCTTGCCGAGGCCCCGGACGTCCAGAATGATCGGGTCAGACGGGGCGATGCCGCGCTTGCGCTCGTTCAGGTTCATCGCGTGCGCGCCGCCGTCCATGAAGTCCTCGATCACCGGCAGGCGCACCGGCCTGCGGTCGAGCCGCGGGCGGCACTGTAGCAGCGCCTTGGTGTACGCGTCACGCGGATTCTCGAACACCTGTTTCGCCGGTCCCTGCTCGCGAATTTCCCCGTGACGCATGACGACCACGTAATCCGCGATCTCGCCGACCACCGCAAGGTCGTGGGTGATGAAGAGCACCGACATCTGGTGCCGGCGCTGCAACTCGGCGATCAGATCGAGGATTTGCTTCTGGATCGTGACGTCGAGCGCGGTGGTGGGCTCGTCGGCAATCAGCAGTTTGGGCTCGCAAGCGATCGCCATCGCGATCATCACCCGCTGCTGCTGGCCTCCTGACATCTGCGATGGATAGGCGTTGATCTTGAAGGAGGGATCCGGGATGCCAACCTCCTCGAGCAGCTCGATCGACCGTTTGCGTGCCGCCGCTGGCGCCATGTCCATGTGCAGCCTCAATACCTCGGAGAGCTGAAAGCCCACCGTGAATACCGGGTTGAGCGAGGTCATCGGCTCCTGGAAGATCATCGAGATGTCGGCGCCGCGGAGCTTGCGCAACTCCGTCTGGTCCAGGCCCGCCAGGTTGTGCCCGCCGTAGATGATTTCGCTGCCGGGGAGCACCGTGGAATTCTCCTTGGGCAGCAAGCCGAGAATCGACAGAGATGTCACCGACTTGCCGCTGCCCGACTCGCCCACCAGCGCCACCGTCTTGTTCCTCGGAATATCGAAGCTGATGCCCTTGACCGCCTCGAATTCCGTGTTCTGATCCAGTCGGAAATTCACCCGCAGGTTGCGGACAGAAAGCAGGGTATCGGTCGTCATTTGCGTTTCCGTTCGCTCACTTTAGCTTCGGGTCGAGCGCGTCGCGCAGCGCGTCGGTGAAGAGGCTGAAGGCCGTTACCAGTACCGCCATCGACGTTCCAGCCGCGGCGAGCTGCCACCACTTGCCGAGGATGAGCTCGTTCTGCGCCTCGTTGAGCATCGACCCCCACGAGACCACGTCCACGGGCACGCCGAAACCGAGGAACGACAGAATCACCTCGGACTTGATGAACGCCACCGTCAGGATCGACAGCTGCACCAGCACGACGTGACTCACGTTCGGGAAGATGTGCACGAACATGCGGCGAGCGTTGGAGGCGCCGATGGCGTCAGCGGCTTGAACGTATTCCCGCCCCTTGTGCTTGAGATACTCGCCGCGGATCAGGCGGAAGACGCCGGTCCAGCCGGTGAGTCCGAGGATGAGCACGATGGTCATCGTTCCCTTTTGCTGCAGCACCGCCGCCACCGCGAGAATCAGCAGCAGGTAGGGAATCGCCGTGAAGACGCTGTAGAACCAGTTGAAGAAATCGTCGAGCCAGCGGCCGTAGTAGCCGGCGATCGCGCCGAATACCGTGCCCAGGAACACGGCCACCACTGCCGCGGCGAGCCCGACGAAGATCGACGTCTCCGAGCCCTTGATCGTCTTCTTCAGCACGTCGCGGCCCCACTTGTCGCCGCCGAGCGGCAGCGTGAGCGCACGAGCCTCGACCGCCTCAGGCTTCTGGCCCTTCGCGCGTATGTCCGCCATCACATCGGCCAGCGGATCGACGCTCTGCGAATCGGCCCCGGCGCCCGGCGTCGCGCCAGGCTTCTTTGCCTCCCCGCGGATGGCGGCAAGCGCCTCGGCGAGCGGATCCTGCACGGGCAACTCCGTCGGCTGGTCGGACTCGGCCTGCGCCGTACCCGTGCCCGTGCCAGCGGCCGCCTGCGGCTGGGCCGCGCCCTCGGTGTCGGGCCCGGCGAACGTCGGTGGTGCATAGTTCACGCCCACCTCTTTCGCCCAGTCCTTCGCGATCAATCCCAGCCCCGAGAGGATCATCTGCACGAGAAAGATCGCCACGATGGCGAGCGAAACCATGGCCACGCGATCGGCTCGCAGGCGCTTCCAGGCAAGCGCCCACAGGCTCGGCGAGACGGTATGCGGAACGTCGAAGGGCATCGCCGCCTCCTATTTGAGCTGGACCCGTGGGTCGACCGCCTTGTACATGAGGTCGGCCAGCAGATTGAAGACCATCGTAGCCACCGCGACATAGACCGTGATCGCCTTGATCACAGGGAAGTCGCTGCGCTCGACGGCGAGGATCACCTCGCGCCCGATGCCGGGAATCGAGAAGAAACGCTCGATGAGGAAGGCGCCGATGAGCAGACCGGGCAGCTGCGCCATCACGTGCGTGATGATCGGGATCGAAGCGTTGCGCAGCACATGCACCCACATGATCCGGTTCTCCGACAACCCTTTCGCCCGACCGGTGCGCACATAGTCCTGGTTGACCTCGTCGAGTATGAAGGTACGGAACAGCCGCAGGTCCGGCGCGATGCTCACGACGAGTCCGATGATGATGGGCAGCGACGCATAAACGATCAGGTTCTGCCAGAAGCTGTCGCCCCAGCCCTGCACCGGGAACCAGCCCAGCTTGTAGGCGAACACATACTGGAAAACGATGATGTAGACGAGGATCGAGATCGACAATCCGATCGTGCAGCTGATCATCACGAGGCGGTCGGTCAGCGAGGCGCGGACATACGCGACTGCCAGCGCGAGTCCGATCGAGATCAGCGTGGACAGTATCAGCAGGGGCACGAGCACCGTGAGCGACGGTCCGAGACGGGTGGCGAGGATGTGCGACACGGCCTCATTGGTGCTCCAGCTCGCGCCGAAGTTCGCGGTGAGCACCTGCTTGGTGAAAATCCAGAGCTGCACGTAGTAAGGCTGGTCGACGCCGAGCTGGCGGCGGATGTTGGCGATCTGCTCGGCGCTGGAGATCTTGCCCGCCAGCACATACGCGGGATCGCCGCCGACCCAGTTGAAGAGAACGAATACGAGCACGATCACCCCGAGCATGGTCGGGATCATCTGCCAGATGCGTCGGACGATGTAGGCGGTCATCCTGTCCTCCTAGCAGCCGCTCATTTTCTCCGGCGGCTGTTATCGAGATCGTAGTACATGTACTCGGCGAGGAGAATCGGGTGCTTCTTGTACCCGATCACCTGCGGCTGGACGAGCATGTTGCGGTATCGCGTGTCGTGCAGCTTCCACACGCCGTTGACTTCGGCCATCCGCCAGAGTTGCCGATAAAGCTGGTTGCGCTCGGCCGAGTCCGGCGCAAGGGTGCGCGTCTTCTCGTAGATCCGGTCCCACTCGGGAAGCTGGAAGCAAGCGTTGTTGTTCTGATGGGTGTTGGGCCCGTAAAGCAACTGCATGAAATCGTCGCCGTCGGGATAGTCAGCGAACCATGCCGCGGTGCGGGAAAGGAGCTGGCACGCACGCTCCATCTTCAGCTGCTCCGGAAACTTGTTCTTGTCGACCTGGAGGCGGATCCCGATGCGCTCGACGGACTTCTGCCACAGCTCGTCGATTTCGCGGTCGCGCGACGTGGGCGTGGAGGAATACCGCAACACGACCGGGCGACCATCGGGCCAGGTGCGATAGCCATCGGGTCCGCGCTTGTACCCGAAGTAGTCGAGCAGCTTGTTGGCGAGCTCCGGATCGTAGGGAATGCTCGTCCGGTAAGTCGCGTCGTGTCCGACGACACCCGGCGGAATCGGGTACTGCGCTTCCATCGCCTGCCCCTTGCGGATCACGCGCAGGTACTCCGCGTTGTCGAAGGACATGAAGATGGCGCGGCGCAGGGCGATCTTCTCCTTGGCGAACCCGCCGAAGTCCGGATCAGTCATGTTGAAATAGGTGTAATCGAGGTCCGGGTCGGTGATGCGGTCAAGCCTCGCGCCGGCAGCGGCGAGTTCCGCGTTCACCTTGTTGTCCGGGATAGCGATCGGCGCGAACTGCTCGCGCAAGTGCAGGACGTCGAGCTCGCCGTTCTGGAATGCGAGCCACGCGGCCTGCTGTTCTTCGATCACGCTGATCTCCACCCGCCCGATCTGAGGCATCTTCTTCCCGGCCATTGCTGCGATGATCTGCTTGTCGCCTGGATCGGCTCCCGGCTCGAACTTCCAGACGAAACCGCGGAAGTCGGGGTTGGCTTCAAGGATGATCTTGCTCGAGCGGACCCACTCCTTGAGCTGGTAGGGTCCGGTGCCGACCGGATGCGCGTTGGTGTCATCGGCGTAGGCCTCGATGACTTCCCGTGCGACCGCGCCGAAGTTCGCGAGCGCCATGACGTACGGGAACGTGTAGTCGGTCTCCTTGAGCTTGATCTGCAACGTATAGCGGTCGAGCGCCTGCAAGCCGTCGACCTTGCGGTCGTAGTCGAACTTGCCGGTCTTTTCGGCCTCCTTCTTTAGCTTCTCAAGTCCTGCGATGCCCTCGATGAAGCTCTCGTAGGGGCTGTGATTGGAGGGGTCCACGAATCGTTTGATTGAATAGACGAAGTCCTCGGCGGTCAGCTCGCGCTTTCGACCCTTGAATGCAGGATCCGATGCGAAGTAAATGCCTTTCTTGATCTTGAACACGTACGTTCGCGCCTGATCGCGAACCTCGGGGAGCGCCTCGGCAGCGCGCGGCACGAGCTTCGCCGGCCGCGCGAGATAGTCGTAGGTGAGCAGCGAATCGAAGATTCCCTCATTGACGACAAACGAATAGTAGTCCTGCACCTTGCATGGATCGAAGCCCGTCTCCGCGACTTCGAATTCCAGGTGGAGCACCTTGCCGGGATCCGCGCCCGCCGCCAGTTGGGGAGCGAGCGCGCTCGCCGTTAGCCCCATCGCTGCGGCCAGCACCACCGGTGGCAGGCGGCGCGTCACCGATCCGATCCCCATCACGGTCGACGCGCCGCCATGTCGATGTCGAGGTACTGGTAGATGCCGGAGTTCATGATCGGGTGGTAGCGGTATCCCTTGACCCACGGGTACACGAGCACGTTGCGGTAGCGCGAGACCCCCATGCGCCAGACGCCATCGATCTCCATCTGCCGGCTCATCATGTCGAAGATGCGCGTGCGCTCCGGCGAGTCGGGCATCACCTTGATCTCGTCGTACATCTTGTCGAACGCGGCCGACTTGTAGCACGCGTGGTTGCTCTGATAGATGTTCGGCCCGTAGAGGAGCTGCATGAAGTTCTCGCCGTCCGGGTAGTCCGAATGCCAGGCGGAACCCCACATCTGGATCTGGCAGGCCTCGGCGGCCTTGATGTTGTCCGAGAAGGGGCTCTTGCGCGTGTCGAAGCGCACGCCGATAGCGTCCAGGTTCTTCTTCCACAGCTCGTCGTATTCGCGGTTGATCGCCTGCGGCTCGGAGGTAAGCATGACAACGAGCCGCGAGCCGTCGGGATGGTTCCGGTAGCCGTCAGGGCCCTTCTTGTAGCCGAAATAGTCGAGCAGCTTGTTAGCGAGGTCTGGATCGTAGCGGATGATGCTGCGGTACTTCGGGTCGTAGCCCACGACCCCGGGTGGAACGGGGCTCTGGTCGGCCAGCGCCTGGCCCTTGCGGATGACCCGGATCTCCTCCTCGACGTTGTAGGCGAGGAGCAGTGCCCGGCGCAGCGCGATCCGCGGCAGGCTCATGCCCCCGATCGAGGGGTCCTCCATGTTGAAGAAGTAGTACGTGATCTCCGTTTCGGTGCTGCGGTCCCAGCCGATGCCCTGCTCGGCGAGATTCGGGGCGAGCTTGTTGTCCGGGATGGCGATGGGCGCGAACGATCCGAACCGCTCGATGTAGTCGATCTGCCGGTTCTGGAACGCAAGCCAGCGCGACTGCTCTTCCGAGATGATGTTGATCTCCACGCGGCCGATCTGCGGGATGCGCTTGCCCTTCATCGCCGCCACCGCGGCCCTGTCGCGCGGATCGTCCGAACCCTTGAAATCCCATATCACCTCGCGATACTCCGGGTTCGCCTCGAGCACGATCTTGGAACGGCGGACCCACTCCTTGAGAACGTAGGGTCCCGTGCCGACCGGGTGCGCATTGGTGTCCGCCGCGTAGGCTTCGATGATCTCGCGCGCCGTGGCGGAGGTCGTAGGCATCGCCATGATGTATGCGAAGTTGTAGTCGGGCTCCTTCAAGCGGATGCGCAGTGTATAGCGGTCCGGTGTCTCGAGGCCCGGAACCGGCGCGTCATAGTCGAAGCGGCCGCTCTTGGCAGCTTTGGCCGACGCCTCGTCGAGCCCCGGGATCTTGCCGTCGACGACGAAGCGCCACGGCGAGCGGTTCGCGGGGTCCATCAGGCGCTTCAGCGCATACGCGAAGTCGGCCGCGGTGAGCTCACGCCGCTTGCCCTTGAACGCCGGATCGGGCTGAAAGTAAATTCCCTTGCGAACGTGAAATACATACGTCTTGCCGTTGTCGGTCACCTCGGGAAGCGCTTCCGCGGTCAGGGGAACCAGCTTCGCCGGACGGGCGAGATAGTCGTAGGTAAGCAGCGACTCCATCGTCTGCTGGATGATGTCGTTGGAGTAGACGTCCGTGACTTTGACCGGGTCGAAGCCGGTCTCGGCTTCCTCGAAGGCGACGCGAAGCACCTTGTTGGAATCAGCGCCTTGAGCAGGGCCGCTCGAAAGGAGCGCGACGCAACAAAGCCACGCTGCGCCGGCAGTAAACGCACTTCGAAGGCGGGGCATGACGATGGGGGGCCGGGACGAAAGCGGCGCGTAATGTACCATTTCCGGGTTCACTCGATGCCGCGACTGGGTCGGGATGTTGCTTGCTGCGACGCAATGCCTCCATATGCATATGGCGTGAAATGCCCCGGCTACTGCTGAAACCCCCCTACTGGGATGACGCCACGCACGCCTTGTCGCGCTGCGATCCGGTGCTGCGACGGCTCGTCCGCCGGCATCCGGGCATCCACCTCAGGCAGCGCAGCGATCCGTTTACGACGCTTGCACGGGCAATCGTCGGCCAGCAGATCTCGGTCAAAGCGGCCGAGGCGATCTGGAAGCGCTTCGCCGTTGCTGCGGGAGCAAGCCCCGGGCGCGACTCTCTCAAACTGCTTCCGACGAGGGTTGCGCGGCTTGCGGTGCCGGCACTGCGCGGCTGCGGGCTCTCCGAACGAAAGGCAGAGTACCTGACCGATCTTGCCCGGCACTTCGACTCCGGTCGTCTCGATCCGGCCGCCTGGAAGCAGCTCGACGATGAGGCGCTCATTGTCGCGCTCGTCGACGTCAAGGGCATCGGGCGCTGGACCGCCGAAATGTTCCTCATCTTTCACGAGTTGCGCCCGGATGTCCTGCCGGTCGCCGACCTCGGGCTGCAGCGCGCGATGGCGATGCACTACCGCGGTGGGAGGAAGCTCACGCCGCGCGCGATGATCGCGCGGGCCGAAGCGTGGCGCCCATGGCGCTCGGTAGCGACGTGGTACCTGTGGCGCAGCCTGGATCCGATCCCGGTCGAGTATTGAGCGACAAAAAGACGTCACAGGCTGCACCACCTTACGCGGGGCTCACTCCCGCGGTCGTGCTCGACGCGCTGGAAAGCGTCGGCTTGCGCGGCGACGGGCGGATGCTGGCGCTCAACAGCTATGAGAACCGCGTCTACCGCCTGAGCATCGAGGACGGTGCGCCGTGCGTGGCGAAGTTCTATCGCCCGGGGCGGTGGACGGAGGCGCAGATTCTCGAGGAACACGCGTTCGTGCGCGAGCTCGCGGAGCGCGAGATTCCGGTCGTCGCGCCGATGGTCTTTGCGAAACAGGACACGCTGCCCGCGTTCGACGGGTTCCGGTTCGCGGTCTATCCGCTTTGCGGCGGGCGCGAGCCCGATCTTGACCGGGCCGACACTCGCGTGTGGCTCGGTCGCTACATCGGCCGCATCCACGCCGTCGGCGGCGCTTCGGCTTTTCGCGCGCGGCCCATGCTCGATATCGCGAGCTTCGGCGAGGAGCCCCGCGACTGGCTGCTCGGCCACGGCTTCATACCGTCGGATCTCGCCAACGCCTACGAAAGCGTGACGGCTCAGGCGCTCGCGGGCGTACGCGTCTGCTTCGAGCGCGCAGGCGATGTGCGACAACTGCGGCTGCATGGGGACTGTCATCCCGGCAACGTGCTCTGGATCGCAGACGGCGCCATGGCCGGTCCGCACTTCGTCGACTTCGACGACAGCCGAGCCGGGCCCGCTGCGCAGGACCTCTGGATGCTGATCTCGGGCGATCGTGCCGAAATGTCGCGACAGCTCGCAGAACTGCTGGAAGGCTACGAGGATTTCGCCGCCTTCGACCGCCGTGAGTTGCACTTGATCGAAGCGTTGCGAACGCTGCGCCTGATCCACTACGCTGCCTGGCTTGCTCGCCGCTGGGACGATCCCGCCTTCCCCGCCGCCTTTCCGTGGTTCAACACCCAGCGCTATTGGCAGGATCGCATTCTCGAGTTGCGCGAGCAGATCGCCCTGATGGACGAGCCCCCGCTGGACGTTTGACAGATCGACAGCGCAGTCGTCATCTCAGCACGCCGTCGACAAGATGCAGCGTGCGATCGAGCCGCGCCGCCAGATCCGGATCGTGCGTTACGATCACGAGGCTCGTGCCGATCCCGCGGTTCAGCTCGAGCATTAGCTCGAACACCTGCTGCGCGGTGCGCCGGTCGAGGTTCCCGGTGGGCTCGTCGGCGAGCACGCAGGCGGGCTCGGTGACCAGTGCCCGCGCGAGCGCAACGCGTTGCCGCTCGCCTCCGGAAAGCTCCCCCGGGCGGTGCTCACTGCGCGCAGCGAGCCCGACACGCTCCAGGATCGCAGCCGCCCGCCCACGTGCCGCCGTGTGCGGCTCGCGCCGGATGTAGAGCGGCATCGCGACGTTTTCCAGTGCGGTGAACTCGGGCAGCAGATGATGGAACTGGTAGATGAAGCCGAGGGCACGATTGCGCACCTCCCCGCGCGCCGCTTCCGACAATCCGGCGAACGGCGCGCCCTGAACGAAGACCTCGCCTGCGGTCGCAGCATCGAGGCCGCCGAGCAGATGCAGCAGCGTGCTCTTGCCCGAACCGGAGGCTCCGACGACGGCCACGCGCTCGCCGCGCGCGACTGCGAGGTCGACCCCGAGCAGCACAGGCACCTGGAGCGGACCCGTGCGGTAGGTCTTGCGCAGCCCGCGGCATTCGAGGACCGGAACACCGTCACTCATAGCGAAGCGCTTCCGCAGGATTCACCCTCGAGGCACGCCAGCTCGGGTAGATCGTCGCAAGCAAGGTCAAGGCAAAGGCGATCGCTGCGATCAGCATCACGTCGCCGGACTGCACCTGTGAAGGGAGCTCGCTGATGTAATAGACCGTCTTGTCGAGAAACTGCACGCCGAAGAGTCGCTCGACGAACGGCACGACGGTCTCGACGTTGAAGGCGAGCGCAAGCCCGCCGGCGACGCCGAGCAGCGTCCCTAGGGTGCCGACCAGTGCGCCCTGGATGATGAAGATCGCGAGGATGCTCGCCGGCGACGCGCCTTGGGTGCGCAGAATGGCGATGTCGGCCTGCTTGTCGGTGACGACCATGACCTGCGCCGAGACGATGTTGAACGCCGCCACGGCCACGATCAAGATCAAGATGAGGAACATCATCCTTTTTTCGATGGCGACGGCGCGAAAGAAGTTGGCGTGATTGAGCGTCCAGTCGCGTACCTCGACATTCAGCGGGAGCGTGGTGGCGATCTCGCGGGCCACGCGTGGCGCAGCGAACAAATCGTCGAGCTTGAGGCGAACGCCGGTCACGTCGTACCCGAGACGATAGAGCTTCTGTGCGTCGGCGAGATCGATCAGCGCGAGGCCGCTGTCGAACTCGAACATGCCGACCTCGAACACGCCCACCACGTGAAAGCTTTTGACGCGCGGCAGGGTTCCCGCCGGCGTAACGGTGCCCTGGGGCGTGATGACCACGACATCGTCTCCGACGCGCACGCCGAGCGCGTGCGCGAGCTCGACGCCCAGCACGATGCCGAACTCGCCGGGCTTCAGGTCGGTGAGCCGCCCGGCGCGCATGCGTGTGCTGATGTCATCGACCGTGTTCTCGAGGGAAGGATCGATGCCGCGAATCAGCGCGCCGCGGTTCGCACCGGCAGCGGAGATCATCGCCTGGCCGAGCACGTAGGGCGCTTCGCCCTGCACGGCAGGATTGGCGCGAACCTGGTCAGCGACGGCCCGCCAGTCGGCCATGCTGCCGTCGAGCCCGCGGATTTCGATATGCGACGCGACAGACAGGATGCGCGTGCGCAACTCTTCCTGGAAGCCGTTCATCACCGACAGCACGACGATCAACGCCGCCACGCCGAGCGCAATCCCGAACATGGATACCGCGGCAATGAACGAGACAAAGCCGTTGCGGCCGGAGCCGCGCCGCGCGCGCGTATAGCGCAGGCCGACGAGAAGTTCGTAGGGTCTCAACCGCGTTCGCGAACGCGTTTCGGAGTCCGCAGCATCAAGGCAGCGCGAGTGTGCCACAAGCAGCGTGCCCGCTCTAGCATGCGTGTTAAGCTTGAACGCGCCTCTCTTGCCTTTGTGCCAGGTTCACCGTGCAGATCGCCCGCCGTCTCGTGCCGGATTCGGCAGCCGCGCTCGCCGCGGCGGGAGTGACGCCGGTCCTGGCGCGCATCTACGCTGCGCGCGGCGTGCGCTCGACCGTCGAACTCGCGGACGATCTGGGCCTGTTGCCGCCCTGGCGTCTGCTCAAGGGCATCGAAGAAGCGGCGGCGCGGCTCGCCGATGCCATCGAGCGCGGCGAGCGCATGCTCATCGTCGCCGATTACGACGCCGACGGAGCGACGGCCTGCGCGGTCGGCGTGCGCGGGCTTTCGGCGATGGGCGCGAAGGTCGATTACCTCGTTCCCAACCGCTTCGAGTTCGGCTACGGGCTTACGCCGGAGATCGTCGCACTCGCCGCGCAGCGAGACCCGCGTCTCATCATTACGGTGGACAACGGGATCGCCAGTGTCGAAGGCGTCGCCGCCGCGCGCGCGCGCGGCATCGAAGTGCTGATCACCGATCATCATCTGCCCGGGGAGACGCTGCCCTCGCCGGCGCTGATCGTTGACCCCAATCAGCCCGATTGTGAGTTTCCGAGCAAGCATCTCGCCGGCGTCGGTGTGATGTTCTACGTGCTGACTGCGCTGCGCGCCGTGCTGCGCGAGCGGGGGCGATTCGCCGAAGCCGGCGAGCCCAATCTCGCCTCGCTGCTGGATCTCGTCGCGCTGGGGACGATCGCTGACGTCGTCAGGCTCGATCAAACCAACCGCATCCTCGTGGCCCATGGTCTGCGGCGGATCCGCGCCGGCCGCGCCTGTCCCGGCGTGCGCGCACTTTTCGACGTCGCGCGGCGCGACACGGCGCAGGCAACGACCCACGATCTCGGGTTTCTCGTCGGGCCGCGGCTCAACGCCGCCGGACGCCTCGCCGACATGTCGATCGGCATCGGGTGCCTCCTGACAGATGACCGCGCGGTGGCGCTGCATGCGGCCGCGGAGCTCGACCGCTTGAACCGCGAACGGCGCGAAGTCGAGAGTGCGATGCAGGAACAGGCGCTGGCGCACGTTGGGGAGACTCTCGCCGGCGACGCATACACGTTGTGCCTGTACCGTCCGGAATGGCATCCGGGCGTGATCGGGATCGTCGCGTCGAGGCTCAGGGAACGCTTTCACCGCCCGGCACTGGTGTTCGCGCGAGCTGACGGCGAGCTCCGCGGGTCCGGTCGCGCGATTCCGGGCTTTCATCTGCGCGACGCGATCGACCTCGTGGCCAAGCGCACACCGGGCGCCATCCTGCGTTTCGGCGGGCACGCCCACGCAGCCGGGCTGAGCATCAGAGAGGCCGCCTTTGACGCGGTGGCAGCCGAGTTCGAGCGCGTGGCACGGGAGTGGCTGCCGCCGGAAGCGCTGTCCGCGGCGCTGGAGACCGACGGCGAGCTCGACCCGCGAGAGCTCACGCTCGGCCTCGCGGAAGAATTGCGCGCCCGCGTTTGGGGCCAGGGGTTTCCGTCGCCAGTGTTCGACGGCGAGTTTTCCGTCCTGGAACAGCGCTGCGTCGGCGGCGAGCATGTACGGGCAGTGCTGGAATATTCGGGTCGACGTATCGACGCGATTGCCTTCCGGGCGGGCGCGAGCTTGCCTGACCGATTCCACGCGGTTTACCGGCCAGAACGCGACGACTACCGCAGCCTGCCGTCGCTGCAGCTCGTCATCGAGCGCTGGGAGCCTCGGCCTTAGATGTAAGTGTGCGCATACTTGGGTGCACACCCGCGAACTGGAAGCCATGCGGCAGCGCGTTGATACGGGCCTCTCTCGGGGCGGCTCGGCAATCGTCGGCCCGTTCTGGCTCGGTCCTCGATTTCGCAACTAATTGATTGATATCAATGACTATTACCTAAAACGCAACAGAATGGTCGTAAGGCGCTATTTTCATTTGCCCGCAACATTGTGCGTCGCATTCAAAAGGCGTACAGTCCGCTGCGGTGCAACAGGGCACTAAGACCCGCGCCTTTGGGGGGCCAGAGAGGAAGAGCATGGGACTTAACGGAAATGGTTCGAAGCGGCTGAATGGCAAGGTTTCGATCATTACCGGAGGCGGTCAGGGCATAGGCAGGGCGACCGCAATCAAGTTCGCATACGAGGGCGCCAAAGTCGCGGTTTGTGACATCAACATGACCGCGGTGGCCGAAACGCTCGCCCAGATACGTGATTTGGGCGGCGAGGCGCTCGGTTTTCAGGTCGACGTGACCGACAAGCAGAGCATCGCGCGCATGGTGGAAAGCGTGATGTTCGCCTGGCATCGCATCGACACGCTCGTCAACAATGCGGGTATCGTCCAGGACGCCCGCTTCTCCAAGATGACCGACGAGCAGTTCGAGCGGGTCATCGACGTGAACCTGAAGGGTGTCTACAACTGCACCAAGGCGGTCGTCGACATCATGCTGCAGCAGAACTCCGGTTGCATTCTCAACGCGTCGTCGATCGTCGGCCTCTATGGCAACTTCGGCCAGACGAATTACGCCGCGACGAAGTTCGGCGTCATCGGCATGGTGAAGACGTGGGCGCGCGAGCTCGGCAGCAAGGGCATTCGCGCGAACGCAATCTGTCCTGGCTTCATCGAGACACCGATTCTCGAGTCGATCCCCGAGAAGGTGCTCAAGTCCATCGAGGAAAAGGTACCGATGGGCCGCCTAGGGCGTCCGGAAGAGATCGCCAACACCTACGCGTGGCTCGCATCGGACGAGGCGAGCTACATCAACGGCGCGGTCATCGAAGTCTCCGGCGGCGTCACGATCTAGCGGCTCTAGCGGCGCGCCGCGGCCTTGAGCGCGGCGCGATCCCACGGTACGATGGGCGGCCCGTTTTTACCGGCTGCCCACGTGCGAATCCTCGCCCTCATTGTGTCGGTGTTGGTTGTCGGCTTTCTCGATGCCGGGCAGGCCCATGCACTCGACAAGGTCGACCCGTACATCTGCCCGACGAAGACCGAAAGCAGCGGCCTCGAATGCTTCCTCGAGGCCGTGCCGCAGACCTACACCATGTGTCGCCAGATCAAGAGCATAGAGATCATCGAATTCGGCATAGCGGGCGCGCAGGAGGGCGTGAACGGCGCGAAGACCGAATACTGCATCGACAAGCACAGGCTGCTGATCACGCGGCCATACCAGGCCGCGCTGCGCGAAACTTCACACTACAAGGATCAGGTGCAGGGGTTGCGGAAACTCTACGACATGTGGCTCGACAGTCTCAGCAAGCTGATCCCAGCTGCCGGCGAGACCGACGCTGCGTATAAGGAGCGCGTCGCTCTTCCCTACACCACCTTCAACGAACAGATCCAGAAGATCCGCGTCATGGTTGCCGCGGCCGCCCAACCCGCACCGAAGGTTGCTGCCACCAAGCAGAAGAAGAAAAGCAAGTGACGTCGCGATCCACGTGACTGCGGCCCATGGCGGGCGCGCCAGCGTCGGTCGTCCCGCACGATGATCGAGGGGCTCGATCGTATCTTCGATCCGCTGGGTCCGCTGGCAAGCGAACTGCCGGCGTACCGCTTTCGCCCGCAGCAACTCGCCATGGCGCAAGCGGTCGCGCGCGCCATTGACGGCGGCGGTCAGCTGCTCGCCGAAGCGGGCACGGGCACCGGCAAGACCTTCGCCTATCTCGTGCCGGCGCTGCTCTCCGGCGGCAAGGTGATCATCTCTACGGGGACCAAGACGCTTCAGGATCAGCTCTTTCAGCGCGACCTGCCGATCGTGCGCCGTGCGCTGAGGCTTCCGCTGACTGTGGCGCTGCTCAAGGGTCGTGCTAATTACGTTTGCAAGCATCACCTCGAGCGCGCTGCGGCCGAAGGCACTTTCGCGTCGCGCACCGATGTTCGCTTCCTCAAGCGCATCGAGGCCTTCGCGCAGAGCACGACCACCGGCGACAAGTCAGAGCTCGCTGACGTCCCCGACACCGCGAGCATCTGGGGGCAGGTGACATCCACCCGCGACAACTGTCTCGGCGGCGAGTGCCCTCACTACGACGGGTGCTTCGTGATGAACGCCCGCAGGGAAGCGCTCGCGGCGGATGTCGTCGTGGTGAATCATCACCTCTTCTTCGCCGACGTCGTGCTCCGGGACGAAGGGCTGAGCGAGCTGCTGCCCGCCTGCAATACCGTCATCCTCGACGAGGCGCATCAGCTGCCCGATACCGCAACGCTGTTCTTCGGCGAGGAGCTGACCGCGGGGCAGCTCGCCGAGCTCGCGCGCGATGCCGAGATCGAAGCTCTGAGGGCCGCGCGCGATTACGCGCCGCTGCCCGCTGCTGCGCAGGAGTTGGCACAGGCGCTGCGCCTGCTGCGCCTCGCCGCCGGTGACGCACCGGCGAAGCTGCCTCGGGTCGAGGCGCTGCGCAACGACGCTTTCGTCGAAGCGCTCGCCGAGCTGGGGCGCAGTCTCGACGGGCTGAGCGCCGAGCTTGCGCGTCAGGCCGAGCGAAGCGATGAGCTCGCGCAATGCGCCCAGCGCTCGTCGGAGCTCGGGGCGCGGCTCGCGCGCTGGCGAGATGCGGGGCACCAGGACGCGGGCACGGAATGGATTCGCTGGGTAGAGGTGTCGGGATCGGGCTGGCAGCTGCAGGCGTCGCCGCTGTCGATCGCCGAGGTGTTCGCGCGGCATGTCGCTGGGAGCGCCCGCTCCTGGATCCTTACTTCGGCAACGCTCGCCGTTGGCGGAGATTTCGCCCTCTACCGGCGCGAGCTGGGTCTCGACGAAGCCGCGACCGGCTGCTGGGACAGCCCGTTCGACTACGGCAAGCAGGCGTTGATGTATCTGCCGTCCGGTCTGCCGGAACCGAACAGTCTCGAGCACACCGAAGCGGTGGTCGCGGCTGCCGTCCCGGTGCTGCGCGCGAGCCGTGGCCGCACGTTCCTCCTATTTACGACGCTACGCGCGCTGGCGCACGCACGTGAAGTTCTTTCCCAAGCGCTCGTCCGGGAGGGCCTCGGTTTTCCGCTGCTCGTGCAGGGCGAGGGCTCTCGCAGCGAGCTGCTCGCGCGGTTCCGCAAGCTCGGCAACGCCGTGCTCATGGGAAGTCAGAGTTTCTGGGAAGGAGTGGACGTGCAGGGCCCGGCGCTCTCGGTCGTCGTCATCGACAAGCTTCCGTTCGCCCCTCCTGACGATCCCCTGCTCGCGGCGCGTCTGGAGCACATCGCGCGGCAGGGCGGCAGTCCTTTCTTCGACTACCAGCTGCCGCAGGCGGTGATAAGCCTGAAGCAGGGCGCCGGGCGTCTGATCCGCTCGGAGACAGACCGCGGCGTTCTCATGATCTGCGACCGGCGACTAGCGGAGAAATCCTACGGGCGACGCATGTGGCAGGCGCTGCCGGCGATGCGTCGTACGCGCGAGCTTGCCGACGTGGTCGCCTTCCTGACCGAACCGGCCGAGGCAACCGCCGGGTGATCCTTACGAGATCAGGGCGGCGTGGTGCCGGTGTCGGCCTTGCTCTTGGGCACGGTGTCGTGCTCGAGAAGCTGCATCACCTCGTCGCCCTGCCAGAACTTCCACCATGGCTTGTCGCCGGGAAGGTTGTACTTCCCGTCGGGATACGTGCTCTTCAGAATGCGAAGGGCATCGTCCCGCAGCTGCGGCATCCCGAGCTTCTCGTAGCTGCGCACCATTGTGATCAAGGCGTCCTCATTCCCCGGCGTCTGCGGATAGTTCGTCAGCGATAGCTGGGCACGGTTCACCGCAGCGACGTAAGCGCCCCTGCGGTAGTAGTAATCGGCCACGTGAACCTCGTAGCTCGACAGCGCGTTCACGAGGTAACGCATGCGCTGTCTCGAGTCCGCCGCGTACACGCTTTCGGGAAAGCGTGTGACGAGCTCCCGAAACGCGTTGAAGGCCTCTCTCGTCATCTTCGGATCGCGCTCGGAGAGGTCCTGCTCGACCACGTAGCCAAACAAGCCCTGGTCCTCGCGGAAGTTGACCACCCCCTTCAGATAGTAGGCGTAGTCGACATTCGGATGATTGGGATAGGTGCGGATGAATCGATCGCAGGCGGCGATCGCCGTCGCGCTTTCACCGGCGCGATAGTTGGCGTAAGCCCCCTCGAGAATCGCCTGCTGCGCGTACCTGCCATAGGGGAAGCGCCCCTCGAGAGTGTCGTAGAGCTTGATGGCCCGCGTATAATTCCCGGTCACCATCATGGTGTGCGCCTCTTGATACAGCTTCTCGGCGGACCACGTCGCAGTCTCCTCCTTGACCTCGGGGAGCAGATCGCAGCCGGCGATTCCTGACACGAGCAGGATCGCGATGAAGCACCGGCTCCAGGGCAGTGACAAGGCGAATCTTTCGGCAGCTGCGGTGAAGAGTGCTGATTATACCGCGCCGCTTCAAAGAAATTCGGTCCCGCGCGAATTCACGATAGCCGACGATCTGGCCGGGCTGCGGCTCGACCAGGCGCTGGCGCGCCTCATGCCCGAGCACTCGCGTACGCGGCTCAGGGCGCTGATCGATGCCGGAGGCGTAACCGTCGGCAGCGCCGCGGCGCCGGCCAAGCTGCGGCTCCTCGGCGGCGAGCGCATTCGCGTCTTGCCCCTGCCTGCGCGCACGAGCGCCGCCTTCGCCGCGCAGCAGCTTCCGCTGTCGATCGTCTATGAGGACGATTGGCTGCTCGTCGTCGACAAGCCCGCTGGACTGGTCGTTCACCCCGGAGCCGGCAATCCTGACCGTACCCTCGCCAACGCGCTGCTGCATTACGCGCCGGCGCTCGCCTCGGTGCCGCGTGCGGGCATCGTCCACCGTCTCGACAAGGACACGAGCGGATTGCTCGTGATAGCGAAGACCGAGTCTGCGCATGCGGAACTCGTGCGGCAGCTGCAGGCGCGCACGGTCCGCCGGGAGTATCTCGCGCTCGTGCACGGCGCGCTCGCCGGTGGCGGTGACGTCGACGCACCGATCGGCAGGCACCCCGTCCGGCGCACCGCGATGGCCGTCGTCCCGACGGGCAAGCGTGCCGTCACGCATTACGACGTGCGCGAGCGCTGGGATGAGTTCACGCTCCTCCGCTGCCGGCTGGAGACCGGGCGCACGCACCAGATCCGGGTGCACCTTGCGGCGATCCGGCATCCGCTCGTGGGCGACCCGGTCTACGGTCGCAGGCGCGGCGTCGCTTTTTCGCGCCAGGCTCTCCACGCGTGGCGCCTCGGCCTCGACCATCCCGCGACGCGGCAAGCGATGCAATGGGAAGCGCCGCTACCCGCGGATTTCGCGGCGCTGCTCGAGTCACTGCGCTCGCGGTGAGCGAGATCGCGCCGTCCGCTGCGCTGCAGATCCAGTTCGACTCGCACGGCCTCGACTGGATCGTGCCGGACTGGCCGGCGCCCGCAAACGTGCGCGCGTTTTCGACCTCGCGCAACGGCGAGGCGGGAGCGTCGTTCGACCTCTCCCGACGAGCCGAGGGCAATGATGCGCGACGCCGATTACGGCGCTGGCTGCCGGAGGATCCGCTATGGCTCGCTCAAGTCCACGGTGCCGACGTCGTCGACGTCGACCGCATCGTTGCCGAGTCGTCGCCGGCAGCGCCGCCTCGAGCGGACGCGGCGGTCGCGCGCGGCGTCGGCAGGGTATGCGCCGTGCTCACTGCGGATTGCATGCCGGTGCTATTGACCGATCGCAGGGGATCGGTCGTTGCCGCGGCGCACGCCGGATGGCGGGGGATCGCGGCGGGCGTGCTCGAGGCGACGCTCGCGGCCATGGGTACGCATTCGCAAGCGGTCATCGCCTGGCTCGGACCGGCGATCGGCCCGCAAGCCTTCGAGGTCGGCGCCGATGTCCTCGAGGCGCATTGCGCAAGAGACCCGGGCGCCGCCGATTGCTTCGTGCCCCAGCCGCGGGACAAGTGGCTCGCCGATCTCTATGCGCTCGCGCGACGGCGCCTCCGGCGCGCAGGCGTGACGGCGATCTACGGTGGCGGGCGCTGCACATTCACCGAACACCGAAGCTTCTTCAGCTACCGGCGCGGCGGTACGGAGGCGGCAAGCCGCATGGCGACGCTCATCTGGCGCGATGCACCTTAGCCGATGCGTTTGTGCGGCAAGTTTCGAGCCGCTACACTCCGAGCGCACCGGGAGCCATGATCAGTGGATACGCAAGCGACGGTGATCGAATTTCCCAGGCTGATCGAGCAATGGCAATCGATCGGCAGGGATTGGGCGGACTGGTGGCTCGGAGGCGGCGCTGCGGCGTCAATCGCTGTGCTGCCGACCGATGTCGGCAACGCCGCTCTCGCATTTCCCATGCCGACGGACGTGCGGATCGATCCTGCCGCCGCCGGGCGCCTCACCGAGGAGTACAACGAACGCCTGGAGAAACTCTGGGAGCGCGCTCTCGCCGGCGGTCATGCACCGCGACGGGCCGAGGTGCAGGAAGAGGCTCCTGACCGACGCTTCTCAGGTAGAGCCTGGCGCGACTATCCCTACTTCGCCTGGCTCAAGGATGTCTATCTGCTCTATGCAGAGTACCTCCGCGATCTTGCGGCTCTAGCCGAGGCGGAGCCCGAAGACAAGAAGCGGCTGCAGTTCCTCGCCCGGCAGTATGTCGAGGCCATCGCCCCTTCGAACTTTCTCGCGACCAATCCCGAAGCGATCAGGCTCGCGCTCGACTCGGGCGGCGCAACCCTCGCTCAAGGTCTCGCCAACCTCGTTCGCGATGCGCAGCGCGGGCGCATCGCCATGACCGACGAGAGTGCATTCGCCGTGGGCCGCGACCTGGCGCTCACGCCGGGAAGCGTCGTCTTTCGCAACGCACTGATCGAACTTATCCAGTACGCCCCGACCACGACCGAGGTCTATCGGCGGCCGCTGTTGATCGTCCCGCCCTGCATCAACAAGTACTACATCCTCGATCTGCGGCCGGAGAATTCGTTCGTGCGCCACGCAGTTGCCGAGGGGCACACCGTGTTCATGATCTCCTGGCGCAACATTCCCGCCGAGCTCGGTCACCTGCGCTGGGACGACTACCTGCGTCGCGGCGTGCTTGCCGCCGTGGACGTGGCGCGGCAGATCTCCGGCAGCAAGACGATCAACACGCTCGGATTCTGTGTCGGCGGCACGCTGCTCACCTGCGCGCTCGCCGTTCTGGCGGCTCGCCGGGAGCATTGCGTCGCCAGCGCGACGCTTCTGACCACGATGCTTGATTTCGCCGATCCCGGCGAGATCGGGGTCTACGTCTCCCGCGAGTACCTGGCCGCGCGCGAACCGGCGTTGCTCGCAGGCGGCCGCGTTCACGGCGGAGAGCTCGCCAGCGCATTCGCAAGTCTGCGACCCAACGAGCTCGTATGGAACTACGTCGTCAACAACTATCTCAAGGGCAGGACGCCACCGGCATTCGATCTCTTGTACTGGAACAGCGACTCGGCGAACCTTCCCGGCCCGATGTACGCCTACTATCTGCGTAACATGTACCTCGAAAATCGACTGCGCGAACCGGGGGCGCTCACCATGTGCGGCGCGTCGATCGACCTGACTCGCATCGGGGTTCCGACTTACGTCTACGCTTCGCGCGAGGACCACATCGTCCCCTGGCGCTCGGCGTATCGGACAACCGGGCTTCTCGGCGGCGACCCGAGCTTCGTGCTCGGCGCCTCCGGTCACATCGCCGGCGTGATCAACCCGCCGCGGCCCCCCAAGCGCGACTACTGGACCAATGACCTTCTCACCGACGATCCGGACGACTGGTTCGCTCGAGCGGAGACGGGTGCCGGAAGCTGGTGGCCGCATTGGTACGCGTGGATAGCCGAGCATGGCGGCGGCACTCGAGCCGCGCCTCAAAGGACAGGCAACGCGCGACATCGCCCGCTGGATCCCGCCCCGGGCCGTTACGTCGTGGAACAGGTGACCTGAGCGCACGCGCGTTTTGCACTGGCAGCGACATGCGCTAACATCTGCTGCGACCCGCCCCGGATGGCGTCGGCAGTGCTTGTATCGCTTCGGGCTCCGACGGAGACACCGACGACCCGCGCGGGCGTCGCGCCTGCGGTGAAGCGCAAGGCTGTACTCGGAGCCCGCAAATTCCCAAGCTCAAAACCTGAACCCGCGAGGAGGAAAGATGGCCAAGTCAACGCGCGTTGCGCTCGTCACCGGCGGTATGGGTGGTCTGGGCGAGGCGATCTGCGTGAAGCTCGCCGCGCTGGGGTACGAAGTCGTGACCACGCATTCGCCGGGCAACACCAAGGCGCAGGAATGGCTGGCGGCGATGAGGAAGCAGGGATTCCAGTTTCACGCCTATCCCTGTGATGTCGTCGACTGGGATTCCTGTGTAGCCTGCGTCGCGCAGGTGACCAAGGACGTGGGTCCGGTCGACGTACTGGTCAACAACGCGGGCATCACCCGCGACACGACGTTCAAGAAGATGGACAAGGCGAACTGGGACGCCGTGATCAGGACCAATCTCGACTCCTGCTTCAACATGACCAAGCAGGTTTGCGACGGCATGGTCGAGCGCGGCTGGGGCCGCGTGATCAACATCTCTTCGGTCAACGGCCAGAAGGGCGCGTTCGGTCAGGTGAACTACTCGGCCGCCAAGGCGGGCATGCACGGATTCACGAAGGCGCTCGCTCTCGAGGTTGCGAAGAAGGGAGTGACCGTCAACACCATCTCGCCCGGTTACATCGGCACGAAGATGGTGATGGCAATCCCGCAGGATGTGCTCGACAGCAAGATCATCCCCCAAATCCCGATGGGCCGGCTTGGCAAGCCCGACGAAATCGCCGGTCTCGTAGCCTACCTTGCTTCGGACGAAGCAGCCTTTGTCACAGGCGCCAACATCGCCATCAACGGCGGGCAGCACATGTTCTAGCCATGGCCGCCCCGCGCCTGCGAAAGCTCCTTCCTGCCGCGGTCATCGCGCTGCTCGCGGTCTCGACTGCAGCCGAGGCCCAGTGGGTGCTCCTCGCGCGACGCGCGGTCGGGCGAGTCGAACAGATGTCGCAAACGCAACCGGACGGACCGAGCTACGATTCGGCCGCGGTGATGCTCGAGGCGCCGGCCGACAAGGTCTACGCCGCCGTGGTGAGCGGTGTGAAGAAGAAGGAGGGGATCACCGTTACCCGCGAAGACGCATCGGAGCGTCTGATTCAATTCACCAATGGCCAGCAGATCGCAGGCATCAAGGTGAGCCCGCTCGGCGACGATCTATCCCACCTGCTTATTTCATCCGCTCACAGCGGATCTCAGCCGAATGCGGCGCAGCTGGTTTCCGACAGCGTCCTGCGCGTGTGCGCCGACATGAATGTCGTCTGCTCGCGCGCGCAGCAATAAAAAAAGCCCCGCAGGTTGCCCTGCGGGGCGAGGCTGTATCATTTAGGAGGAGGAAAATGATACAGAAGGAGTCATCACAACCGATATAGAGACAGCCAGCCGTTTTTCAAGTTCCCTCCGCTGAACCTCTTTCGGCTCGTTCCGGGGCGGCAAATCCAAGCCGCCCCCGTTGCTTCTACCCGTACTTAGGCAGCCTTCCGGCCCTTGCCGGTCGACTTCGCAGCATTCGTCGCGTTGGCAGTAGCCGCCCGGACCGAAGCGTCCGCAAAATTCACGACCTGCTTGGTCGCCTTCGAGAACTGGTCGAACGCCGCAGTCGTTGCCGCGACGGTGGACTTGAGCGCGGTCACGGCCACGTCGGAGCCCGCCGGGGCGTTCTTGGTCGCCTTCTCGACCCACGCTGCCACACCCTTGGTGTAGGTAGCCCAGGCTTCTTCCGCCAGAGCCGAGAAGTCGGCTTGCGCTTGCGAGGCGATCTCGTACACGCCGCGCGAGTAGCCAAGCGCGCTTTGCACGCCTGCGTCCGCCAGCTTAGCGCGCAGCGCGAGAAACTCTTGCACGTCCCTTACGCCGGCGACGGCGTTGGCGCTGTTGACACCTTGCTCGAGCGCTGCTTTGGCCGCCTGGAGGTTCAGCTTCGTCAGGCGCTCCGCCTTTTCGAGGGAGAGCGACGCCAGCTTGATCGCGTTGTCATAGCCGGCCTTGTTGATTTCAGCGAATTGTTCCGTTGCGTTGTACATGGTCTTCCTTTCCGTTTGAGGTCGAACTCTGTTCAGACAGCTCGCAGCGCAGGGTTTGACGGCCGCCGCTTACCGGCTTTCTTCCCGGGGGTCTCAAACCTTTGCTCAACCCCTTTTTTGCTGCACCGCACAAAACGAATTCTATGGGGACGAACCACCCCTGTCAAGGTTTTTTTGTGCGTCGCGTCACGAACCGAAACGGGCTAGGCTGACCAAATCAAACGCCTAAATAATCAGCGAGTTATAATGGTCGACTGCCCTCTGGAGCTCAGATGAACAAGTCGTTGCGCGTCATCAAGAAGTACCCGAATCGCCGTTTATACGACACGGCCAACAGCGGTTACATCACGCTGGCCGACGTGAAGCAGATGGTGCTCGAGCACATCGACTTTCAGGTCGTCGACGCCAAGTCCGGGGAGGACCTCACCCGCAGCATCCTGCTGCAGATCATCCTCGAGGAGGAGTCTGCGGGCATGCCGATGTTCTCGAGCGAGATGCTTTCCCAGATGATCCGCTTCTACGGCAACGCCCTGCAGGGGATCATGGGCAACTACATGGAACAGAACGTCAAGGCGTTCCTCGTCATCCAGCAGAAGCTGCAGGACCAGGCGAAGCAGATCTACGGCGACAAGATGATGCTCACTCCGGATCTGTGGAAGCAGTTTCTCCAGATGCAGGCGCCCGCGATGCAGGGCATGCTGGGCAACTACCTGGAACAGAGCGCGAAGCTGTTCATGGACATGCAGCAACGCATGCAGGACCAGACGCGCGGCTTGTTCACAAACTTTCCCTTCCCCAATTTCGGCGTCGCGCCGGGCACGCCGGATGAGGACAAGAAGCGCTGAGACTCCGCGGCGCCCGATGAGAGCGCCGCACTCGTTGCATTGCAGCGTGCGAAGTTTGCGCAGCGCGCAATCCCCGATCTGGTCATGAGGCGTCGCTCCGAGCCGGTGCCACGCGTCGGCTTCGTGTCGCTCGGCTGCCCGAAGGCGCTGGTCGATTCGGAGCGAATCCTCACCCAGCTTCGTGCCGAAGGCTACGCGATCGCGCCGCAATATGAGGAAGCCGACCTGGTGGTCGTAAATACCTGCGGCTTCATCGACGCCGCGGTCGAGGAGTCGCTCGCTGCGATCGGCGAGGCTGTCGCCGAAAACGGCAAAGTCATCGTTACCGGCTGCCTCGGAGCGAAGGACCGCGGCGCTTTTGTGAAAGCGGCGCACCCGAAGGTTCTCGCCGTCACGGGGCCGCACGCGGCCGGCGAAGTGATGGCCGCGGTGCACGCGCAGTTGCCGAAGCCTCACGACCCTTTCGTCGACCTCCTGCCGCCACAGGGGATCAAGCTCACGCCGAAACACTACGCGTACCTCAAGATCAGCGAGGGATGCAATCACCGCTGCACGTTCTGCATCATTCCGTCGTTGCGCGGGGATCTCGTCAGCCGGCCGCTGGGCGAGGTCATGAACGAGGCGGAGAACCTGCTGCGAGCGGGAGTGAAGGAGCTCCTGGTCGTCTCGCAGGATACGAGCGCATACGGCGTGGACGTGAAGTACCGCACGGGCTTCTGGCGCGGCCGGCCCCTGAAGATGCGGATGACCGAGCTCGTGACTGCGCTTGGCGAGGCAGCCGCCGAGCACGGGGCATGGGTACGCCTGCACTACGTGTATCCCTACCCGCACGTCGACGAGGTCATCCCGCTGATGGCCGAGGGGCGGGTGCTGCCTTACCTCGACGTTCCGTTTCAGCACTCGAGCCCGCGCATCCTGAAGCTCATGAAGCGTCCGGCGAACGCGCAGAACAATCTCGACCGCATTCGCGCCTGGCGCGCGGCCTGCGCGGAGCTCACCATCCGCTCGACTTTCATCGTCGGCTTCCCGGGCGAAACCGAGCAGGAGTTCGAGGAGCTGCTCGCTTTTCTCGACGAGGCGGAGCTCGACCGCGTCGGCTGCTTCGCCTATTCCCCCGTTGACGGTGCCGCAGCGAACGCGCTGCCGCATGCCGTGGCGGAACCCGTAAAGGAGGAGCGACGCGCCCGCTTCATGGCGACCCAGGCGAAGATCAGTGCGCAGCGGCTGCGTCAGAAACTCGGCCAGACGATCACCGTGCTGGTCGACGAAGTCGACGGCGAGAACGCCATCGCGCGGAGTGCCGGAGACGCTCCCGAGATCGACGGAATCGTTCGCGTTGCTGGCGCGTCGGGTCTTCGCGTCGGCTCCTTTGCGAGCGTCAGGATCACCGCAGCGAGCGAACACGACCTGCGTGCGAGTCTTGTCGCGAGTCGAGACAAACGGACAGCATCGCCTCTGCCTGAGGGAAATCGATCAGCGCGCCGCTCCCTGCGCTAGAATGCGTCCTCCTTTCACGGCGCCCGCAAGGCTCATGCTCGATCTCCGTCGCAAGGCTGCTGTATCTGCCGCATGGTTTGCCGCGTTGGTCGCGATGCCTGCCCGCGCCTCCTTCCTGTCCGGTGAGGCGCTCGACACGGCGGCCGATGTGCTGGCCATCATCGTCCTGATCTTGGTGCCGGTCGTTGCCATCGTCGTCTTCTGGCTGGTCCACGTGCTTCCCGAGCGCTTCGCAGAGCAGCGCCACCATCCGCAAGCCAAAGCGATCCAGGTACTTTGCCTCCTCTCGCTCGTGTTCGGGGGCCTGCTCTGGCCGATAGCGTGGCTGTGGGCTTTTACCAAGCCGGTGGCCTACAGAGTAGCGTACGGCACCGACAAGGGCGACGAATGGCACGAGGAAATGGGCGAGAAGGCCAGGAGTGGCGAGTTGCTTGAGCACGAGATCGAGCACCTGCGCACCGAGCTCGACCAGATGGCCGCGCGAGGTGCCCTGCCACCCAATCTGCGCCAGCTGCGCGCCGATCTCGCGCAACTGCGGGCGACGCCCGCCCCCGCGTCGCCGTCCGAAGCAGGCAGGGCGTAATGGAAATCCTCCTCCTCGGCATCTATTCGTTCTTCGTCTGGCTGATCTTCATCAAGTTCAAGTGGCTGCCGTGGAACATCTATTCGCAGGTCACCGTAGTAGTCATCCCGATCGTCGCTTTGACGGCGCTGATCCTGAGCTTGAACGTGGTGGCGCCTTCTTCCGCCGATCTGCGCGTTTTCCGCTTCACGGTGCCTATCGTGTCGCAGGTTCGTGGTCGCGTTATCGAGGTACCCATCGACGAGGGCAACGTTCCGGTTAAGAAGGGCGACGTCCTGTTCCGCATCGACCCGACGCCGTATCAGCTCCAGGTCAACACTCTGCAGGCGCAGCTCGCGAACGCCATAGCCCAGCAGAAGGAGCTGGAGGAATCGCTCAAGGGCGCGCAAGCGGGCGTCGCCGCTGCCAAGAGCGCAATCGAGCAGGCGACAGCCAAGACAGCGGAGGTCAACGCTAGGCTTGCGCTTATGCAAAAGCGCGTGGCGCAGTATCGCGAGCTGGTGGCCACGGGCGCCGGCACGAAATTTGACCTCGAACAGGCGGAGACCAACCTTGCCGAGGCCGCAGGCCAGCTCGCCGCCGCGCAGAGCACCGAGTCGCAGGCTCGCGCCGGCGAGCAGCAGGCCGTGGCCAGCCGCGAGCAGGTACAGCAGAAGCTCGGCGCGAAGGTCGACGGCGAATACGCCCAGGTCGCGCAGATCCGCGCCCAGCTCGAGAGCGCGAGGTGGGACCTCGATCAGACGACGACGCGCTCGCCCTGCGAATGCTACGTGGTCAACCTGCAGCTCCGGCCCGGAGGCTACGTAGCTGCACTGCCGGTCGCACCGGTGATGACGCTGGTCGAGGCGACTGGCAGCGTCGTCGCGCTTTACAGGCAAAACGAGCTTTGGCAAGTCGAGCCCGGCAACGAGGCCGAATTCGCCCTCGAAACCCTTCCCGGCCGCATCATCAAGGCGAAGGTCAACTCGATCGTCTGGGCGTCGGGAGCCGGGCAACTGACTCCGGGCGGAACGATTCCAATGACCGGCGTGCTCACCGCACCGGCGCAGCGGTTTGCCGTCAAGTTCGATATCGCCGACAAGGACAAGGCCCTGTTCCTCGCCGCCGGCGCGGCGGGCGACGCGGCGATCTACACCGATCACGCCGAGTTTCTGCACATCATCCGCAAGGTGATCATCCGCGTGGGCTCGTACATGAATTACCTGATCCTGAAGCTGCATTGACGCGACATGCGGGCAGAGTCAAAGACACTGTGTATCGTGGCCGCGCTGGCTCTCGCGGGCTGCGCGCTGAAGGAGATGCCGCCGCGCGAAGAGGTTGCGAGCCAGGCGATGCTCAATCTCACGCCGCCCCCGCAATGGGCCGCCACGCGCGGCAACGCGGGACCGGTCGCGGACAACTGGCTCGTTACACTGAACGATCCGTGGCTCAACGAGCTGGTGAAGGAAGCCATCGCGTACAACGCGGACCTGCGCATTGCCGCGGCCCGCGTCGATGTGGCGGCCGCGTACCTCGCGGCAGCGAAGTCTCCGGCGTGGCCGCAGGTGAACCTTGTCGCGCGCGGCGGTGGCAAGATGAGCGGCGACTCCTCCGGGCTGGAAGGCGTGGGGCTGTTCGCGTCCTGGGAGCTCGACCTCTGGGGCCGGGTGCGCGCGCAGGCACGCTCGAGCGAGCTGCAGTACGACTCTGCGCGGCTCGATGCGGAATACGCCCGGCAGTCGCTTGCTTCGCTGGTCGTGAAGGGCTGGGTCGTTGCCGTCGAGTCGCGCCTCCAGAAGGCGCAGGCGGAAACCTCTCTCAGGTCGGCCGAGCAGCTCGCCTCGCTGGCGCGCGACCGTCTTCGCGTCGGGAGCGGCGACGAATACGCTGTCACCCTCGCGCAGGCGAATGTCGAAGCGTTTCGCGACACGGTGCGCAATCTCGATCTCGTCTACGGAAACGCGCTGCGCGCGCTGGAGACACTTCTTGGGCGTTACCCCGCTGCGTCAGTCGCCGTGGCGGAGAAGCTGCCGACCTGGCCTGGCGACATCCCGGCGGGTTTGCCTTCCGAGTTGCTCGAGCGGCGGCCCGATGTGGTCGCCGCCGAGCGCCGCGTCGCGGCGGCGTTCTATCGAACCGAGGAAGCCAAGGCGGCACGGTTGCCGCGCATCACGCTGGTCGCGAGCTACACGTCGATCAACTCCGAGCTGTTCGTGCTGCAGAACCGCGACAATCCGGTATTCAGCGCCGGTGCAGGGCTGCTTCAGCCGATCTTCCTCGGCGGACTGCTGCAGGCGCAGGTCGACGCCCGTACTGCCGAGCAGCAAGCAGCGCTCGTGGAGTACGGCAAGGTGGGCGCTCGCGCGTTCGGTGAAGTGGAAGGCGCCCTCGCGGCAAGCGCGACTGCGTCGGAGCGGGAGGAAATACTCGCCCGGTCCGTGCGCGAGAACGAGCGCGCGCTCGCGCTCGCCAACGTTCGCTATCGCGTCGGTACGGTCGACTTGGGTGCCGTGCAGCAGCAACAGCTCGCCCTCTACTCGGCCCAGGTCACGCTGCTGCGCGTCCAGTCCGAACGTCTCGTCCAGCGAGTGAACCTGCATCTCGCTCTCGGCGGGAGCTTCGAGTCCGCCGGCGTCCCCCCCGCGAAGACAAGCGACGCGTCCCACGCGGTTCGCTGATCGCGCCAGGCACGGGTGGAACCCGCGTCCCGCTCGCACTGTCGACAAGTCGGGCCGGCTGGGGTAAAAAAAAGGCACTCGCTTTGCCCTTGCAACGCGACTCCGTTGTCCCTGCCATTGCGGGAGATTCGCCGATGCATTCGCTGATCGTCGTGGGTGCGCCGTTGCGCATGACGGCCGCCGTCTGTGCGCTGTCGGTCGTAGTGGGCCTTGTGGCCTGCGGCAAGGGGGAAAACAAGCCCGCGGAAAAACCGCCGATCGATGTGACTATCGTCACCATCGCGCGCAAGGACACGCCGATCACGGCGACCTATGTCGCGCAGACGCAGAGCTCGCAGGCGGTAAACATCCAGGCACGCGTCTCCGGCTTTCTCGACAAGCGCGTCTACGTCGAGGGCTCGCTGGTGAAGGCCGGCCAGGTGCTGTTCCAGATGGACCAGAAGCCGTTCCAGGCCCAGCTCGACGCCCAGAAGGCGGCGCTCGCCCGCAATCAGGCGTCGCTCGACGTTGCCAGGGCAAACCTCGCTCGCACCAAGCCGCTCGCAGCACAAAACGCGCTTTCGCAGAAGGATCTGGACGACGCGCAGGGGCAATTCGATTCGGCGTCCGCGGCAGTCGAACAGGGGAAGGCGCAGGTGGAAGAGGCCGAGCTCAACCTCTCCTACACGACCATCACCTCGCCGGTCACCGGAGTTTCGAGCTTTGCAGCGGTCGCCGACGGAACTTATCTCAATGCCCAGAACAGCCAGCTGACCACGGTCTCTGTCCTCAGTCCGATGTGGATTAATTTCAGCGTGTCCGAGAACCAGATGGGGCGGCTGCGCGACGAAATTCAGCGTGGCCTGCTGAAGCTGCCCGCGGGCGGCGAGTTCACTGTCGAGGTGGAGCTGGTGACCGGTACACTCTTCCCCTACACCGGCCGCATCACCTTCGCCGATCCGTCCTACAACCCGCAGACCGGCACGTTCCTGCTTCGGGCGACCGTGCAGAACCCGGCCGGCGTCCTGCGTCCGAATCAGTACGTTCGCGTCCGCCTCAAGGGCGCCATTCGGCCCAATGCGGTCGTCGTTCCGCAGCGCGCGATTCAGCAGGGCGGCAAGGGCCAGTTCGTCTGGGTGGTCAACAAGGACGATCAGGCCGAATTGCGTCCGGTCACCGTCGGCGATTGGGAGGGCGACGACTGGTTCATCAATGATGGCCTGGACAACGGCGATCGCGTGGTCGTCGAGGGCGGGCAGCGCCTCGCGCAGGGCGTGAAGGTGAGGGCAGCTCCCTATGTTCCGGCGAAGCCTGCAGGCACAACGCCGGCGACGGGCCCCGGGTACGACAAGGGCGCGCCGCGCGCGCCGACCCCGTCCGACGCCTCCGTCTACTTCGCCACCGGCTCGGCGGCGATCGACGACACGGCCAGAGGCATCATCCGCATGAAGGCCGCGGAGGTCATGGGTATCGGTACATCGATCACGATCACCGGCTACGCGGACAAGACCGGGAAGAGCAGCAACAACGTCGAGCTCGCGCGGCAGCGTGCGCTTGCAGTCAGGGATGCGCTCGTGCGGTTCGGCATCCGGGCCGACCGCATCCGCCTTCAGGCACCGACCAACGTGACCGGCAGCGGCAGCGACGACCAGGCCCGGCGCGTCGACATGGTCGTGTCGCAATAGGAAGGGCGCAACACCATGTTCTCGCGCTTTTTCATCGAGCGGCCGATCTTCGCTGCCGTCGTCGCGATCATCATCTCGATCGCGGGAGGGGTCGCGATGTACCTGCTGCCGGTGCAGCAGTATCCCAATATCACGCCGGTCCAGGTGACGGTGTCGGCGACCTACCCGGGCGCCGACGCGAAGACGCTGGCCGACTCGGTCGCCTCACCGATCGAGCAGCAGATCAACGGTGTCGACAACATGCTCTACATGTCGTCGACCAGCTCCTCGACGGGGCAGCTCACGCTCACCGTCTACTTCTCGCTCGACACCAACCCCGACATCGCTCAGGTGCAGGTGCAGAACCGGGTCAACCTGGCGATGCCGCAGCTTCCCTCTGCAGTCGTGCAGCAGGGCGTGTCGGTGCAGAAGAAGTCCTCTTCGATCATGATGCTGATCGCGGTATACGGAAAAGGCGACCGCTACAGCTCCAACTACGTCGCCAACTACGCCAACGTCTACGTCCTCGACGCCATCAAGCGGGTCAATGGCGCGGGCCAGGCGCAGATCATGGGCATCGCCGACCAGGCGATGCGCATCTGGCTCAACCCGGACCGGATGGCTTCGCTCGGCATCACGACGACCGACATCGCCGACGCGATAAGCGCCCAGAATCAGCTCTTCGGCGCCGGGCAAATCGGGCAGCAGCCGAACGCGAACCCGGTCGAGCTGACCTTCCCGGTGGTCACGCAGGCGCAGGCGACAGACCCCCGGCAGTATCTCAACATCATCCTGCGCGGGAACCAGGAAGGCAGCGCGATCGTCCGCCTCGGCGACGTCGCGCGCGCCGACATCGGCCTCAAGCAGTACATCATCGACACCAAGCTCAACGCCCTGCCGGCGACCTATATCGCGGTCTACCTCCAGCCGGGCGCCAACGGCCTGGTCGTGTCCGACGACGTGCGCAAGGTCCTTGAGCAGATGAAGCCGCAGTTCCCGGACGGCATCGACTACAAAATCTCGCTCGACACGAACGACTTCGTCCGGCTGTCGATCAAGGAGGTCCTGCACACACTCCTCGAGGCGATCGTGCTGGTGGTGCTCGTCGTGTACCTGTTCCTGCAGAGCTTCCGCACCACGATCATCTGCACCGTGGCGATCTTCGTCGCGCTGATCACGACCTTCGCCGGCATGATCGCTCTGGGGTTCTCGATCAACCTGCTGACGCTCTTCGGCCTGGTGCTGGCGATCGGGATGGTCGTCGACGACGCGATCGTGGTGGTGGAGAACGTCGAGCGCAACATGCACCAGCATCACCTGCAGCCGAAGGAAGCGACGATCCGGTCGATGGAGGAAATCGCCACCTCGCTCGTCGCGGTCGTGCTCGTCATGTCGTCGGTGTTCATTCCCGCAGCGTTCCTGCCTGGGACGACCGGACAGCTCTACAAGCAGTTCGCGATCACGATCGTGATCTCGGTCTCCGTTTCCGGGTTCGTCGCGCTGACGCTCACGCCGGCGATGTGCGCGCTGATGCTCAAGCACAACCCACCGCCGCAGCGCGGATTCTTCGCCTGGTTCAACCGCCAGGTGGATCACCTGACCGCCGGGTTCGGCTACGCCGTGGAATGGGTCATCAAGCGGATGATTGTCGCCTTCGTGCTCCTCGCCGTGTTCCTGTATGCCATCTGGCACGTCTTCCAGGTCTTGCCGACGAGCTTCGTGCCGCAGGAGGACCAGGGCTACGCCATGGCGGCGATCATCATGCCGGAGGCGGCGAGCCTCGACCGGACGCAGGCGGTCGCCGAGAGGGTCGACGCGATCTTCAAGGGTATCCCCGGCGTCGAGAACCGCGCGATGGTCACCGGCTACAGCCTGCTCGACAGCGGCTACAAGACCAACGCGGGCACGTTCTTCATCACCTTCACCGACTTCGAGCAGCGCTACAAGGACATCGCGACCGCCAAGACCCAGAACGCGCGCGCGATCATGACGGACTTCTACAGGGAGGCGCAGAAGATCACCGGCGCAATCATCATTCCCATCGCGCCGCCGGCGATTCCAGGCATCGGCACGACCGGCGGTTTCGAGTTCTGGATCCAGGATACCGGCTCCGGCGACCCTGTCGCACTCGACCAGGTAATGCAGGATTTTCTCCAGAAGGCTCGTGCAAGGCACGATCTGACTGGTCTCGCGACAACTTACCGCGCGAACACTCAGCAGCTGCGCGCCGTCGTCGACCGTGACAAGACCACGCTGCTCGGCATACCCATCCAGGACGTCTACAGTGCGATCCAGGCGCAGTTCGGCTCTCTGACCGTGAGCCAATACAACCTGTTCAGCCGCGTGTGGTGGGTGATCATGCAGTCCGATGCGCCTTTTCGCCGGACACCCGACGACCTGACGCGCCTGTACACGCGCAACAACCAGAACCAGATGGTTCCGCTGTCCTCCGTCGTGACGACAGAATGGGTGACCGGCCCCGACCTCCTTCCGCATTTCAATGGGTTCACCGCGGCGAAGATCATCGGCAGCGCGGCGCCAGGCTACAGCTCCGGCGACGCGATCGCGGCCATGGAAGAGACCGCGAAGGAAGTATTGCCGCCGGGCTATCAGTTCGCCTGGTCGGGCCTGTCGTACGAGGAGAAGAAATCGGGCGGTACCTCGGGGATTGCGTTCGTCTTCGGCTTCATCATCGTCTTTCTCGTGCTCTCGGCGCAGTACGAGTCGTGGGCGCTGCCCGGCGCCGTGATGTCGGCCGTCCCGTTCGGCATTCTCGGCGCGCTCGTCACCAATTGGATCCGCGGCCTCGAGAACGACGTGTACTTCCAGATCGGGCTGCTGGTGCTGATCGGTCTCGGGGCGAAGAACGCTGTCCTGCGCGTCACGGCCGCGGTCGAGTTCCGCCACCAGGGCAAATCGATCATGGAGGCCACCCAGCTCGCCGGCGAGCAGCGCCTGCGCCCGATCATCATGACGTCGCTCGCCTTCGCCTTCGGCTGTTTGCCGCTCGCGATCGCGGTCGGCGCCGGCGCCAATGCTCGTCACTCGATCGGCACCGGCATCATCGGCGGCATGATCGGCGAGACGACGCTGGCCATGCTCTACGTGCCACTGCTTTTCTACGTCTTCGACCAGCTTGCCGAGCGCAGGAGCGCGAAGAAGGAGGTGCCGCCCGCCGCGACTCCGCCGGCGGGCGGCGGTACAGGCCCAGCGCCTGCAGCGCACGCACCGCACGAGGACGCCTGAAATGCACCGGCGCCTCCTGGCCTGCGCGACGGCCACCCTGCTCGGGGCGTGCGCTATGGGCCCCGACTACGTCCGGCCGAAGGTCGACGCCCCGATGGCGTTCCGTTTCGAGCCGAAGAGCGTCACGGAAACGGCGGACACGGCATGGTGGAAGCAGTTCGACGATCCGGTCCTCGATGGGCTCATCGCCGACGCGCTTGCCAACAATATGAACGTCAAGGTCGCCGTTGCCAACGTCGAGCAGGCTGCGGGCGTGTTCACCCAGACGCGATCACAGCTCTTCCCGCAGGTCGGCTACTCGGCAACGGGCGAGCGGGTGCGAACCACCGAAGCGGGTGTAAGCCCGGCGCTCGCCGGACGGATACCGAACCCGCAGACCGCATACCAGGCGGTGCTGACCGCGAGCTGGGAGATCGACCTCTGGGGCCGGATCCGGCGCCTGAGCGAATCCGCGCTCGCGAATACGCTCGCCTCCGACGACGCGAGGCGCGGCGTGATCCTGTCGCTCGTCTCCTCCGTGGCCAACGACTACCTTCAGCTGCGCGGCCTCGACGAGCAGCTCGTGATCTCCAAGCGCACGCTCGACGCCTACAGCGAATCGCTCAAGCTGTTCGAGCTGCAGTTTCAGTACGGGCAAGTCTCGCAGATGAACGTCGCACAGGCGCAGTCGCAGTACGAGACCGCCGCGGCGCAGATCCCCGCGATCGAATCGCAGATCGCGCAGACGGAGACCGCCCTCTCCATCCTCCTCGGCCGCAACCCGGGACCGATCGCCCGAGGCAAGTCGATCAACGAGCTCAAGCTCCCGAGCGTTCCAGCAGGCCTCCCCTCGCAGCTGCTGGAGCGCAGGCCCGATCTGATGCAGTCGGAGCAGGCGTTGATCGCGGCCAACGCCCAGATCGGGGCGGCGAAGGCATTGTACTTCCCGACGATCTCGCTGACCGGCGCGTTTGGCGGTGCGAGTAGCGATCTCTCGAAGCTGTTCACGGGCCCGGCGCGGGTGTGGAACTATGCCGGGCAGGCGATCGGCCCGATCTTCACCTTCGGAGGCGTCAGCGGGCAGGTCGCGCAAGCCGAGGGCGGTCAACAGGCGGCGCTCTACAACTATGAGCTGTCGATCCAGAATGCATTCGGGGACGTCGACAACGCGCTCATCGCGAACCAAAAGCTGCAGGAACAGGCCGACGCACAGGCGCGGCTGGTGAAGGCACTGCAGGACTACGAGCGGCTCGCGATGCTGCAATACAACGGCGGGTACACCTCCTACACGACGGTGCTGCAGGCGGAGCAGTCGCTCTTCCCCGCGGAGTTGACGCTCGCCAGCCTGCGCGCACAGGTCTTCGGCTCGAGCGTGAACATCTACAAGGCGATGGGCGGCGGCTGGGTGGACATCGCCGACAAGGCAACCGCCGAGGGCGCAGCCAACGTACAGCCAGTCAGCGAGCGCGTCAAAACCGTGCCGCTCTTCTGAGCTTGCCAGCGCCCGGATCTGACCGAAGCTAGACGACGGTCAAGTCTTGTTCGTGGACGCTGCACTATCATCGCCGTCGATGATCGCTCGGCCCCTTTCGACATTCGCCATCGCGGCCCTGCTCGCCGGGTGTCAGGGCCTCTACTTTCAGCCCGCGGCCGAAGCGCCGGCAACGGTGCAGCGGTACCGCCTCGCCGAATGGCCGGATCGCGAGTACTGGATGGGCATCGTCTTCAACGGGCAGAAGATCGGCTTCTCTCATCTTGCGCTCGCGGCCTCAGGTCCGGATCGCTTCGAGATCAGGTCCGACGCCGCGTTCGTGCTGCGTTTCCTCGGCTTCGAGAAGCGCATCAACCTGAAGGCTTACGACCTGGTGCAGGCGGATCTCGAGATCGTCGCGTTCCGCTACGATTACGTGATCGACGGCAGCGCGGTCGCGCTGGCCGGAGAACGACACGGCGACGAGCTCGACGTAACGGTGACGCACAGGGGCGAAACGCAGAGGCAGTCGATCGCGGTCTCTGGACCGGTGTATCCGCAGGCGGCGGTCGCTTTCTACCCGGCGCTCTCCGGGCTCGCACCGGGGCGCGAATTCCGTTACCCGGTCTACAGTGGCGAACTGCAGCGCGTGGCCGAAGTCTCTCAGCGAATCACGCGCTACGAATCGAGCAAGCTATTCTCGGGTCAGGCGTTCCACGTCGAAACGGCGATGGAAGGCTACCGGGTCGAAACGTGGATCAGCCGGCGCGGCGCGCCGCTGCTCGAGATCGGCATGAACGGCGTGCTGATCTCGGGTCTCGAGGACGAGGCTCGGGCTCGCAGCTACCTTGCCAGCGCGAGCCTCAACAAGACGGAGGCACTGATCGAATTCGCGCTCGTGCGACCTGAAACCCCGCTCGCCGCACCACGAGCGATCACGGGAATGCGGATCGCGCTCGCGGGCGTCGAGCGCGCCGTGCCATCCGACGATGTTCAGCACTGCGTCGGGGAATCTTCCGGGACGATCTGCGCCGTGCGCTCGGTCGTTGCTGCCGCCGGATCTGCGCGCGCGCCGTCGCCGGCGAGCGCGGATCCACGCTACCTCGCGTCGACCTTTCCCGTGCCCGCCCGCGACCCTCGGATCACAGCCACCGCCCGCGACATCGCCGGCGGGACGGACGACGCGCGCGAAAAGGTGCAGCGGCTGATCGCGTGGATCCGGCAGAACGTGCGCACCTCCCCCGCCGACGTGTGGACGGGTCTCGACGTGCTCGACACGCGCGAGGCAGAGTGTCAGGGCCACACGTACCTCTACGCCGCATTCGCCCGCTCGCTCGGCATCCCGACGCGTGTGGTGAACGGTATTGTCTACTCGGAGGAGTTCCAGGGCTTCCTGTACCACACGTGGGCGGAGAGCTTCGTTGACGGCTTCTGGCTGGCAGTCGACCCGACCTTCGGGACGGTGCCGGCCGACGCGACTCACGTCGTGCTTGTCGAGGGCGAGACGCTCGCCGAGCTCGCGCCGCTCGTGGACTGGATCGGGCGGCTCAAGGTCCGCGTGATCGAGGTCGAGCACGCGCCCGCCGCACCGCCTTCCTGAGAGGTTACTTCAAGGGCAAGCTGCGCAGAGCGCTCGCGAGCTGCACCAGTACCTCGCCCAACGCAACGTTGAGCCCGGCGACGATCGCTTCCGGTGACCGCGCCTGCAGCTCGGTGCGCGCGCGCAATTCTCCATGCCAGAGAAACGCGCCAGCGCCTGCGCCGGCTTGCGTGAGAAAGAACTTGATCGCGACGACCGACGCCGGCTTCGCGGGATCCTGCAGATCGCCGTACAGTTCCGTCACCAAGCCCTCGAGCGCAAGATCTGCGTCGAGCGAGCTCGAGGGTGCGAGCACCGCCCGGAACATCCCCGCCGCAGACAGCCACGCGGCGATCGCCTGGCCGATCATCGGCCCGGGCGCGGCCAGAAACTCATTATAGAAGTCGGACTCGAACTTCAGGGCGCTCTCGCGATACACGAGCTGGCGGGTGTTGAAAGGCACTGCCACGTCCATCGTGGCGACGCGCAGCGACTGCGCCCGAGGAGCGCCGCTCGGCGCGGGAGGCCTGGGGGGCTCGAGAATATAGGTCGATTTCAGCGGCGCGGGCCGCGAGCAGGCGGCGAGCAGCAGCGCAGCGGCCGACGCAAGCGCGCGCCGGCGCGAGGACGAGGCAGGCGGAGTCATTGTTGTGGGCCTTTGGCGGGCTCGGGCGGCGCGCCGAGCAGCAGTTGCGAGGGGTAGCGCTTGGCGTTGTCGGTCAGCTCACGCAGGTTGTCGGTGATCTGCCGCAGATTTTCGATGGTGATCCTGAGATCGTAGTCCGAGCCACCGGTGATGCGGTCGAGCCGCGCCAGCGTGCTCTCGAGATGCGCGAGCGAGCGAGCGAAGTTGGGATCCGCGACGAGCTTGCGGAACTGCATCACGGCATCGTCGGCGTTGGAAGGCAGTTGCTTCCATGCCGGATCATCCAGTATCGCCGACAGCTGCCTGTTGCTGGTGCGAAGCTCGGCGAGGAGCGCCGTTCCTTCGCTATCGATCTTGTCCACGTGCAGCTGATCTAGCTTGGTGCCGAGCTTCGCCAGCACCTGCTTCGTCTCGTCCGAGATCTTGCCGCTGTCGACGGCTTCGACGCGCTTGTTGGTCGTCACGAGCAGCGTGTTGAGGTTGGACGCGATGCTGTCGAGATCGATCTTGCGCAGGCGGTCGACGATCTCGGAGGCCGCAGCGACGAACTGCGTCACGGTCGCCTTCGCGCTCGGAACGTAGATGTTGTCGGGTTGCCACGGCACCTCGAGCGCCGGGTTCCTTTCCGGATCCACGTAGTCGATCTCGAGGTAATTCGTGCCCGTGATCCCCTGCGGCGCGAGCCGCACGCGCAGGCCTTTTCCGACCTCATCCTTTACGTTCTCCGCCCGCAGCGTATCGCTTGCCGCGGCGCGCCCCCCGATCAGCCGCGGGAGGATCGTCGCTTCGACCATCACATAGCGCAGCCGCTCGGCCATGGGCTTGTCCTGCTGGTAACGCGTGTAGGTAAAGCCGATGCTCTTCACCTCGCCGACGATGACGCCCCGGTACTTGACCTTGGATCCGACCTCGAGGCCCTGCACCGATTCGTCGAAATAGGTCTCCATGATGACCTTCGACTGGAAGAGCTTGCCCGCGCCCAGCAAGACGAGCAGGAAGACCAGCGCGACCGTCGCCCCGATGACGAAGAGGCCGATCTTGAAGAAGTTCGCCCTGGCGCTCATGGCTCCCGGTCAGACTGTTGCCACCTCGGCTTCGCGCCGGAAGAACTGGCGCACCAACGGATCGTCGCTCTCGTCGCGCAGTCGCTTGGGATCCCCTTCGGCGATGATGCCCTGCTTGCGCTTGTCGAGCATGATGATGCGGTCGGCCACGGCGTAAATGCTGGCGAGCTCGTGCGTCACGATCACGAAGGTGATGTGCAGGTTCTTCGCCAGCCTGAGGATCAGCTCGTCGAGCGTCGCGGAGGTGATGGGATCGAGCCCCGCCGAAGGCTCGTCGAGGAAAAGTATCGACGGATCGAGCGCCATCGCGCGCGCGATCGCCGCGCGCTTCTGCATCCCGCCGCTGAGCTCCGCTGGCATGTGGCCGGAGAACCCGTCAAGTCCGACCAGCTTGAGCTTCGTGAGAGCGAGCAGATCCATCGCCTCGTCGTCGAGCGCAGTGTATTCCTCCAGCGGGAGGCGAACGTTCTCGATCAGGGTCATGGAGCCGAACAGGGCCCCGCTCTGGTACATCACGCCGATCCTGCGCAGGATCGCCTTGCGCGCCTCGCCCTCTGCCGTCACGATGTCTTCGCCGTCGATCAGGACCTTGCCCGAGAACGGCTGGTAGAGGCCGATCATGTGCTTGAGCAGCGTGCTCTTGCCGCAGCCCGAGCCGCCGAGGATGACGAATACCTCGCCACGGTTAACCGTAAAGTTGATGTCGCGCAACAGCACCTTGTCGTCGTAGCCGGCGCTCAAGCTTTCCACCCGGATGATGGGATCGGCCGCCACGTCAGATGTCGAGCAAGTAGTAGATGAACGCGTAGATGCCGTCGACGACGACCAGCAGGATGATGCCGGAAACGACCGCTCGCGTGGCGGAAATGCCGACGGCGCTCGCGCCCGTCCCGGTCTGCAGCCCGCGCAGGCACCCCACTCCGGCGATGAGTATCGCAAACACGGGCGTCTTGGCCATTCCAGCCGCAAGATCCTTGATGTCGACGAGGCTGTCGATTTCGCGCAGGAAGGAGAGGACCGGAATATTGAAGCTGATCATGGTGAGCGCGCCGCCCAGGATGCCGAGCATGTTGGCGAAGAGCGTCAGCAGTGGCACCATGAGCACGGCGGCGAGAATGCGTGTGATCACGAGGAAGCGCACCGGATCGAGCCCCATGGTGGTGAGCGCGTTCAGCTCCTCGTTGACTTTCATGGTGCCGATCTCGGCAGCGAATGCGGCGCCCGAGCGCCCGGCGAGCAGGATCGCGGTCATGAGCGGCCCAAGCTCGCGCAGGATCGACAGCCCCACGAGATCCGCGACGAAGATCTCGGCACCGTACTGCTGCATCGGCACCGCGGACTGAAAGGCGATGATGATGCCGATCAGGAAGGAGATGAGTCCGACGATCGGCAGCGCGTTGACGCCGACCTGCTCGCAGGTGTACCAGACGTCCTTCCAGCGCACGTGTTGCGGATGCCGGATCGCGTACCAGAGGGCGGAGCTGGTTTCCCCGATGAAGGCGATCTGGGTGACGATGTCTCTGGCTACGGTCACGGCTTCCCGGCCGATCTCCGCCACCGCCGGTAGCCGCGCCGCGTGCTCCTCCGCCGAGGCCCGCAACGTCGCAGGGTCGAACTGATCGAGCAGCGTCTTGAACTCCGGCTTCAGGGCCCGCACGCTCACGGCGGCCTGGGCAGGTCGCTCCTGCCGCAGCAGATCGAGCAGCAACGCCACGCCGCCGCCGTCGCAGTAATCGACGCCCGACGCATCGATGACGACGCGCCGGTCGGGGACCTGCGCGACGGCGGCGCGCGCCTGCGACCACACGGCGGCGATCGAGTACGTATCGAGGCGCCCGGCGAGGCGCAGCAGACGGCTGCCGTCCGCAGCGTCGGAAACCGCAAGTGTCGCCGCAGGGCCGGCCGCGTCCACAGCAGCGGCCGTAGAGGTCACTGCAGGAGTTCGACCTGTGTGCCGAACACGCGCACGCGGTCGCCAACCTGCAGGAGAGGTTCGTAGTTCTGGGTCACCGAGCGAGCGCTGCCGTCGTCCATGCGCACGACGATCTCCCAGCGCGTCGCGTTGCGCTGAGACGGACGGCTCTGGTACACGGCGCCGCCCGCAGCGCCGAGCATGACCTGCCCCTGGTTGGACAGATCCTTGCCGATCCTGTACGCCGTAACCGACGACGGGCTGAGGTCGGAGCCGGCTGCCGATACGGAAGGAACGCTGCCGAGCGGTGTCCACTGCGATTGGGTCGCGCCCTGCCGGATCGCCTCGACCTTGCCGCAACGATCGCAGGAGGTCGTCCCGGGTGCTGCTTGCGCGTTGCCGGATGCCTGGGATTCGCTCGGAATGGGAGGCGGCGGCGGCGCGGGCTGCGCGTGCGCCGGGGAGGCGGCCCACCACGCAGCGGCTGAGCACAGCAGCAGGACGACGATCTGCGGCGCGAGGTGAATCATTCGGGCAGCGTGTTCAGATAGAACATCGAGTGCAGCAGCGTGCCGGGTTCGCCGAGCGCGCCGAGCCAGCGGAAGAAGATTGCGTCGATCTCTCCGCTTCGGTAGATACCCACCAACGCCCGATTCACCGCCAGTCGAAAGTCGGGGTCATCGCGCCGCACCACGAGCGCGTACGGCTCGTAGGAAAAATCGCTTTCCAGGAGCGCCAGCCGTGATGGGTCGTCGCTTCCCGCGCGCAGCGACACCAGCACGATGCGATCGCTCGCATAGCCGTCGACGTTGCCGGCGTTCAACATGGCGAGCCCCGCCGTGGCGTCGCGCACGTGCACCAGGTCGGCCTTCGCGTTCAAGATCCCGAGCTCGCGCTTGAGCGCGGATTCGGTCGTCGTGCCGGGGATGACCGCCACGCGCTTGCCGTTGAACTGGGACAGTTGCGTCAGCTTGCCGTCCGCGCGGGTGAGCACGCTGCCGCCGTCGACGAAGATCGGGAGGCTGAAGTCCACGCGCTCCATGCGCGAGAGCGAGATCGTCGAGGTTCCGCATTCGATGTCGATCTTGCCGGACGCCACGGCATCGAAGCGCGCTGCCGCGTCGACGCCTGTCCATTCGACCTTGAGCTTGTCCAGACCGAGCTGCTTCTGGATCGCCGTCGCGATCCGCGTGCACAGCTCGACGCTGTAGCCGCGCACGGCGCCATTGCGGTCCTTAAACGAGAAGGGCACCGCAGCGGTGCGGAAACCAAGATGGATCGTACCATCGGACTTGATCCGCTCGAGCGTGTGAGACGGATCGGCCGATGCGAGCCCTGCGACCAGCACGGCGAAAGTCGTCATGAGGAGCCGGCAATGGCCGGTGTAACGGCGACGCAGCTGCATCATTCTCCTCGAGCGATCGGATTCAGCTATGGGGCGCGGGCTCGCGCCCGCGAGTGCCTCGCAGTTTAACACGCGCCTCGTGCCGAGCCGTGGCGTGCGCGCGCATGCGCAGCGCGGGCGTTTGCATGAGCTATACTCCGGGAACGGCCTTGCCCGCAGCAATGCATCTCGGACCGGGTCGCATCCACCGTCGATTCGCAGGAGCTCCCGTGAAAACTCTGCTCGCAATCCTGTGCCTGGCCATGGCCGGCCTCGCGCCCACTGCTCACGCCCAGAAGGCCGTCGACACGCTCGCCAAGATCAAGGCGGCCCAGTCCATTACCGTGGCCTTCTCGGGTGATTCGCTGCCGTTCTCCTACGTCGAGCGGGACAACCAGCCGGCCGGCTACTCCATCGACCTCTGCAAGCGTGTGATCGCCGGCATCGGTCGGGCGATCGGCATGCCGGACATCAAGGTGAACTGGGTTGTCGAAACGGTGCCGAACCGCATCTCGATGGTCGCGAGCGGCAAGGCCGACCTCGAGTGCGCCAACACGACGCAGTCGCAAGCGCGGCTCAAGGAGGTGGATTTCAGCAACCTGATCTTCGTCGATGGAGGCGGCTTCCTCGTTCGCTCCGACTCGACGATCAACGGATTCTCGGATCTCGCCGGCAAGTCGGTGGCGGTGACGTCCGGGACGACGACCGAGACGCGCCTGAACACCATGCTCAAGAGCCGCCTGATCGATGCCAAAGTGGTTCCTGTAAAGGACGGGGTCGAGGGCGTGGCACTCCTCGAGTCGCGCGCGGTGTCGGCATTTGCCAGCGACAAGATCAAGCTGGTCGGGTTGGCTGCTCAGGCCAAGGACCCCAATTCCTTTGCCCTGCTCGCCGAGGACCTTTCCTTCGAGCCCTACGCGTTCATGATCCCCCGCAACGACTCTGCATACCGCCTGGTGGTCAACAGTGCCCTGACCCAGGTCTACGTGTCGGGTGAGATCGAACCGATCTTCTCGAAATGGCTTGGCCCGCTCGGGCGCCCGAGCGGGCTGCTCGCGGCGATGTACCTTCTCAACGCCATTCCGGACTAATCCCATGCGGGGATTGTTCGCTCGCAAACCCTGCCGAGTCTCGCGAGCCGCCGCGCTGATCGCGGTGTTGGTCCTCTCCGCATGCGGGCCGCAACCCGTATACCAGGTCGCGGAGGCCCCGCCGACGCCGCGTGTCGGGACAGTCGAATCGATCCGCGAACAGGTGGAACAGGCCCAGCCAAGTGGAGCGGGACTGGTCCTTGGCGCTCTGGCAGGCGGTGGTCTCGGCAGCTTGGTCGGCGCTGGCACAGGACGTACGGTGGCAACCGTCGTCGGCGCCGTCGGCGGGGGGTACGTAGGCAATCAGCTCGAGAAATCGAAGACCCAGGTTATCTATCAGATCGGGATCAGATACGACGACGGAACCTGGGCGACGGTTCGCCAGAGCGCCCCGGCGGGGTTGAAGGTCGGCGATCGCGTGCGCGTCACCGACAACGGCCTCGAGTTGGTGCACTAGCTCGGGCAGCGGTGGCGGCCTTCCGCCTCGTTGCCACCGCTCAGCGGCGGCGCTCGTAGATCATCCAGCCGACGAAGGAGATCGCGATCGCTGCCCAGAGGGCGGCCATGAACGGCGCCTGCGTGTAGACCTCCCACATCACCGCATTGACGGTCGAAAGCAGCACCACGGCCACCCGTGTCAACGCAGTGCCGATGCTTCCTACCGCGCCCGCATCCCCGCGCGGTTGCCGGCGCCGCAGCACGGGGGCGTCGAGTACCGATTTGGCGCGAGGCTTCGCGCCTTCGACTTGGCCTTCTTCGGGGTCTGGGGCCGGGGAATCCATGGGCCTTTCAATGGAAGACCGCCGCGTCGTGTGACACGGGGCCCCGCATGCACCGGGTTGGGGCTTTCTGACTATAGCACGCGGGCGCGCGCCGGACGGGCGCTCGCGCTATAATTGCTCGGCAGGGGAGTCCCGTTACCGAACACGAAGAGAGGAGCATCATGCTGAAATTACGTGGTATCCGTGCGATCGGCTGGCTGCTGGTTTCGATGCTGGCGATCGGGAGCAGCGCTGCGTTGGCTCAGGCCGAGCAGCAGAAAGTCGTCGATCAAGCGGCCAAGTCGTTTTCGAACTTCATGCGCGATCCTGACATGAGCTGGCTGCAGCAGAACATCGGCCGCGCCAAGGCCGTGGTCATCGCGCCCGAGGTCCTCAAAGCCGGGTTCATCTTCGGCGGGTCGGGCGGCCGTGCGGTCGTCTACGTGCACGATGCCAAGACCGGCAAGTGGACCGGGCCGGGCTTCTACACGCTGGCGACGGCGAGCGTGGGCTTTCAGGCCGGCGTCTCTGTATCCGAGGCGCTGACGCTGGTGATGACCGACAAGGGCATGAACTCGCTGCTCTCGACATCGGTCAAGCTCGGCGGCGACGCCAGTGTCGCTGCGGGCCCGGTCGGCGCAGGCGCTAAGTCCGACGTCGTCGCTGACTTCATCGCTTTCAGCCGTTCAAAGGGCGTGTACGGCGGCCTCAATCTTGACGGCACGGTGATCGGCATCTCGAACGACTGGAACGAGGTGTATTACAACAAGAAGGGGATCACGCCACCGGACATCTTCGTTCGGATGTCTGCGCACGCCAAGGGCGGCGCGGCGCTCAGCAACGAGCTGGCCAGGGCCTCGAAGAAGTAGTCGTTTGCGTAACACCGGCGCGGCTCTCGGGCCGCGCCGGCGAAGTTCGCCGAAGCGCCCGGCATAGCGGCGTGGAGCAACGGATGCGCGCCGGCGATACAGCCGCGATGAAACCATCCGGTGGCGAACTGCAATTCCTGCTCAATGGCGAGCCCGTCCGCATCTGCGATGTTCCAGCGCAGACGACGGTGCTCGACTTCCTGCGCGAGCATCTGGGCTGCATCGGCACCAAGGAAGGCTGCGCCGAGGGCGACTGCGGCGCCTGCACGGTGGTGCTCGCGGAGCCCGCCGACGACGGTAGGCTCGCCTGGCGCCCGATCAATGCCTGCATTCGCCTCCTCGCCACGCTGGACGGCAAGGCGCTCTTCACCGTGGAGGGTCTCAAGGAGGCGGACGGCACACTGCATCCGTTGCAGCAGGCGCTCGTCGATTGCCACGGCTCCCAGTGCGGGTTCTGCACCCCCGGCTTCGCCATGTCGCTCTTCAGCTTGTACAAGAGCGGCGAGCGCTGCACTCGCGCCGCGATAGAGGACGCGCTCGCCGGTAACCTCTGCCGCTGCACCGGATATCGCCCTATCATCGCTGCCGCCCAGCGCATGCACGAGCTGCCGCCGGCTCGCGGGTGGCGAGCACCCGGCGTCGATGCGCAGGGCAGGCGCAGCGCGAGCACCGAAGAGCGCCTGCTGGCCGCGAAGCTTTCGCGATCCCGTGTTGCGGACCTTGCATACGAGGGCGGCGGACAGCGTTTTTTCGCGCCGTCCGACGAGGATTCACTCGCTTCGCTTTGTCTCGCCCATCCGCAGGCGTGCCTGCTCGCCGGCGGCACCGACGTCGCCCTTCGAGTCACCAAGCTGCACCGCGACCTAGGCACGATCATCCATACCGGAGGCGTGCGGGAACTGCTCGAGACTCGCGTCGGACCGGTCCGTCTGGAGATCGGCGCCGCTGTTCCGCTGGCGGAAGCGCTCGGCACGATCGGGGCCGAGTACCCGGAGCTCGCCGAAGTCTGGTCGCGCTTCGGCTCGCCACCGATCAGGAACTCCGGGACGCTGGGCGGCAACATCGCCAACGCTTCGCCGATCGGCGACTCGATGCCCGTGCTGCTCGCGCTCGGTGCGAGCCTCGTTCTGAGGCGCGGCGCGCGACGGCGCGAAATCGCGCTCGAAGATTTCTACCTCGCATACCAGCGCACCGTGCTCGAGGCGGGGGAGTTCGTGAAGACGGTTTGCGTGCCGTTCCGCGAGCCCGCGACCGAGCTTCGCGCGTACAAGGTTTCCCGGCGGTTCGATCAGGATATAGCGGCCGTATTCGCATGTTTCTCGCTGCGCCGCTCGAGCGCATCACCCGCGGCGCGAACCGCGGCGATTCGTATCGGTTGCGGCGGCGTGGCACCGATCCCGAAGCGCGCCCTGCGTTGCGAGCAGGCCCTTAACGGGAGGCCCTGGGACGCGGCTGCACTCGCCGCGGGCGAAGCCGCGCTCGAATCCGAGTTCGAGCCCATCAGCGACATGCGCGCAAGCGCGGCCTACCGCCGCATCGCGCTGAGGAATCTGCTGCGCCGCTTTTTCATCGAAACGACCCGCAAAGGCGAGCGCACGCGCGTGCGGGAGTACGCGCCGCAATGAACGAGCGGGCCGAGCGAGCCGTCCCCGCTGGCGAGCTGATCGGCGCCGAGCTGACACAGGATAGCGCGCGCCTGCACGTCGCCGGCGCAGCCGACTACGTCGATGACATCCCCGAACCGCGCGGCTGCCTGCACGCAGCCGTCGGCAAGAGCGCGATCGCGCACGGCAGGATTCTTGCCTGCGATCTCGCTGCGGTGCACGTTGCTCCCGGCGTGGTCGCGGTGCTCGAGGCGCGTGACATTCCCGGGATCAACGACGTAGGCCCGGTTATCCATGACGAGCCGATCCTCGCCGATGGCCTGGTGCAATACGTAGGTCAACCGATCTTCGCCGTGGCGGCGACCTCGGTGAAGGCCGCGCGCCGCGCAGCGCTGCTGGCCCGCGTGGAATACGAGCCTCTCCCCGCAGTCCTCACCATCGACGAAGCCCTGGAATCGGGCTCCTTCGTGCTACCGACCGAGAAGCTCGTGCGCGGCGATGCCGCGGGAGCCATCGTCGCCGCCCCGCATCGGCTCGCGGGCCGGTTCCGTTGCGGCGGACAGGACCACTTCTATCTCGAGGGGCAGATCTCGCTCGCGAGGCCTGGCGACGACGGGGGCGTGCACGTGCATTGCTCGACGCAGCACCCCAGCGAAGTCCAGCACCAGGTCGCACATGCGCTCGGCCTGCCCGCGAACGCCATTACTGTCGAGTGTCGCCGCATGGGCGGCGCGTTCGGGGGCAAGGAGTCGCAGGCGGCCCTCTTCGCCTGCGTCGCCGCGCTCCTCGCCCGCCGCACCGGCCGCGCCGTGAAATTCCGCGTCGACCGGGACGACGACATGATGCAAACGGGCAAGCGTCACGCGTTCCGCTACGACTACGAGGTCGGCTTCGACGACGATGGCCTCATTCACGGGATCAATCTCACGCTGGCGTCGCGCTGCGGGTTCTCCGCGGACCTTTCGGGACCGGTCAACGACCGCGCGATGTTCCACGTCGACAATTGCTATTTCCTAGAGAACGTCGCCTTGACCTCCTACCGCTGCAAGACGAACACGGTGTCGGATACGGCGTTCCGCGGCTTCGGCGGGCCGCAGGGAATGTTCGCAATCGAATACGTGCTCGACGAGATTGCGCGTCACCTCGGTCTCGACCCGCTCGACGTGCGCCGCAGGAATCTCTACGCCTCAGCGCCCCGCGACGAGACGCCGTACCGGATGAAAATCGAAGACAACGTGATGCCGCAACTCGCCGCGCGCCTCGAGCAAAGCTCACGCTATCGCGAACGCCGGGCGGAGATTGCGGCCTGGAATCGGGGGAGCCCGGTCCTCAAGCGAGGGATAGCGCTGACGCCGGTGAAGTTCGGCATCTCCTTCACCGCAACGCACTACAACCAGGCGGGTGCGCTGGTCAATCTCTATACCGACGGCAGCGTGCTGCTCAACCACGGCGGCACCGAGATGGGTCAGGGCCTCTACACCAAGGTAGCGCAGGTCGTCGCGCACGAGCTCGGCGTCACGATCGATCGCGTGCGCATCACGGCGGCGGACACGAGCAAGGTGCCCAACACCTCGGCGACCGCAGCCTCCTCGGGGAGCGACCTCAACGGCATGGCGGCGCAGGCCGCGACTCGCGCGCTGCGCGAGCGGCTTGCCTCCGTAGCGGCGAAGCACTTCGGCATTGCGGCGAGCGAGATCCGCTTCGCGGCGAACAAGGTGCGCGCCGGGGAGCGGGAGCTGCCTCTCGGCGAGCTCGCAGCGATGGCTCATCGCGCGCGGATATCGCTGTCGGCCACCGGCTATTACGCGACGCCGAAAATCCATTACGACCGCAAGACATTCTCCGGTCGCCCCTTCTTCTACTTTGCCTACGGCGCCGCGGTCTCGGAGGTCATCATCGACACGCTCACCGGGGAGAACCGCGTCGTGGCCGTCGACGTGCTGCACGATGTCGGTAAGTCTCTCAACCCGGCGCTCGACCGCGGTCAGCTCGAGGGAGGATTCCTGCAGGGAGTGGGCTGGCTCACCATGGAGGCGTTGTGGTGGAATGAGCGCGGCGAGCTGATGACGCACTCACCCTCCACCTACAAGATCCCGACGTGCCGCGATTGGCCCGAGCGCTTCTCCTTCGAGTGGTTCGGAGCGCCGAATCGCGAAGAAACGATCCATGGGTCCAAGGCAATCGGTGAGCCGCCGCTCATGCTCGCTCTCTCGGTGTTCCATGCGCTGCGCGATGCCGTCGCGAGCGTGGCCGACTATCGCCTCTCGCCCAGGCTCGACGCCCCGGCGACGAACGAAGCCATTCTCCTCGCCGTGCAGGAGCTCGTGCAACGGCAGCAACAACCGGTCGGCGCGGTCTCATGAACGACTGGATCGCCCAGCTGCGCAGCGCGCTCGCCGACGAGCGGCGTGCGGTGCTGGTGACGCTTGCCGGAGCGCGCGGCTCGACGCCACGCGAGGCAGGCGCCCGGATGATCGTCACCGCGCGCAGCGTTCTTGGCACGATCGGCGGCGGGCACCTCGAGTTCGAGGCGACCGGGATCGCACGGCGCGCGCTGACGCAGAACGGGTCGGGCGCGTGGCTCGTTCGCTTTCCGCTAGCCGCCCGGCTCGGACAGTGCTGCGGCGGCGTGGCCACGCTGCTGTTCCAGCACTTCGACGACGGCGCGGCGGAATGGATTGCCGAGATCGAACGCCACGCACACGATGGAACGCCGCGCGCGCTCGTCTCGCGCATCGCCGCGGACGCCGGCCGCCCGCAGACCGCGACAGCCACGGCAGTCGATGAAGCCGCGCTCGCGCCCGAGGCACGAGTCGCCGTGACGAAACTCCTGGCGGACCCGGCGCAGACGCCGGTGCTCACCGCCGACGGCGGCTGGTTCGTCGAGCGTATCGCGCCCTGCGATTTCCGTGTGCTCGTCTTCGGCAACGGCCATGTGGGCAGGGCGCTCGTGCAGGTTCTGGGGACGCTGCCGTGCAGCGTGACCTGGATCGACGAGCGGGAGGATGACTTCCCGGCGAGCGTGCCGACCAACGTTGCGCTCGTGGCGACCGATGCGCCCGAGGACGAGGTGCGTCACGCCGCACCTGGCAGCATGTTCCTTGTGATGACACACAGCCACGCGCTCGATCTCGAGCTCGCGGCGGCGATTCTCGCGCGGGGTGATTTCAGTTACTTCGGTTTGATCGGCTCGGTATCCAAGCGCACCCAGTTCGAGCGTCGGCTGAGCGCCCGCGGCGTGTCGGCCGCGCGCATCGCGCGCATGACCTGCCCGGTCGGACTGGCCGGCATCCCCGGCAAGACGCCGGGCGCCATCGCCGTCGCGATCGCCGCCGAGTTGCTTCAGTTGCGCGCAAGCGGCGCTGCAGTCGTCGATCGCCGCGCAGCGCGCTAAAGGCCGCGGGCAATCCGGGCATAATCGCAGCATGAATGCGCCCAGCGGCGCCGACGCCGCGCCGCCCCGGCTGAGACTCGAAGGCATCACGAAGGCCTATGCGTCGGTCGTCGCCAACGACGGCATCTCCCTGTCCGTGAGACCGGGCGAGATTCATGCGGTCCTCGGCGAGAACGGTGCCGGCAAGTCGACGCTCATGAAGATCATCTACGGCGTGGTTCAGCCGGATGCCGGCACGATCTGCTGGGACGGCAGGCCGGTGACTCTAGGGAGTCCCGCCCGTGCCCGTGCGCTGGGGATCGGGATGGTGTTCCAGCATTTCTCCCTGTTCGAGACGCTCACCGTGAGCGAGAACATCGCGCTCGCGCTCGACCCTCACGCGCAGAGCGGCGAACTCGCCGATCGAATCCGAACCGTGTCGGAGCGCTACGGCATGCCGCTCGACCCGCGGCGCCACGTCCACACCATGTCCGTGGGGGAACGTCAGCGGGTGGAGATTCTCCGCTGCCTGCTCCAGGAGCCGCGGCTCCTGATCATGGATGAGCCGACCTCCGTGCTGACGCCGCAGGCGGTGGAGAAGCTCTTCGAGACCCTGCGCCGCCTCGCTGCGGAGGGCTGCAGCATCCTCTACATCAGCCACAAGCTCGACGAGATTCGCGCGCTGTGCCAGCGCGCGACGGTGCTTCGCGCGGGACGAGTAACGGGAGAATGCGACCCGCGACGCGAAAGCGCATCCAGCCTGGCGAGGATGATGATCGGCGAGGAGCTGCCCCATCCACGTCACCGTGAGGCCACGACGCGCGGCGACGGCTCTCTCGTCGTGCGCGCACTGTCGCTCGCTGCCGAGGATCCGTTCGGCGTCGACCTGGTCGACATCGACCTTTCGGTGCATGGCGGCGAGATCGTCGGCATCGCGGGCGTGTCGGGCAACGGGCAAAAGGAGCTTCTATCGGTGCTCTCTGGAGAGCGTCCGGTTGCCGCTGCGCAGGCGATCGTCCTCAACGGCGTAGCGGCAGGCCGCATGAATGCAGCTTCGCGCCGCGCGCTCGGCCTCGCCTTCGTCCCCGAGGAGCGGTTGGGGCGCGGTGCGGTCCCCGATATGACGCTCGCGGAAAACGCTTTGCTGACGGCTCACCGCCAGGAGCTGACGAGCCGGGGCTTCATCCGCTTCGACGCGGTGCGCGCCTACGCCCGAGCGACGATCGCGCGCTTCAACGTCAAAGCGCCCGGCCCCGAAGCCGCGGCGCGCAGCCTCTCGGGGGGTAATCTTCAGAAGTACATCGTCGGCCGCGAAATCCTGCAGGGCCCGCGCGTGATGATAGCGGCCCAGCCCACGTGGGGTGTCGATGTCGGCGCTTCAGCGCAGATCCGCCAGTCTTTGATCGACCTGCGCGACGACGGCGTGGCCGTGTTGATCGTGTCGGAAGAGCTCGACGAGCTGCTCGAGATCTGCGATCAGCTCATGGTCATCGCCCGGGGCAGGCTCTCGCGCGCGAGGCCCGCCCGCGAAACCGATGCGGAGGAAGTCGGCTTGCTGATGAGCGGTTCGTTCATCGGTGTGCAAGCTGTGGCACGCGCGCAGGGCTCTCCGGCCGGACTCGTCGATGCGGATTAGACTCGAGCCTCGCGCCGAGCCCTCGCGGCTGATGCGCTGGGCGTCGCCCGTGCTCGCGGTGACCGCGACCCTTGGGGTGGGCTTCGTGCTTTTTTCGCTCCTCGGCAAGAATCCACTGCAGGCCTTCTATGTCTTCTTCGTCAAGCCCGTGGACAGCCTCTACGGAGTGGCCGAGCTGCTGCTCAAGGCAGCGCCTTTGATGCTGTGCGCGGTCGGACTTGCCGCCGCCTATCGCGCCAACGTCTGGAACATCGGTGCCGAGGGACAGCTCACCGTTGGCGCGATCTGCGGCGGTGGTCTGGCGCTCGCGCTGCAGGACGGCGGAGGGTCGTGGCTGCTGCCATCGATGATCCTGGCCGGCGCGCTCGGGGGCATGGGCTGGGCGGCGATCCCGGCGTGGCTTAAGACGCGCTTCAACGCCAACGAGATTCTCGTGAGCCTGATGCTGGTGTATGTCGCGAAGCTCGCGTTGTCGTATCTCGTGCATGGGCCGTGGCGCGATCCGGAGGGCTTCAACTTCCCGCAGTCGAAGATGTTCGTCGACGCCGCGCTGCTTCCCAATCTGCTCGCCGAGACCCGGCTCAACACGGGTTTCGTGATCGCGCTCGCCGTGATCGCCGTGGGCTGGCTGTTCATGCGCAGGAGCATGATCGGATTCCAGATGCGCGTAGCCGGGCTCGCCCCCGCGGCGGCCAACTATGCCGGGATTTCCGCGAAGCGCACCGTATGGCTCGGCATGCTGATCAGCGGTGCCACCGCGGGCGTGGCCGGGGTGAACGAGGCGGCTGGCCCGATCGGGCAGCTGCTTCCCTCGATGTCGCCCGGCTACGGCTTCGCCGCGATCATCGTCGCCTTCGTCGGGCGCTTGCACCCGCTCGGCGTGCTGCTCGCGAGCCTGCTCATGTCGCTGCTGTACCTTGGCGGCGAAGCGGCGCAGATAAGTCTGTCGCTGCCTTCCGCCGTCACCGGATTGTTCGAGGGGACGCTGCTCTTCTTTCTGCTCGCGAGCGACGTGTTCATCGATTTCCGGCTGCGCGTGCAGCGACGTCCTGTTCGGCCCGCGGCCGGCGGGCGGCCCGTTACGGCGGGGGGCACCGGCTGATGGAGCACATCGCCGCCCTCGTTGCGTTGACTCTCGCCGCGGGCACGCCGCTCGTGTTCGCGGCGCTCGGCGAGCTCGTCACCGAGAAGTCGGGCGTGCTCAACCTCGGCGTCGAGGGCACGATGCTGGTGGGCGCCGTCGTCTCGTTCATCGTTGCAGCGAGCACCGGTGCCCCCTGGCTCGGCACGCTCGCCGGGATGGTGGCGGGAGCCGCGTTGTCGCTCGTTTTCGGCGTTCTGACCCTTTCGCTCATGGCCAACCAGGTAGCGACCGGTCTCGCGCTGTCGATCTTCGGCGTGGGCTTGTCGGCCTTCGTCGGGCTCGATTACGTGAGCGTGGTCATCGACGGCATCAAGCCCCTCGCAATCAGCGGATGGTCCGACCTGCCTTTCTTCGGCGAGCTGCTCTTCGCGCACAGCCCCTTCGTGTATCTCTCGCTCGTGCTGTTCGGGCTCGTCGAGTGGTTCCTCTTCCATACGCGAGCCGGCCTCGTCCTGCGCGCAGTCGGCGAGTCTCCGGCGTCGGCACACGCGATCGGCTACCCGGTGATTGCCATCCGCTATCTCGCTGTACTCTTCGGGGGCGCCTGCGCCGGGCTGGGTGGCGCGTATCTCGCGGTTGCCTACACCCCCCTGTGGACCGAGGGAATGACGGCGGGGCGCGGGTGGATCGCCCTGGCGCTCGTCGTGTTCGCGACGTGGAAGCCGAGACGGGTCCTCGCCGGCGCGTATCTCTTCGGCGCGGTCACGCTCGCCCAGTTCCAGGCCCAGGCTATCGGCGTGGCGGTTCCCTCGCAGCTTCTGTCGATGCTGCCGTACCTCGCCACGATCCTCGTGCTGACGATCATCTCGCGCGACGCAGCGATGATCCGCCTGAATGCGCCCGCATCGCTCGGCCAGCCGTTCCATCCGGACGCCTGACGGTACAATTGGCGGGGGTGCAGCAGGCATAAGGTGGCGAGACACAAGTTCAAGGAGACGATGAATGTTCAGGCAAGGTTTGCTGCTCGCGGTGTCAGTGGGGTTGGCCGCGTTCGGGATCGAGGCCGTCGCGGCCGACGAACCGTTCAAGGTTGGCTACGTGTACGTGAGTCCGATCGCAGATGCCGGCTGGACCTTCCAGCACGATTCCGGCCGCAAGGAGATGGAGAAGGCCCTTGGCGGCAAGGTCGTGACCAAGTACGTCGAGAACGTACCGGAGGGAGCGGACGCGGAGCGCGTGATCCGCGAGCTCGCCCAGGATGGCTACAAGCTCATCTTCACGACCTCCTTCGGCTACATGAATCCCACGATCAAGGTCGCGAAGCAATTTCCGAAGACGGACTTCGAGCATGCGACCGGCTACAAGAGCGCTCCGAACGTCGGCATCTACAACGCGCGTTTCTACGAAGGTCGCTATCTCGCGGGGATCGTTGCCGGCCGGATGACCAAGAGCAACGTCGCCGGCTACGTTGCTGCCTTCCCCATCCCCGAGGTCGTGATGGGAATCAACGCGTTCACGCGCGGCATGCGCAGCGTCAATCCCAAGGCGGAGGTCAAGGTCGTGTGGGTGAACTCCTGGTACGACCCGGGGCGCGAGCGCGAGGCCGCGGAGACGCTGATCTCGCAGGGCGCCGACGTGGTGACCAACCACACCGACTCGACCGCTGTGGTCCAGGCCGCCGAGGCGAAGAAGGTGTATTCGATCGGCTACCACTCCGACATGTCCAAGTACGGACCGAACACCGAGCTGACCGCCGTGACCCACCAGTGGGGCGCGTATTACACGAAGACGACCACCGAGGCGATGAGCGGAAAATGGAAGCCCGATAACGTGTGGGGCGGCATCAAGGAAGGCATGATCAAGATGGCACCCTTCAACAAGGCCGTGCCGAAGGACGTGCAGGACCAGGTTAGCAAGGCGACCTCCGAAATCGCGGCCGGCAAGCTTCATCCCTTCACCGGTCCGATCAAGGACAACGAGGGCAAGGAACGCCTCGCCGCAGGCAAGGTAATGAGCGACGACGTCCTGTCGAAGATGGACTACTACGTCGAGGGCGTCCAGGGCAAGCTTCCGGTCTCCAAGTAGAGCCCGTTGCTACCCCTCGCGCCACGCGCGGGACGCGTGCGCCGTGCGTGCATGCGCATGGTCGCGCTGGTCGAGCTCGCCAAAGGAGCTCTGGTGCTACTCGCCGGCGCCGGTCTGTTCGCCTTCGTGCATCGCGATGCGCAAACGATCGCCGAAGAGTTGGTTCGCCACATGCACCTCGACCCGGCGTCTCGCGTCCCTCAGATCTTCATCGAGCTAGCCGGCCGCGTCACCGCGGGCGAGCTCTGGCTGCTCGCGATCGGCGCCGTCGTCTACGCGCTCGTGCGGCTGGCCGAAGGCTACGGTCTGTGGCAGGGACGCGCCTGGGCGGCGTGGCTCGGCGTCACCTCGGGGCTCATCTATGTGCCTCTCGAGGTAGCCGCATTGCTCAAGGGCGTCACCCCGCTCAAGCTGACCACGCTGGCCATCAACCTCACGGTGGTCGCCGTCCTGGCCGACATGCTCTGGCAGCGGCGGCGCAGCGGCGCCGATTAGACAAGCCTGTTGAGCAGCGCGAGCACCGCGTCGAAGCGCTTGCCGTAGGGCGGGTTGAGCAGCCAGGTAAGCGCGAATCGCGGCTGCGTGAACACGGCCTTCTCGTGCGTGAAGGCGAGAAACCCGCGCTCGCCGTGGTAAGCGCCCATCCCCGATGCCCCAACGCCGCCGAAGGGCAGCGCCTCGTTGCCGAAGTGCAGCAGCGTGTCGTCGAGGGTGACGCCTCCCGCGATCGTCTCCCTCAGCACGCGCTTCCGGCTGCCCGCGCTGCCGCCGAACGCGTACAGGGCGAGCGGGCGCGGGCGAGCGTTGATCTTCGCGATCGCCTCGTCGAGGGTCGCGTAGGTCTCGATCGGCAGAACGGGGCCGAAGATCTCCTGCTGCATGGCGGCCATGTCATCGCGTACGTTCACGAGGAGCACGGGCGCCAATCGTCGTCCGCTCGTCGCGAGCGTCTTCGCGGCTCCGGGATTCACGCGTACGACGCGCGCCCCCTTGGCTGCCGCGTCCTCGATGAGCCCGCTCAATCGGGCGTGATGCCCGTCGCTCACGATGCTCGCGTAGTCGGGGCCATCGCCGAGCGACGGATACAGAGCAGTGACGCTCCTCTCGATCGCCTCGATCAGAGGCTCGACCCGATCCGCCGGTGCGAGGACATAGTCCGGCGCGATGCAGGTCTGGCCGGCATTGAGCAGCTTCCCCGCGACCAGTCGTGGCGCGGCCACTTCGAGCTCCGCGTCCTGCAGGATCAGCGCCGGCGATTTGCCCCCGAGCTCGAGCGTGACGGGTGTCAGGTTCGCTGCTGCTGCCAGCGCAACCTCCCGGCCGACGGCGGTCGATCCGGTGAAGAACAGATGATCGAAAGGAAGCCGCGCGAAAGCTTTGCCGATGTCTGCCCCTCCGGTGACCACCGCGAGCTCCTCCGGCGGGAAGTGCGCCGCGACGGCACGCTCGAGCAGCGCGGAAGTGCGCGGCGTCAGCTCGCTCGGTTTCAGCAGCACCCGATTGCCCGCCGCGAGCGCAGCAGCCGCGGGAAGCAGGGCGAGCTGAACGGGATAGTTCCACGGGCTGATCACCCCGGCGACGCCCACCGGCTGACGCAGTATGCGGCTCGTGCCCGGCCACAAGTAGAGCGGTGTGGGGACACGGCGCGGGCGCATCCAGCGGCGCAGATGCCGGCGCGCATGCCGGATCCCTGCCCTGACGGTGAACAGTTCGGTGAGCCTGGTCTCCCGCGCAGACCGTGTTCCGAAGTCATCCGAGATCGCAGCGACGATCTCGTCTGCGTGGCGCTCGGTCAGCGCGAGAAGGCGATCCAGTCGGTCGAAGCGTGCCGAGCGCGGCGGATCGGGGTCGGCAGCGAAGGCGCGTCGTTGCGCGGCGAAGAGCTGCTCCAGATGAGGCGACGCGGACGGGGCTGGAAGTTTATCCGGGCTCATAGGGCGAGGTCCGCACCGCCTCGCCCGCGGCGGCGCGCAGTCGATCCACCGCCCCCGGGGGAGACCATCACTGCGACGCTCTTGCCGCGGCGATCGCCTCCAGCAGTGTCGGGGGATCGTGCGCGCCGGCAACCGCTGTGCGGCCGTTGAAGATGAAGAACGGCACACCACTGATGCCGGCTTCCTGCGCCTCGCGAGCCTCCGCCTCGACCTCTGCGCGCAGCGACCGTGCAGCGAGCAGCGCCCCGGCTTCATCTTCCGGCAGCCCCGACGCGATCGCTGCCGCGAGGAGCACTTCCCGATCGCCGACGAAGCGGCCTTCGACGAAGTAGTCGTGAAACAGGCGCTCGACGAGCGCATCGGCATCGCCGCGTCCTTGTGCCCACGCGATCAGGCGGTGCGCGTCGAGCGTGTTCGGCTGCAGCTCGATGCGGTCGAACGCGAAGGGAATGCCTACCTGCTCGCCGACCTGGCGCACCCGCGCGTAGACGTCGTTCGCTCGGTCCCTGCCTCCGAACTTGGCCTCCAGGTAAGCCGTGCGCGGCATGCCACCGGCAGGCATGTCCGGGTTCAGCTGGAACGGATGCCAGCGCACCCTCGCCCCGAGCGCGGGCTCCGTGCGGCGCAGCTCGGCGAGCGCGGTTGCGAGCTTCCGCTTGCCGATGTAGCACCACGGGCACACGACGTCCGAGACGACGTCGACGATCAGCGGTGCGGCCGATGCAGCGGTTTCGGGGGATAGCGTGGCAGCGGGGTCCAAGACAACTGGCTTTCGAAACGCGAGGCGTGTGCGCTTCTCATTGTATTACAGCAGCGGGCCGCGCCGGCTCGGCACCGACGGCGCGCTCGACAGCGTCGAAGCTTGATGCTCAAATCGGATCTCTCGCTCGTCGCCATGCCGCAGCTCCGCCGCTGGGATCTCTTCTGCGCCGTCGTCGACAATTACGGCGACGCGGGCATCTCCTGGCGGCTGGCGCGTCAGCTCGCGAGCGAGCACGCGCTCAGCGTGCGACTCTTCGTCGACGACCTGTCCGCGCTGGCGCGAATCGCACCGAAGATCGATCCCTCGCGCGGAGAGCAACTCGCGGACGGCGTGCAGGTGCGAACGTGGCAGGGTCCGGGAGGCGCCGCGCCTGCCGACTGCGAAGCCGACGTCGTCATCGAGGGTTTCGGCTGCGGACTCCCTGCCCCCTATCTCGCCGCGATGGCGGCGCGCGAATCGCCGCCGATTTGGATCAACCTCGAGTACCTGTCGGCCGAGAGTTGGATCGAAGGCTGCCACGGCCTTCCGTCGCGTCATCCGAGTCCGAGCCTGCCGCTGACCCGCTATTTCTTTTTCCCCGGCTTCAGCGGCGCGAGTGGCGGCTTGCTGCGCGAGCGCGACCTGCTCGCCCGGCGCGACGCCTTCCGGGCGGACGCGAAGGCGCAGGCGGCGTTCCGGCGTCGGCTCGGCATTGGCGAAGGCGATGCGCAGGTCATATCGCTTTTCTGCTATCCGGATGCGCCGGTGCCCGCGCTGCTCGACGCGTGGGCGGACGGCGACGCGCCCGTGCTGTGCATCGTGCCGCAAGGTGTGGCGACCTCGGCCCTCGACGCCTGGACAGGCGGCGGCGTTCCGCACGCGGGTCAGGCGTTGCGTCGCGGTCGGCTGACCCTCGTCGAGGTGCCCTTCATGGCACAGGACGACTACGATCGGCTGCTCTGGAGCTGCGATCTGAATTTCGTGCGCGGCGAAGACTCGTTCGTGCGCGCGCAGTGGGCCGCACGCGCGTTCGTTTGGCAGCCGTACCCGCAAGCGGAGGGCGCGCACCGGCTGAAGCTCGACGCGTTTCTCGACCGCTACGTCAGGGGGCTTGCTCCGGACCCTGCGGCGGCGCTGCGCGCCTTCGCGGCCGCATGGAGCGGCGATGGCGAGCTCGCGCCCGCATGGAACGCTCTCTCCGCCGCGCACTCCCGTCTCAGCGCGCATGCCGCAGTCTGGGCAAAGCGCTTGGCACAGGTGCCGGAGCTGGCGAGCAGGCTCGTCAAATTCTGCGCCGATCGAGTATAATCAAGGGTTTCCGAAGCCAAGCTACGCAGAAGGTGCACCAATGAAAACCGCGCAGGAAGTCCGCGTCGGCAACGTCATCGTCATCGGCAAGGACCCGATGGTGGTGCAGAAGGCCGAGTTCAACAAGTCGGGCCGGAACGCCTCGGTCGTCAAGATGAAGCTCCGCAACCTCCTCTCGGGGTCGGGCACGGAGACGGTCTATCGCGCCGACGAGAAGCTGGAGGTGGTCCAGCTCGAGAAGAAAACGGTCACGTTCTCGTACTACGCCGACCCGATGTATGTATTCATGGACAGCGACTACAACCAGATCGAAGTCGAGAAGGACAACATAGGCGATTCTGTCCATTACCTCGAGGACGGTCTCGAGTGCGAGCTCACCATGTACGACGGCAAGGCGATCTCGGTGGAGCTCCCCAACTCGGTGGTGCGGGAGATCACGTACACCGAGCCCGCGGTACGCGGTGACACGTCCGGCAAGGTGCTCAAGCCCGCGAAGCTGGCGAGCGGCCTCGAGGTCCAGGTGCCGCTGTTCGTGGCCACCGGCGATCGAATCGAAGTCGACACGCGCACCGGCGAGTATCGCCGTCGCGTCTGAGCCAGCACACCGCAGTCGACACCGATCTTCCGAGCCGCGCGCTTGAACGGCGTGCAGGCGGCGTAGCCTGCACAGCCTGAGCGCAGCGCGCTGCGGCACGCTGGCAGTCAGCGCGCCTTCTGCACCCAGAAGACGTACATCCCGAGGAAGGGGTTGTTCGACCCGATCTCGAATTCGTGCCAGCGGTCGAGATCGGTGAGCATCGCATCCTCGGGAAAGCGGCGCCGGTACTGCTCGAACACGTCGCGCTCCAGGGAGAAGCTCACGAAGCGAAGCCCGAGCTCGCCGAGCGCCGTCTTGATCTGCGGCAGCGTGAAGCGGTGTTCCTGCACGTGAAACAGCAGGTCGCGGCATTCGCTGATCGTGTAGAAGTCGCTGAAACGGGTGAGTGGCGCGAACGCCCGCCCGCCGTCCGCGGCGGCCAGGTCCTCGCGGCAGCGGCGAATGTCCGACGCTGTCGCCGCGTAGCCTCGCTGACCGATGAATTCCCGCGCGGCGACGATCCTGCCGACGTCGTGGCGCGCGGTTTCGCTGTAGAGACCGATGAGCATGAGGCCACCGGGCCGCAGCAGCGACAGGAGCTGCCGCCATCCCGCCATCGGGTCGGCCAGATGGTGCAGCACCCCGACCGAGTCGATAACATCGAATGTCCGTCCGATCGATGCCAGCTTCATGATGTCGGCCTGCGCGTACTCGACGTTGGAGACGCCGAGCTCGCGCGTCTTGCGCCTCGCGTAGCAAAGGCTGGAAAGGCTCAAGTCGACGGCGAGCACCCGCGCGCCGACGAACTGCCTCGCCATGTCGATGGGCTCGCGTCCCGTGCCGCACCCCGCGACCAGGATGTCGACCGTGCCCGACGCTTCGAGCGGCTCGAACCGGGCGAAAGGAAAGTGACGGCGCAGATACGAGCTCACGTGGAGCGGCTGCCCGGGGTGCGCCATGCCGACCCATCGCGGATAGGGATTTTCCTCGTACTGGCACTGCACCTCGCGCGACACGCAGTCCTCGACAGGCGTCAGCGCAGGCATCGCGCCGCGATAGCGTCGTTCCTCGGCCGGCTCCTCGATCTGCTGCGCCAGCACCTTCCGAAGGGCTGCCGGCCACGAGCGCGCGAGCAGCGCGTCGCCGCGTGAAAGCGCATGCAGAGGAATGTAGGCGGCTATCGCGACGACCTGCAGCGGGTCGATCGGCGCTCCGGAGGCGAGCGCGAACTCCACGCGCTCGCGCAACGAGGCGACCTGCCGCAGCTCCTCGTCGGTCAGGGAAGAGACGTATTCGTTGATGAAGCATTGCCGCGCGAGCGCGCAGTAAAACTCGAAGACAGCCTCCTGCTCCGCGACAAGCGTCCCATCCCCGCAGGCCGAAGCGAGCAGGTCGCTTCTCACGTTGGTCAACAGCCGCTCGAGCGCGAGATCGCATACGGGACAGTTCTCCAGCAGAACTCGCAGCAGTGGATCGCCCGCGAGCGTCGCGAGCCCGGGGCTGCCGAGCAGCTCGCTTAGCGGCACTCTCGCCGGCCAGGCGCTCGCCGCGCGAGCCAAGGCAGCGCCGATCTGCGGCTGCGCGGCGATGAGCCTGCTCGCGATCACGGCGAGATCTCCCGCTCTCGCCCAGGTTCCGGACACGGCCCGCGCGGCGAGCGATCGCGAAGCTGCATCGACGCGCTGCGGATCGAGTTGTTTCAGACACCGCACGAAATTGGCTCGGAACTCGGATTCGTCCTTGATCTCGAGCGCGCGGCGACAGCAGGCGAGCGCCTCTTCGGCGCGACCGCGCTGGTTCAGTACGTCTGCCAGGTTGTTGTGCGCCTCCGCGTACGCCGGGTTGCTCGCCGTGGCTCGGCGGTAGCACTGCTCCGCGTCGGCGAGCAATCCTTTCGACTGAAAGATGCGCCCGAGCGTGTAGTGAGCCTCGGCGTAGTCGGGCTTGATCGAGAGCGCCTCGCGACAGCTTGCGATTGCTGCATCGGTCTCGCCCCGATCCTCCAGCGCCCTGCCGAGGTTGTAGTGCAGAAACGCCGCCCGGGGCTCGAGCGTGAGCGCGCGCCGAAAGCTCGCAATCGCCTCGTCGGGCCTGCCGAGCTCCTGGAGCGCCGTGCCGAGGTTGTTGTGCGCCGGCATGAAGTCGGGTTTGAGCGCCGCCGCCTCGCCATAGCTTGCCGCAGCACCGGCGAGATCGCCCTGGGCCCTGAGCACGTTGCCGAGGTTGTAGAGGATGCCGGGCGACTGCGGTTTGAGCGCGAGCGCGCGCCGGTAGCTCTCGACCGCCTCCGGGAGCCGGCCCTGATCGTGCAGCACGGTTCCCAGGCTGGCGTGCGCTCTTGTCTGATCGGGCTTCAGCGCCAGCGCCTCGCGATAGCAATCGGCCGCCTCCTCCAGCTGCCCTGCCGCCTGCAGAGCCGCTCCGAGGTTGTAGTGGGTCGCTGCGAGCTGTGGATCGAGCGCAAGCGCTTCGCGGAAAGACGCGATCGCTGCATCGAGCTTGCCCGCGGCGTGCAGCTCTGCACCCTCGCGGAAGCGACGATCGATCTCGACGTTCGGATTCCGGCCCTGCGCTAGATCTGGGCGCGTTTCAGGCGATTTCTCTAGCATCGAGCAGAACCATCTCGCGGCACCGGCCTGATAGAAACGGTGTCAGTCCGTGCCGTCGCTCCGGATCAAGCGAAGAAATCGACCTGTCCCGTTTCGAGGTTGTACATCGCCCCGGCGATCTTGATCGCACCCGAGGTCTGCAGGTCCGCAAGCACCGCGCTGCGACGATGGATGTCGGTCATGGTCAGCTCGACGTTCTTGCGCGCCACTGCGTCGACGAAGGCGTAGTTCTTGGCCGAACGATCGCCCTGATACTGCGTTGCCTCGACGGCAGGGCGTATCTTGGCCAGCAACCCGGTGAGATTTCCAAGCTGGACGTTGTCGATCGCGCCCTTGATCGCGCCGCAGGCCGTATGTCCCATCACCAGCACGACTTTCGCGCCGGCGACCTTGCATGCGAATTCCATGCTCCCGAGGATGTCGTCGTTCGCGACGTTACCGGCCACGCGGGCGTTGAAGCAATCGCCGATGCCCAGGTCCATGATCGTCTCGGCAGGTGCGCGCGAATCGATGCAGCTCAGGACCACCGCCGCGGGATACTGACCCTTGGCGCTCGCCTTCTGTTGGGCAAGGTAGTCGTGCGGCGATTCCTTCCCGAGGCGGAAGCGCTCATTTCCTTTCTTCATGAGCGCGATGATGTCGTCGGGCGTGAGCTTGTCGCGCTGCGCTTTGGTCAATGCCGCGGCCAAGGCGATCTGGCCCGCGGGAAGCATACCGAG
>DATJZM010000063.1:0-3748 GCA_035499135.1 Casimicrobiaceae bacterium | reverse complement strand
CCCGGAAAATGAGAATCGTTAGCAACGAGCCTTGCGCATGACTCTCGATCGACTCGGTCCCCAGCATTCCGCGGCGATTGCCGCTGTCGAGGCGACGGGCATGGCCGGAGAGCGGATGGCAGCGCTGGGGCTCCTCCCGGGCAGGCAGGTCGTGCTGCTCCGGCGCGCCCCGTTCGGCGGACCACTTCACCTCAGGATCGGCCCGACGGAACTCATGATCCGGCGCGCGGATGCGCGCGCCGTCCTTCTCGAGCAAGTGCAGCGGTGGCTGCCGGCCAAGATGCGCTGACCGTTCCGCGCGCCGGCACCGGCACGCACGCCTGCAACGTCGCGGTGGTCGGCCCGCCGAACACCGGCAAGTCCACGTTCTTCAACCGCCTGACCGGCGCCTCGGCTCGCGTGGCGAACTGGCCAGGCATGACGGTCGAGGTGCTGACCGCGCGCGCGCTGCTCGGCGGCTCCATGGTTCGCCTCGCCGATCTGCCGGGCATCTATTCGCTCGACGGGCATTCCGACGACGAGGTGCTAGTGCAACGCTTCCTCGCCACGGCGCCGCTGCGCGCGATCGTCGCCGTGGTGAACGCGACCCGGGTCGAGCTGCAGCTTCCGTTGGTCCTCGCGCTCAAGGCCACCGGGGTACCGGTTATGGTGGCGCTCAACATGGCCGACGAGGCGGCGCACCTCGGCGTGACGATTCACGCGCACCGGCTTGCAGCGGAGCTCGGAGTGCCTGTAGTCGCGGTTTCGGCCAAGTACGGTCGCGGCATGGATCACGCGAAGCACAAGCTCACCACGCTGCTCGACATCAATCGAACCCCGGCGGCCGCCGATCTCGTGTCGATTCCGCCGCGCGAAGAGCGCGAGCGGGAAGCGGCGCGCGTCTGCGCACTCGCCGTGCATGTCCCGCCGATGTTGCCCGCCGGAGCAACCGCGCGGCTCGACCACGCGCTGCTTCATCCGTGGCTCGGCATCCCGTTCTTCCTGCTCGCGATGTTCGGGTTGTTCCAGGTCGTCTATGGGATCGGCATGCCGCTGCAGGACGGCACCAAGTGGCTGCTCGATGCGCTCAGGAACCATGCTTTCGCACCCGCGCTCGCGCAGGCGCCACCGCTCGTGCGCAGCTTCGTGCTCGACGGTCTCGTCGATGGCGTGGGCACGGTGCTGACGTTCGTTCCGCTCATGGCGGTGTTCTTCGCCGCGATGGCGTTGGTCGAGGACTCGGGGTACCTGTCGCGCGCGGCCTGGCTGATGGACGCGCTGATGGGGCGCCTCGGCTTGGACGGCAGGGCATTCGTGATGCAGCTGATGGGTTTCGGCTGCAACGTCCCCGCGCTGATGGCTACCCGCGTGATGCGCCACCGCGCCGCGCGGCTGCTGTCGATGCTCGTCATTCCGTTCTCGCTGTGCTCGGCACGGCTGCAGGTGTTCGTGTTCCTGACCACCGCAGTGTTCAGCCCGAGGGCGGCGCCGGTTGCGCTCTTCGCGCTATACGTGCTGAGCTTCGTCGCGGCTTTCCTTACCGCCCTCGTCTGGCGGCATCGCTACCCGAGCCGCGAGCCGATGCTCATGGAATTGCCGCCCTACCGGCTACCTACTTTCTCCATGGTCGCGGGGCAGGCGTGGCGTGCGACCTCGCATTTCCTGCGCCGGGCTACCGGCTTCATCGTCGCCGGCGTGCTGCTGATCTGGCTACTTACTCACCTTCCGGCGGGCGCCGCGCCGGCCGGGCCGGATACGCCCGCGGGCTGGCTCGCAGTCAACCTCGCGCCGCTGTTCCGCCCGCTCGGCATCGATCCGCTGATGTCGATCGCGCTTCTCTTCGGCTTCGTGGCCAAGGAGATCGTGCTTGGCGGGCTCGCGGTCGTGCTCGGCGCGGGGACCGACCAGCTCGCTGGGCTCATCGCCGCGCATCTCGACTGGGTGAGCGCGGCGAGCTTCATGATCTTCACGCTGATCTACACGCCTTGCCTGTCGGCGATCGCCACCCTGCGAAACGAGTCGAAGAGCCTGCGCTTCACCGCGCTCGCCGTTGCGTGGCCGCTCTCGCTCGCCTGGGCGGCGAGCTTTCTCTTCTACCAGGGCGCACGGGCGTTCGGCTTCTGACAAGTGCGAACTCCGGCTTCGACCACGTGTTGACCTCGGTCAACACGCCAAGACGCCGCTAAGGCGAGAATTACTACTGTCCTGCGGCGCACGGCGTCCGGCGGACTTTGCAGTGGAACTCTCCCGCTCGGGAGCGCGGTGCGTCGCTCCGGGATCAAGAAGAAAAGGAGTGTTCCATGGCCATTTCCGTCACCCCTGAGCACGTTCCCGTCGCTGTCCCCGCCGCGGTTCCGTACGAAGCGAAGAAGCCGCCGCACATCGCGTGGCGCGCGCTCGTCCCTGTCGCCGTCGCGCTCATTCTGGCGTTGCTGCCTCATCCTCCGGGACTTGCCCCGCACGCTTGGTATTTCTTCGCGATATTCGCCGGCGTCATCGTCGCACTCATGCTCGAGCCTCTGCCCGGCGGCGCGATCGGCCTGATCGGCGTCACGGCGGTCGCCGTGCTGTCGCAGTTCGTGCTGTTCGCACCCGAGGAGCTTGCCAAGCCGGGATTCAAGGCATTCAACAGCGCAGTGGCCTGGGAGCTTTCCGGATTCGCCAATGCCACCGTGTGGCTGATCTTCGCGGCGTTCATGTTTGCGCTCGGCTATGACAAGACCGGGCTGGGCCGGAGAATCGCGCTTCTGCTGGTAAAGAAGATGGGGCGGCGCACATTGACGCTCGGCTACGCGGTCGCGGCGGCCGACACCCTGCTCGCGCCGTTCACTCCGTCCAACACCGCGCGCTCCGGCGGAACGATCTACCCGGTGATCCGCAACCTGCCTGCGCTCTACGACAGCAAACCGAACGATCCGTCGGCGCGGCGCATCGGCTCCTACCTGATGTGGGTCGCGATTGCGGTCACCTGCGTGACGAGCTCCATGTTCGTCACGGCCATGGCGCCCAACCTGCTGGCGATCGAGCTGGTCAGCAAGACCGCGAAAGTGAGCTTCACCTGGACGCAATGGTTCGTCGCGTTCGCGCCGGTCGGCATCGCGCTTCTGATCCTCGTCCCTCTCGTCACCTACTGGATCTACCCACCCGAGGTGAAGGCGGGCGATGAGGTGCCGAAATGGGCGGGAGAGGAGCTCGCGAAACTGGGCACGCTCACGCGGCGTGAGCTCACCCTGGGCGCGCTCGTGCTTCTCGCGCTCGGGCTGTGGATCTTCGGCGGGGAGATGATCAACGCGACGACTGCCGCGCTCGTCGTGATCTCACTCATGCTCGTTCTGAAGGTCGTGAGCTGGGACGACTTCATCAAGAACGGCCCCGCGTGGAACACGCTGGTGTGGTTCGCGACGCTGGTCGCGCTGGCCGACGGGCTCAACAAGGTCGGCTTCGTGAAGTGGTTCGCCGACACGGTCGGAGCGCATACGGCAGGCTTCTCGCCGTTCGCTGCGATGATCGTGCTGGTACTGGTGTTCTACCTCACGCATTACCTGTTCGCGAGCATTACGGCGCACGTCACGGCGATGCTTCCCGTGATGCTCGCCGTCGGCGCCGGCATCCCGGGCATGAACATGCCCGAGTTCGCGCTGCTGCTTTGTCTCACGCTCGGCGTCATGGGCGTACTGACACCGTTCGCCACCGGTCCGAGTCCCGTCTACTACGGATCGGGCTATCTGCCGGCAAAGGACTACTGGCGCCTCGGGGCGGTATTTGGCGT
>DATJZM010000062.1:0-2629 GCA_035499135.1 Casimicrobiaceae bacterium | reverse complement strand
CGCGACCCACAGCGCGACGTTGAGGATCGCCGAGATGATGAGCCGGGGCCACTGATCCGCAGGCACTTTCAGGCTGACGCCGGTTGCGACAGCATAAAGCGCAAGCGCCGCCGCACCGATCACGCCGGCCCAGCCCCGCGCCGACAGCGGCGGCCATTCCGAGAAGACAAACTTCATCACCGGCCAGTTCAAGCCCCACCCGACCGACGCCGTCACGAGCAAGAGCAGACCTATTGGCGCGACGCGCGAGGCGGCGCGCTGTTCGAGTGCGGTGGTCATGGAGGGCATTTCCGCGGCTCGGCTCGTTTTCCTGATGCCCGCGCGGCACCGGCGACTTGCCGAAGATCATTGCAGCGTGCGGCCATCGAGCGGTCTTGCGGCGCGGCCGCGCACGTGCTTCTTCACGGCGCGGCTCGTCTCGATGATGCCGCTCAGCTCGCGCGGCGAAATGTCGATCAGGCCGAGGAAGTGACGGATCGCGGCGACACTCATCCGGTCGCCTCCTGCGCCATCTGTGCTTTCTCGGCCGCGTGCTCGAGCGCGGTGGCGGCGCGGTCGAGCCGGGCGATTGCCTCGCCGATCTCGGCCTCGCTGACGATCACCGGCGGCAGCAGCCGCACCACGTCCGCTCGGTGGGGATGAAGCTGTCCAAGGGTTCCTCCATTAGGCCGGACGCCATCTTGGCTCTAAAGTGGATTCTTCAGTAGCTCCAGTTCTGAAAATGTGATAAGTCCAGTTCCAGGAGGTCGAACCCCGCCTCGGCGTCGTCGTCGACCGCGAGGATCCTGAGGGGCACCAAATTCGATACCTTCGAGCGCCAAGTAGCGTGCTCGCTACCCGGACGCGCGCACCACACGGCAACGTCGCGGCGCTCGCCGCAAAACCTGCAGGTGTAGCAACCGCCGGGGTGCTCGATGCTCGGCCGAAACTGCGGCGGCAGGGGGCGCGCGAGAGGATATTGCGTGGCGGACGCGCGCATGATTAGAACCGTCCGCTCAACTCGCGCGCGCCTTTTCGCGGTCGAGGTATTCTCGCAGTGCTTGCTGGGCGCGAGCTTTCTTTAGCTGGATCGCTCTTAGCTGGTGGGCAACGTAGCTCGGTAAGATGACCAACGCAACCATGAAGCAGATGCCCGCAGTGAGATGGGGCTGCCAATATGGTGCGTAGTTCAGAACTGTCGTGAACCCGGCGACGCACAGGAGTCCACACGCGTAGAGGTAACGGATGCCGTAGCGAAAACCGTATCCGAACGTGATGAACAAGTAGACCCCGATCATGAGGAAACCGATTTCGGTCGTGAGAAACATGACCACCGTTACAGTTCCCACGTCCGCCAGCATCGCAATCACACGCCGGACGACGTTTGGCGCAGGCCAGACGCAGATGCAGGCGAATATTGCAAGTGCGAGGACGAGATATGCCGCGAGAAGCATTAGCAGCTGGCTTACTATGGAATGCCGCCACAGCATGACCCCCAAGACCGCAGCGGCGATGACGATGCGAGCCATCGCGTGCTCATGTTCGCTATCGGCACGCGCCTTGAGACGCGCTCCCAGCGCTCTTATCGGGTTCATGGGTTCCCCTTCCCTGGCTCGATGCCCCCTATGTAACCACCGACCGCGGCAGGCGCGCTAGCGGCCGTCCTCGGCGCGTCCGCAGGCCGATCGACGCGCTGGCCCCGCGATTGTGGGGTTGATTGTGGGGTGAAACCCCGTTTTAGCTGGCGTCCCCACGGGGATTCGAACCCCGGTTACCGCCGTGAAAGGGCGATGTCCTAGGCCTCTAGACGATGGGGACGAGGCGGATCACTGCAGAGGGCTGATGGTGGAGCTAAGCGGGATCGAACCGCTGACCTCTTGCATGCCATGCAAGCGCTCTCCCAGCTGAGCTATAGCCCCACAGCGGATCGCGGATTATAAAGCGTCGCTCTCACCATTGACAACCGGCGCGCCCGCTTCTGTCCTGCGGAGCGAGGCAGCGCGTAGAGCGAATCACGCCTTCGGCTATCATCGGCCGTTCATCGCGACCACATGCCGATCCCTTCGCCAGATTCCGTTGCGAACGCGTCGCTTCGCGATCGCGTCGTGCTCATCACCGGTGCGAGCGGTGGCCTCGGCCGCGCGCTCTCGCTCGCCTGTGCGGCTCGCGGCGCGACCACTGTTCTGCACGGACGCAACGTGCGCAAGCTGGAGACGTTGTACGACGAGATCGTCGCCGCCGGGCACCCGGAGCCGATCATCCTGCCGCTCGATCTCGCGACGGCCAAGGCCGAGGACTTCGCCAATGTCGCGAGCGCGCTGCAGGGGCAGGCGGGGCGCATCGATGCGCTTGTACACACTGCCGTGATGCTGGGTTCGCTCGGGCCCATCGAGCATCAGGCCTTCGATGCCTGGCTCGCCACGCTGCGCGTGGATCTTCTCGCGCCGTTCGGGCTGACGCGCGCGCTCATGCCGCAGCTGCGCGCGGCCCAAGACGCGAGCGTGGTGTTTACGCTCGACACCCGCGGCCAGGAGCCGAAGGCCTATTGGGGCGGCTACGCGGTGGCGAAGGCCGGCCTGTCCGCGCTGCTCGCGATCCTCGCCGACGAATGGGAAGGCGATGCGAATCTGCGCATCAACGGCGTCGTGCC
>DATJZM010000061.1:0-53190 GCA_035499135.1 Casimicrobiaceae bacterium | reverse complement strand
GCCGCGTACATCCACAGGCTGAAGACGGGCCACGGCCAGCTCGTCGACACTTCGCTCATGGAAGCCGCCTTGCAGCAAACCTATTGGCAAGCGGCGATCTTCTTCGCGACCGGCGCGTCGCCGGGGCCCACCGGGTCGGCGCACGTCCTCACGGCCCCTTACCAGGCTTTCAAGGCAAAGGATGGGTGGATCAACATCGGCGGCGCAAATCAGGCCAACTGGGAGCGCATCGCCAACGTGCTAGGGCATCCCGAGTGGCGCGACGACCCGCGTTTTGCGACGAATTCCGCGCGCATGGAGAACATCGGCGCGCTGGCAGCGCTGATGGAAGCCGTGCTCGCTACGCGGGGCAAGGCCGACTGGCTCGCGGCGTTCGATGCCGGGGGCGTGCCCGCCGGTCTCGTGCACAGCCTCGGCGAAGCGCTCACCCACCCGCAGACGCTCGCCCGCGGCATGGTGCTGGAGCTCGAGCATCCCGACGCCGGAGCGACCAAGGCGCTCGGCTGTCCGGTCCACTTGTCGCGAACGCCGACGCGGGTCGAACGGCCGGCGCCCAGGCTTGGCGAGCACACGAGAGAAGTGTTGCGCGAGTACGGTTGCGCCGACGCCGAGATCGACCAGCTCGTCGCGTCAGGTGCGGTCGTCGAGGCCGCCTAGAAACGCGGAAACACTACGCGTCGGCCCACATCCTCACGAGGTTGTAGTAGCAGGTGTAGAGCTGCGTGAGTTCCGGCGTCTTGGCGAGGCGCTGGTCGAGGCTGTTGAGCGTGTTGCCGAGAGTGTAGAGCATCATGCGGCGCTCCGCGTCGCGGACCATGCTCTGCACCCAGAAGATCATCGCGATTCGCTCGCCGCGCGTGACCGGCGTGACGTGGTGCACGCTCGTCGACGGATAAAGGATGAGGTCGCCCGCGGGAAGCTTGGTCGCGTGACCGCCGGGAATGAGGTCCGTCACCAGCTCGCCGCCGTCGTAGTCGCCCGGATCGGAGACGAAGAGCGTCGCCGACAGGTCCGCACGCATGGGCGTGCTGCCGCCGAGTATCGCGGCGTCGCAATGATCGCCGTACTCCATGCCCATCGCGTAGCGGTTCATCATGGGCGGGCTGAGGCTTGCCGGCAGCGCTGCGTTGAAGAATTGCGGATGACGGCGCAGCGCCTTGAGCGTCAGCTCGGCTGCCGCCTTGCCCTCCGGGCTATCCCACGCGGCCTCCGTATTGTGCTTGCTCGGTGCGGCCACGATGCCCGCCGTTTGGCGGCCGTCGGCCCAGCGGGTTCTCCTGGCGATCTCGCGCAGCTCGCGGATCTCCGCCGGCGCGAGAACCTCCTTCAGGTGATACAGCATGGCGCGCCATTGTACGCGAGCACGCCGCCCTCGCGTCGCTTCAGGCCGGAGTCGGCACCGCTGTGGCCGACATCTGCTCGAATGCGGAGAGCGCATCGGCGGCATACATGAGCGATGGCCCGCCGCCCATGTAGACGGCCACGCCGAGCGCCTCCTCGATCTCGGCGCGCGTGACGCCGAGCCTGACCAGCGTCTTCACGTGGAAGCCGATGCAGGCATCGCAATGTCCCGCGACACCGAGGCACAGCGCGATCAGCTCCTTCGTCTTGCGATCGAGCACCCCGTCGCGCGTCGCAGTCTGTCCGAGGGTGTTGAAAGCCTTCATCAGCTCCGGCATGTCGGTGCGAAAGCCCGACAGCGCCGCGGATACGGCGTGCGTGATTTCCCGGTAGTCCTTGCTCATCGTCAGCTCAACCTGGTAGTCGACCGGCAGCGGTCGGTTCTGCGATTATTCTATTGACGCATATAATGTCGGTCAATATAATGTTGATCGGTTTTCTTGCGCCAGATCAAAGTGTCGGTACCCCAGCGACTCGAAACGGGAGCGATGCGGCGGGCGGCCGGACGCGCCACCGCGTTGCTGCGCGCGCTCGCCAATCCCGATCGTCTGCTTCTCCTCTGCCAGCTCACCCACGGGGAGAAGTGCGTGAGCGATCTCGAAGGACAGCTCGACATCCGGCAGCCGACGCTGTCGCAGCAGCTCGCCGTCCTGCGCCGGGAGCGGCTGGTCGCCACGCGGCGCGAGGGCAAGCGGATCTACTACCGGATCCGCAGCGCGGACGTGCAGCGCGTGCTGCGCTCGCTGTACTCGATCTATTGCCGGAGCTAGGATGCATCGATGCACATCGACATGAGCTCGTTTACTCCCTGGCCGGCGCTCGCCGGGGGAGGCCTGATCGGTCTCGGTGCTGCGCTGCTCCTGCTCCTCGACGGACGGACGGCCGGCGTGAGCGGCATCACGGCTGGCATCATCCATCCCGCGCGCGATGATCTGGGCTGGCGGCTAGCCTTCGTGGCCGGCCTGATCCTGGCGCCCGTGTGCTACGCCGCGTTTGCAGTTCTTCCCGAGCTGCGCATCGACGCCGGCTACGGCACGCTGATCGCCGCGGGCCTGCTGGTCGGGCTCGGGACGCGTTACGCTTCGGGCTGCACCAGCGGCCACGGCGTATGCGGCATCGCCCGCTGGTCGCCGCGCTCGCTCGTAGCCACCGCGGCCTTCATGGGAGCGGGCTTCGCCACGGTCTTTCTGCTCCGGCACGTCCTCGCCTCATGAAACGGCTCGCTCCCGTGCTCGGCGCTCTTGCAGCGGGGCTTGTCTTCGGATGGGGGCTCATCGTCTCTCGCATGTTCAGCCCCGCGAAGGTGCTCGGCTTCCTCGATCTTGCCGGAGCGTGGGACCCGTCGCTCGCCCTCGTGATGGCCGGCGCAATCCCGGTGGCAGCGATCGGCTTTGCGCTCGCTGGGCGGCGCGGGCGCACTCTCCTCGGCGATCCCGTGCAGATCCCGACGTCGCGCGTGATCGATGGTCGCCTGATCCTCGGCAGCCTTGCATTCGGCGTCGGCTGGGGTCTCGCCGGCTTCTGCCCAGGTCCCGCCTGGGTCGCTGCGGGGACGCTCGCCCCGCGTGCGCTGGTCTTCCTCGCCGCGATGCTCGTCGGAATGGGCCTGTTCGAGTGGCTCGAGCATCTGCGCACTTCGGTTGCATCGGCAGCAGCGACCGGCGACGCCCTGCAGCGGCAGGACGCGTAGCACCGAGTACCCGGAGTTACGCGCCGAGCTTCGTCAGTCCTGTTGGCGGTCCGTCGATGGCAGTCCAGCCCGCGTCGATCAGCAGCGTGCTGCCGCTGATGTAGCTCGCCGCGTCCGAGGCCAGGAACGCCACCGCTGCGCCGACCTCGGAGGATTGCCCCCAGCGGCCGATCACCGTGTGGCGGGCGAAAGCATCGTAGATCTCCGGGCGCGTCTTGATCGGTGCGCTCAATGCCGTCTCGATGATCGACGGCGCGATCGCGTTGACGCGCACGCCATGCGTGCCCACCTCCGATGCAAAACCCTTCACCAGCAGCGAGATCGCCGCCTTGGTCGCGCCGTAGACGGCAAGCCCCGGCTCGATCGTCGTGGCCCGGATGGAGGAGCAGGCGATGATGCTGCCCGCCTTCTGCTCGACCATCACGCGGCCGGCTTCCCGCATGAAGAAGAACGTCCCCTTGAAGTTGAGATCGACGATGCGATCGAACTCGGCTTCGGTGTAGTCGAATACGCGCTTGCGGATGTTGATCCCGGGCGTAGTCACAGCGACGTCGAGTCGCCCCAGCGAGGACTTCGCCCGCGCCACGAGGGCCGCGACTTCGGCTCCGCTCGCCGCATCCGCACGCGAGGCCTCGGCTGCGCCGCCGGCGGCGCGAATTCCGGCTGCCGTCGCTTCCGCCTGGGCAAGGTCGATGTCCGCGCAATGCACTGCAGCGCCGAGCGCCGCGAGCGCTTCCGCCGAGGCCTTGCCGATCCCGGAGGCCGCGCCGAAGACGAGCGCCTTGCGCCCGCTCAAGTCGAAGAGCTTTCGATAGTCCATTGGATTTGACGATGGATTAAGGCGGATCGATACTAGCATGCACTCATGTCATACGATGACCAGACCACCAAGCCGGAGGGCGCTCGGCTGCGCTCTCTGCTCGGCCCGCTCCCCCGGGCGCCGAGCCGCGCGAGCGAGCTGGTCGACAGGCTGGCCAACGAGATTCGCGCCCGGCGCCTCGAGCCGGGAGCACAGCTGCCGACCGAGCAGGCGATGATGATCGCCTTCGGAGTCAGCCGCACGGTCGTGCGCGAGGCTGTCGCGGCGCTCCGCGCCGAGGGGTTGGTCGAGACGCGCCAGGGCGTGGGAGCCTTCGTGAGCCGCGACGCCCAGCGCCGTCCTTTCCGAATCGATCCCGGCTCGGCGCAATCGCTGAGCGATGTGCTCGACGTGATGGAGCTGCGCACCGGCGTGGAGGTCGAGGCTGCCGGGCTCGCCGCGAACCGCGCGACCGCGGCGTCCCACCGCCGCATCGCCCAGGCGCTGTCCGCCTTCGATGCGGCGATCGCCCGAGGCGAAGCTGCGATCGAGGAGGATTTTCGCTTTCACCAGTCGATCGCGGCGGCTGCGCGCAATCCGCAGTTCGGCCGGTTTCTCGAGTTTCTGGGACACTTCCTGATACCGCGGCAGAGCATCCGCGTCGGGCTGCAGCGGCCCGCGGATCTGCGCACCTATCTCGAGCGCATCCAGGGCGAGCATCGGCGCGTCTACGAGGCGATCCGGGCGGGCGATTCCGCCGCGGCGCGACGGGCCATGTATCGCCACCTCACGGGCAGCCGCCGGCGCTACCAGCGTTTCGCGGAAACGAGCCGGCGATCCGCTCCGTCGAGGTCGCAGCGATGAGCGGACGGGCCGAGCTCGCAGCCCCCGCCGCCGCTTCCTCCGCCGGCGACGGCGCTGTGCTGCGCGTTGTCGACGCCGGTGCCGAGGCGCTCGTCGTCGCGGCGCTCCTTGGCGAGCTCTGCCTCGTACTGGCCAACGTCATCGCACGCACTGTCTTCAATACGTCGTTTCTCTGGGCCGACGAGATGGCCCGCCTGGCGCTGGCGATTCTCGCCTTCATCGGCGGCGCGGTCGCCTACCGTCGTCGCGAGCACGCCTTCGTGCGGGTGGTGATCAACGCCTTTCCGAAGCGTGCCCATGAAGCCTGTCTCGCTCTCGCCGACGTCGTCGTGCTTTTCGTCGCATTGCTCACGGGGCTCGTGTCCATCGACTTCCTCGCCTCGGGATGGAGCGAGCGGACGCCCATCCTGCAGATACCGGCGGCGACGATCGCGCTGCCCCTGCCTGTCGGAATGGCGCTCCTCGCGCTCTACGCTGGCGGACACTTGTGGCGCGAGCATCGTGCGCGCGCATGGCGTATCGCGGCAGGCCTCGCGATCGCGCTCGGGCTCGCTGGCGCCACGCGCGCCGCGTGGATGCCGTGGTTCGCCGGCGATGCTGCGATAACGGCGACGCTGCTGATGTTCCTCGTCGCGATCCTCGCCGGCATACCCGTCGGCTTCGTGCTCCTTCTCTCGACGACGGCGTACATGTGGATCACGGGGACGGCATCGCTCGTGGTGCTGCCGCAAAGCATGGTGAACGGGACCGGCAACTTCATCCTGCTTGCAGTGCCGTTCTTCATCCTTGCCGGCCTGGTCATGGAGCGAGGCGGAATCAGCGCGCGCCTGGTGCGCTTCATACGCGTGCTCGTGGGACACGTCCGCGGCGGCCTGCTGCAGGTCGCGGTGGCGAGCATGTATATCGTGTCCGGGCTGTCGGGCTCGAAGCCTGCCGACGTCGCCGCGGTGGGCACGGTCATGCGCGACGAGCTTCGCGACGAGCACGGGGCCGCGGAAGGCGCGGCGGTGCTCGCCGCATCGGCGGTGATGGGTGAAACGGTGCCGCCCAGCATCGCGATGCTGATCGTCGGCTCGATCACCAGCGTCTCGGTGGCGGGCATGTTCATCGGCGGTCTGATCCCGGCAGCTGTCATGGCACTCGGCCTCATGGCGCTCATCTACTGGCGCGCGCGCCGTTCGGGCATCGCGCCGGCGCCGCGCGCGTCCGGTGAGGCGATGCTCCGCGCGGCGGCCGGCGCCTTCCTGCCGCTGCTGATGCCCGGTATCCTGCTCGCGGGCATCCTCCTCGGCCTCGCCACGCCGACCGAAGTCGCGGCATTCGCAGTGGTCTACGGCCTCGCGCTGTCGGCTCTCGTCTATCGCGAGATGGATCTCAGGAGCTTCGTGCGGACGGTCGCGGACACCGCCGCGCTCACCGGGGTGCTGCTTTTCATATTCGCCGCCGCCTCCGGATTCTCGTGGACTCTCACCGTCGCCTATCTCCCGCAGCGGCTGGTGGCGCTGCTGCACTCGGTTGGCGACAGCAAGGCGATCTTCATGCTCGGCTCGATCGCGCTGCTCATCGTGGTCGGTGTTCTGCTCGAGGGACTGCCCTCGCTTAACGTGCTGGCCCCGTTGCTGCTGCCGATCGCCGGGAAGCTCGGCCTCTCCGAGCTGCACTATGCGCTCGTGCTGATAATCGCCATGGGTGTCGGAGGGTTCATGCCCCTCGCGGGCGTCGGGTTCTACGTGTGCTGCGCGATCATGCGCTCCAACATCGAAGCGGCCTCGCGCGCGATGCTGCCCTATCTCGCGATGGTGCTGCTCGGCCTGCTCGTCGTTGCTTTCGTGCCGTGGTTCGCGCTGTTTCTGCCTCACTACTTCGGATTTCGCGGTTGATCCCGCACAACAAGGAGGAAGCCATGGATCGCAGATCGTTCCTGAAGACCGGCGTCGGAACCGGCCTCGCGCTCGGCGCGCCCTACGTCGCCCGCGGCCAGGTCCCGCTGACGCTGCGCTGGGCACACTTCGCGCCGGAAGATCACCCGGCGAACATCGCCTGCAAGCAGTTTGCGAGCCGGGTGGAGGCGCGCACCAACGGCGCGGTGAAGATCAACATCTTCCCCAACAACGCGCTCGGCGGGCCGCCGGAGCAGGCGCAGGGAATCAAGCTCGGCACCATCGATATGGGACTTCCGACCCAGGGCCAGCTCGACAAATTCGACAAGGCCTTCGCCGCCGTGATGCTGCCGTTCATCTTCGAAAGCAACGCCCAGGTGTACAGGGTGCTCGACGGCCCGGCGATGGAGTGGCTCGCCCCCCTCGCCGAAAAGCAGGGCTTCATCCTGCTGCGCAACTGGGACTACGGTTTCCGTAACGTAACGAACAGCGTGCGGCCCATCAATGTGCCCGACGACGCCAAGGGATTGAAGCTGCGCACGCCGCCCGAGTTGCAGATCCAGGCTTCGATGGAGGCGCTGGGAGCCACCGTACAGGCGATCGCCTTCCCTGAGCTGTACCTCGCTTTGTCACAGAAAGTCGTCGACGGCGAAGAGAATCCGATCCCGGTGATCTACTACAGCAAGTTCTACGAGGTGCAGAAGCACCTGGCGATGACACGGCACATCTACAACAACATGATCCACACCATCGGCGTGGGCGCCTGGAACAAGCTCACGCCCGAGCAGCAGAAGATTTTCCGCGAGGAGAGTACGTCTGCAGGCGATCTAATGCGCAAGCTGCTCGCCGATCAGGAAGGCGAGCTCACGAAGAAGCTCGAGACGTCGGGCATGCAGATCACGCGCCCCGACCTCGCGCCGTTCCGCGCCAGGATGGGCCCGGCGTATCAGCGCATCGCGGCCTACGCGGGCGAGGACAACGTGAAGAAATTCCAGGCGATGGTCGAAGCCTCGCGAAAGTAGCGCTGCTGCCCAGAGTTGAAGACTACGCCGAGGCGAGCGGCGACTCGAAAAAGATCGCGAGCGCGCAGCGCAAGCTGGGCAGCGCGCGCAAGGCCCACACCGCGATGGAAAGATCGCCCTTGTGAGAGGCCGGCCGCGGCCGGCTCAATAGATCTCGGGCATCGGCACGGGCTGCGGCTCGGGCTTGCATTCGCCGCACCACAGCGCGTCCGGCACCACGACCGCCTTCGGCGTGCTGTTTGCGCCAACGTAGATCGTCGCGATGTAGGGCATCCGCTTCTCGGTGTGCTCCTTGCACATCGCCCGGCCACAGAAACGGCAGACCCCGACGGCCTCCTTATCGTCGAAGTAGCACTTCACGGCTCAGCCCCCTTTGCAGTGAGTTACCGGATTTGCTGTTGTTCTCGCTCGCTGGATGCTCCGGCCAGCCCCCACGGCTACTCCTCTTCGCCCTCGACGGCAAGTGCTGCGGAATGCGCCCTCGCTTCCAGCTCGGCCCGAATTCTGGCATGCATCGCGGTCCCAGTCGAATTCTGCCCGGGAAGGCGTCGTGCAAGGGTGGCCCAGAGGCTCGTTCCTGCAGGTGCCAGCTTCGACCGCGCCTGCTCGAGACGCGCCCAGAGCGACCAGGTCGTTTTCGGCATGATCGAGCGGACATAGGACATGATGTAGATGCCCACATCGCCTCGCGCCTGCTTGAGCTCCCGCTTCAACGAGGTGATCTGCGGCGCGAGCTCGGCGCGCAGCTCCGGATCCCTGTTTTTTCTTAACTGATCCTCCTTCATCGCCAGTTGCGCCGCGAGCAGCAGGGCGTTCGCCACCTGCTCGCGCTTGACCTCGCCGTAGCGCTCCTCGACCGGCGCTAGGAGTTCGTCGAGATCTTCGATGCGATCTACCAGCATCGCTTCGCCCTTGGAGACCCCGGCTTTCGCCCCGAGTGACTTGCGGAGCCGCCCCCGCTCGAGACGCAGCCCCCACAGCATGCCACTCGTAGCCAGCACAAGAGCGGCGAACGCGATCGACGTCAGAGCCAGATAGCTTGTTTGACCGAAGACGAAGTGATGAAAGGCGGTATTGTTATAAGCCGTGTGAATGGAGATCGCGACCGCAAGCCCGACGAGCCACGCGAGCAGAGGGTGCTTTATGCGGCCGAGAGGAAATCCAGCGACTGCCATGCCCACGATAGCCGTCGTACTTCCGTGCAGTATCGACGCCGAGAAGGCGCGTAGCGTACCGACGACGATCCCAGTGTTCGGATCCACGCGGCTCAAGTACAGCATGTTCTCCGCGATCGCGAAACCGATTCCAGTTGCGAACCCGTATACCGCCCCGTCTACAAAGGATGTAGTGTGAGCGCGTCGAACGATGTAGAGCAAAACGAGCGACTTGAATATTTCCTCGACAGCCGGGGCGAGGTGCGTCGCAACGTAGGGCATGCCGAGGACCAGCCTGATCGGATGGTCCACTAGGTACGAGAGTTCCACCGAGATCGCGCCCCAGACCAGGGCGAGCAAGATCAGCCGCACGCGATGCGTCTCGAAAAAATTGAGCCACTTGATCAGGTAAAGAAACGCCAGCGGAATGATGGTGGCGACGAGGATTGCGTAGCTGACGGGCGCGAAGTGCGGCATCGTTCACTCGCCTGATTCAGAACTCAAAAAAATCAAAAGCGGTAGTCGAGAGACTACCGCTTTTGCTGTCCGAGAATGACTGCAGCTGTGATTCTATGTCAAATGCCGGCTACAGTAGGCATGGGGCGGCTGCGGACATTCTCCCAATCTGGGTCGCTAGTGTGCAGCTGCCGAGCCTGCACTGCCTGCGGCACCCGCTGCGCCCGCTGCACCCGCTGAACCTGCGGCGCCCGCTGCGCCCGCCGCACCCGCTGAGCCCGCGGCACCCGCTGCGCCCGCCGCACCCGCTGTGCCCGCGGCACCTGCTGTCCCCGCTGCACCTGCGGCACCCGCTGTGCCCGCGGCACCCGCTGCGCCTGCGGCACCCGCTGTGCCCGCCGCACCCGCTGCCCCCGCTGCGCCTGCGGCACCCGCTGCGCCTGCGGCACCCGCTGCGCCCGCCGCACCCGCTGTGCCCGCGGCACCTGCTGCACCCGCTGTGCCCGCTGCACCCGCTGCGCCTGCGGCACCCGCTGTGCCCGCGGCACCTGCTGAGCCCGCGGCACCTGCTGAGCCCGCGGCACCTGCTGAGCCCGCTGAGCCCGCGGCACCCGACGCCCCAGCAGCGCCTGCCGCGCTTGCCGTGTTGCCTGCTGTCATCGCCTGTGTGCCAAGCGCATTCTTCAGCACGTCAGGCTTGAAATCTGCCGTATAAATCGCAAGACCGGCCACCGCAAAAACTGCGATCGCAGCGTAAAGCACCTGTCGGTTGCGAGTTGCCATTCAGTTCCCCCTTTCCGGGCTTATTGAACAATGACGAAACGAATTGTGGGACAACCGCATTTTATATGGAACGTGAATATTCGCCCGCGAGTCATGAATATTCACTTGACAATCGGATTTTCTGTACCAGCCCAGCGGTCGGGAGCCTCCTTCGGGGCCCGAATGGGCATTTGTTAACTTATTGATTATAGTTGATTTCGTAACGCGACCAACCCGATCCCTGCACCGGCGGATCAATTGACCAAGGCGAGCACGAAGCCGTCGTACCCCTTGCTGCCGACGGTCTGGATGGCCGTGGCGGTGAGGCGCGGCTCCTTGGAAAGGACGTCGAACATGCGCCGCGTGCCCTGAACCCCGGGGGCCTGGTCGGCAAGATTGATGACGGACCCGTTGCGAACGACATTGTCGATGACGACCAGCGTTCCCGGCCGCGAGAGTCTGACGGCCCATTGGACGTAGCTCGAACTGCCTTCCTTGTCGGCATCGATGAAGATCATGTCGAAGGGGCCGCGCCCCTCCGACTCGATGACCGGCAGCGTTTCGAGCGCGGCCCCGACACGAACGTCGACGAGGCGTGCCAAGCCCGCCCGCTCAATGTTCTCCCGCGCCACCGCGGCGTGCCTCGGCTCCCTCTCGAGCGTTATCAGCCTGCCATCCGAAGGCAGGGCGCGTGCCAGCCATATGGTGCTGTAGCCACCGAGCGTGCCGATCTCGAGGATGCTTCGCGCCTGCAGGGCTCGGGCAAGCAGATGCAGCAGCTTGCCCTGATTCGGGGAGACGTCGATGGCCGGAAGTTGAGCGGCCGCATTCGCGGCGCGCGCGGCCTCGAGCGCGGCATCGCGTGGGACGAGCAGACCCGTCAGGTACTGGTCCACCGCTACCCATACGCTGCGCACCCGGGTTGCAGCAACGCCCTTTTCCATCTGTGTCGAAAATAAGGATTGCGTAAGCGGGATCCCGAGTGGATCCTGCCGCGCGGCGGCGATGGTGCATGCAGGCCCGGCACGATGTCAAGCCAATCGTGCTCGAGTGAGCGACCGACGACGCGCTATCGGCCACCTCGCCTCGGGCCTCCGTTGCTGTCAGAATGTATCCGCGCAGCGACGGCGCTGATTGAAGGCGCGTGGCGGACATTCGGAAGCCCCACGGAGATTTCTGCGCCAGGAGGAGTGCCATGGATGCGATCGATGTCCTGGGTCTCATGGTACCGGTCACCTACTTCGTCTTTCTCGTCAGCGAACGGCTGTGGCCGGCGCGTCAATTTCCGCCGCGCAAGGCCTGGCAGTGGCTCGGCATCGGATTCCTCGTGATTACGGGAGTGATCTCGACGGTGACTCCCCTGCTGCTGCCGGCGGACTGGCTCGCGGCCCACCGCTGGATCGACGGGACGCGCCTCGGCATCGTCGGCGGCACGCTGCTCGGCTTCATAGCGCTCGAAGGCGCGATCTATGCGTACCACCGCGCGGCGCATCGCTTCCCCGCGCTGTGGCGCTTCGCGGGACACCAGGTGCATCACAGCCCGCGCCGCGTAGACATTCCCGGCTCGGTGCTGTTTCATCCGCTGGAGATGCTGGTCCAGGTTGCGCTGCAGACCTTCGTCACGGTCATCGCGCTCGGGCTCGATCCGCTCGCCGCGGCAATCATCGGCTACCTGTTTGCCTTCTACGGCATGTTCCAGCACTGGAACGTCCGCACGCCGCAGTGGCTCGGCTACATCATCCAGCGACCCGAGTCGCATTGCGTGCACCATCGACTCGGCCTCCACTACTACAATTTCGCCGACCTGCCCTTGTGGGACATCCTGTTCGGCACGTTCCGCAACCCACCGCAGTTCATGGGCGAGTGCGGCTTCGACGGCGACGCTGACCGCAAGCTGGGCGCCATGCTCGCCTTCGCGGACGTGAACGAGCCGCTTTACGGTCCCGGAAGCCGGGGACAGAAAGCAAGGCGCGAAGCCGCGCCCGCCGCAGGTTGACCCAGCGCCGCAAGCGGCAATTGACTAAGAGGAGACGCTCGGCATGCTTACGACGAAACCGACCTTCGCGGCATTCAATCAGGGCGATATGCCCCGCATCGCCTGCTTCAACAAGGCGAAGACGCCCCTCGGCGTGGACCTCGATGCGCTGATCGCCGCGATGCAGGCCTTCGTCGACCAGGACGTCGCGCCCGTCTGGGGCACGCCGGCCAAGCTCGTCAAGTCGAGCGACTTCCTGGCCGGCAAGTGGGCGATGGTCTTCCTCGATGACGCCGATCAGCCTGGCGCCCTCGCCTATCACGACCTGACCCCCGACGGACTGCCGCTCGCCAAGGTATTCGTCAAGACCACGATCGCCAACCGCGGGCTGGTAAGCGTCTCGGCTTCGCACGAGCTCGTCGAGATGCTGGTAGATCCGGCGATCAATCTGCTGACAACGGGGCCGGACCCGAAGCTGGTCTACGCCTACGAGAGCGCGGACCCGGTCGAGGAGCTGAGCTACCCGGTTCGCGGAATCCCGATGACGGACTTCGTGTACCCATCGTACTTCGAGGCGTTTCACAAGCCGGACAGCGTGCAGTTCGATCGACTCAAGAAGGTGTCAAAGCCCTTTCAGATCCTGTCGGGCGGCTACCAGATCATATTCAAGAACGGAAAGTGGACGCAGATCTACGGCTCGGCGGCGAAGAAGAAACGCTTCGCTCGGGAGGATCGCAGAGGGCATCGGAGCGAGCAGCGCGCACAACGGCGGCTGGTCCGCGCGAACCCGAGGGCGGTCGCGAAGGCTGAAGGCCGCGGCTAGCGCCCGCTCTCTACGTGCGGCCGGGACGGCTGCGGGCCATTCCGCCCGCGCCGCGGCCGATCAGCAGCAGCTACAGATTGCCGATCATGAACTCGCGCTCCTCGTCGAGGCAGCTCACGATCAATCGCGGAGTGCGAATGACCGGTTACAGGTTCTCGTAGACGAACAGAGCGTTGTCTCCGGACCAGTAATTCCACGTGTTGTCTACGCCGTCGCTACGGAGCGTCGGGATTGCGCGGAACGGCAGGCCCTGGAAATTCCTCTGGATGTAGGCCAGCTCTGGGCCATTGGCACCGCACTCCATCACGTTGGGGTCGAGGTTGAGGTCGCCCCAGTTGGCCGGCAGCTTGTGGCCGACTGTCCACGTGACTTCGTTGGTGCCATCGGTGCAGTACATGTCTGCATAGGCGTTCGCGGTCAGGGCTAGCAGTATTGCAGCGATCAGCGTTCTCATGGCCACCTCCTTTGCTCGTTTTGCGCAAAGTCTTGGCCTCCCGCCCGACGCGCGCAGAGTTCGTCGCACACGTACCACTTCCGACACCCGTGGACCGGGGACTCCGGCCACGATCTGCATTGCGCCTATAGGGTGGGTGAGTCGAAGCAGCGTCGCCATCGGTGCGACGCCGATAGTGATGTAAGCGGCGGGAGACCCGCCCTCGGATACGTTCCTACACCGGTCCGGGTCGCTTTTCTTGCGCGCCCCAAGGCGCGGGCTACATCAAGCGTTGCAACTCGTTGATGAAGCGGTCGTATTCCGACGACTTGTCGAAGAACGCGTCGGCCCCGGCGAGCGAGCAATGCGCCTTGTACTCGGGGTACGCGTAGTTGGTAAGGATGTAGATCTTGGGGCGGGGCATGGCGTCGGCCGCGCGGACCTGACGTACGACCTCGATGCCGTTGCCCTGTCGCAGACGAATGTCCGCGACCACGACGTCCGGCCGCAGACGGTCGATCGCCGCGACGGCCTCGTCCTCTGACTCCGCGAAGCCCACCACGTCGAACCCGCCCAGCGAAGCGACATTCTCGATGATCCTGTTGCGCAGCAGAGCGGAGTCCTCGACGACGAAGACGCGCAGCGGCATCGCCGTCGCGTTGCCCATTTCAGTTCATCAGGTTGTGGCGCAGCGCGTAGGCGGTAAGCTCGGCGTTGCGCGAGAACGACATCTTCTCGAAGATGCGCGAGCGATAGGTGCTGATCGTTTTCACGCTCAGGCACAACTCGCGGGCGATGTCGGTCACCGTCTTTCCGGCCGCGAGATGCACGAAGATCTGGAACTCGCGCTTCGAGAGCTTTCGGTGCGGCGGCTCGGCGGCATCTCCGGCCGCTTCCAGCGCAAGCGCCTCGGCGAGGGCTGCGCTGATGTACTTCTTCCCTGCTGCCACCGTGCGCAGCGCGGTGAGCATGTCCTTCGCCTCACCCGCCTTCGGAAAGAAGCCGCTGATCCCGGCGCGCAGCAGGTTGACCGCGTACTGCTCCTCCGGGTACATGCTCACGATGAGTATCGCCAGGTCCGGGTGCTTGCGCCGAATGCTGCTGACGGTCTCGAGAACTCCGGCGTCGGGCAGCGCGATGTCCAGCAGCACGACGTCGATGCCGTTGCCTTCGATCATCCCGAGGGCGGCGGCCGCCGTGCCTGCCTCTCCGGCGGTTTCGAATTCGTCGGTGGTCGCGAGCAGCTGCCTGAAGCCGGCGCGAACGAGCGCATGATCGTCGACAATCAGGACGCGCGTCTTGCGCATTGACACGGCTCCATTTGTCCCTCGCGACGCGGACTGCCGCGCGGGCTGCGCTGGTGTATCGATTATAGAGCGGGGTTCGGTGTGGTCCAAGGGATGTGCTCCTTGCCGATCAGGCCTGTGCCGCACATTCGAGGCGCGCATGCCGGCGCTCCGCAATCAAGTCGGTGTCGCCGTACGCATGCAGCCGATTGTAGATCGTCTTCAGGCTCACGCCGAGCAAGCGGGCCGCTTCGGTCTTCCTGCCACCGACGGCGCGCAAGGTCGCCGCGATGAGCGCGCGCTCGGCGTCGCCGAGCGACGTGCCAACGGCGATCCTGATCGACCCTCGGTCGTCTCTGGCGATGTCCTGTCTCGAGCCGACGGCAGCTTCGCCCCCACCCTCCTCGCTCGCCATGCTGACGGCCTCGACGTCGACGTGGACTTCGTGGTCCGAAAGCACGAACGCACGATGGATGACGTTCTTCAGCTCGCGAACGTTGCCCGGCCATGAATGGTTCGCAATGCGGTGCCGCGCCTCCAGGCTCAAGCTCTTTATCTCTCCGAATTCCGCATTCAGCTCCGCGAGGAACTTCTCCGCCAGCAGGACGGCATCCCCTCCGCGCGCTCGCAGCGGCGGCACGACCACAGGGATCACGCAAAGACGGTACATCAGGTCCTCGCGCAGCCGGCCGGAGGCGACCGCCTCCTGCATGTTACGGTTGCTGGTTGCGAGAACGCGCACGTCAGTGGCGATTTCCTGGTCCCCGCCGACGCGGCTGAAACTGCCCGTCTCGAGCACTCGAAGCAGGCGCACCTGCATCTCGATCGGCATCTCCGTGACCTCATCGAGGAGCAGGGTCCCGCTGTCCGCGCGTTCGAAGCAGCCGCGGTGCGTGCGCGCCGCGCCGGTGAAGCTCCCGCGCTCGTGCCCGAACAGTTCGCTCTCGATCAGGTTCTCCGGCAACGCGCCGCAGTTGATCGCGACGAACGGTCGTTGACTGCGGGGCGAAAGCTCGTGCAAGGTTCTCGCCACGAGCTCCTTGCCCGCTCCGCTCTCCCCGAGAATCATCACCGGGGCGTCGGATGGGCCGAGGCGGTCAAGAACCCGGAAGAGCTCGCGCATCTGCGGGCACGCCCCGCAGAGCTGCCCAAAATGCTCGAGCAAAGCCTTCTGCGCACGATCGATCGGCTCAACGTCCATGCGCCGCGGTTCGAGCGTTCCAGCCTGGGGAGAAGAATCCTTGCTAAGCGCCGCACAACCTTCGGTCTCTACGAACATATGCCCTCGCCATCACGTGTCGTTAGCGACACGCAAATGGTCGTCGACGGGCTGTTGCGCGGGTATCGGCCGTTCGCTGTAAATGCTGTAGGTGCAATCACCTTGGCTGTAGGACCCCGTCCTACAGCCGTGCTCTCTGGCGTGGGAAGTGCAGGAGTCTCGGGCGCGGAGGATTCGTATCACGGGAGGGGATGACCGCCTTCCACCGTCCCGACCTCCTGCAGCCGTAGCTTCGCAAACTGCATGCCAGCCGGCAGGATGGGCGCACGCCTTGATATCAAGCCGATTTCGTGGCGCTAGTTGCTGCGTTTCGTGAAAGTCTTGACACATACCTTGTAAGTTCGCGCACGCGACGAGAAGCACTCGACTGCGTCGTTTGGCTCCCGCCCGACCCTGATTCCCTCATGGGAACCATTTGGCACCTGCCTGTTCTACACTCCCCATTCACGGCTTGGCTCGGCTAGATCGCTAGGGCGGACCGGCAAGCTCCCTCATATGCAGCATGCAATGACCATGCAGCGCGTCTCCCGCAGCGACGTCTGGGTGTGTGCGGTGCTCGCGGCGATCGGGACCTCTATCGCCGCGATCGCGGGCACCATGATATGGAGCTGGCACACGGGCGAGCCCATATCGATAGCCGGGTCGACCGTCGAGCGCGTGCAGTACGACACCGCCTGGGTCTTCGTATTCTGCGGCATGGCGCTGGCGCTGCAGGCGGTGGGCCAACACCGGGCGGCCCGCCTCTGCGCCGCCGTCCCGATGCTGCTTGGCGTACTGCGCTTCACAGCGGTACTCCTGCCGATGTTGTCGGTTCGCCCCATGCTGGGGAACCCGTGGCTGCCGCTGGCCCCGGGGGACTACGACGACATGAGCCTACTCATCTCGCTGGTATCGATCGTGACCGGCGGGGCTCTCGCATCGTTCGGGCCGCGGACGGGTCGCCGCCGCTGGCATGCGATAGCGGTGGCGCTGCTCGCGTCGGTCGCGCTGGCGCTGTCGCTTCTCATGGTGGTCGGCACCTGGGGTGGCGGCACGGGCGCCTCGGAGCTGCTGCAGCTCACGAGCAGCGAGCGGACCAGCGCGCTGCTGTTCATCGTGCTCGCCGCCACGATGCTTGCCTACGCATTGCTCGGCGACGAGGAGGAGCGGAGCGCAGTGCGGCGAACGGCGCCGCTGATCGTCTGGCTCGCAGCATTCGTTTGTGCTCTCGTGCTCTGGCGTGCCCTGGGAGCGCAGGAGGCGCGCTACATCGAGCGCGGCACGATTCTGATCGCCGCGGATGCACGCGGGCAGATTCTGCGCGAGCTCAATAGCCGCATCGAGATGATCGAGCGACTCGGCCGGCGCGAACTGATCTATCCCGCCAGTTCGGACATGATGCAGCGCGACGCGGAGCTCCTGCTGCAGGACGTCGAGGAGCTCCGATCGGTTGCGTGGGCCGGTCCGGACTACATCACGCGCTGGGTCACTCCGGGGGGCAACGGCAGCGCGCAGATCGGATACGACCTGCGCCGCGACCCGCAGCGCCCGGGCGCTGCCGAAGCGGCGGTTGCCGCGCGCAAGACCGCCCTGAGCAAATTCGCCAAGCTTCCCGCTGGTGGCGAGGGGGTCATGATCTACACGCCGGTGTACGAGGGCGACGAGTTGAGGGGCATCCTCGCCACCACGCTCGGCAAGGGCAACTGGCTGAAGTCGCTGCTGGTGGACCGCTTCCCGGACCACCATCTCGAGTTGATCGAGGACGGGAAGGTCGAGCTCGAGGCGGGCTCGACGGAGCCCGTTGCAACGCGCGAATGGGGACTGGAGCTGCCGCTGCCAATCCAGTCGACCACCTGGACGCTGCGCGTAACGCCAAGCGCGGAGTATCTGCGCACGAGCACGTCGCGCCTGCCCGACATGGCGCTCGCGCTTGGCACGCTGATGGCAACGCTTCTCGCGTTGTCGACCTACCTGTTCCTTGCGGCCCGCTCGCGTGCTCGCGCCCTCGATCGCGTCAACGCCCGGCTTACCCAGGACATCGCAAGGCGCTACCACGCGGAGCAGGAACTGCGCGAAAGCGAATCGCGCACGCGCTTGATCATCAACGCCGTCAAGGATTGCGCGATCTTCATGCTGAGCCTCGACGGCGCCATCGCGACATGGAACAACGGAGCTCAGGCGCTTAACGGATACGCCGCCGAGGAGGTCGTCGGCCGCCATTTCTCGATGCTCTACGCGCCCGACCGCGAACAACCCCAGGAGAAGGAGCTCGTCGTCGCCGTGCGCCGCGGCTGGTACGAGGAGGAATGCTGGCATCTGCGCAAGGACGGAACTCGCTTTCGCGGCGACGACATCATCTCCGCCATCCGCGACGAGAAGGGCAGCCTGCGCGGATTCTCGATGATCACGCGCGATGTGACACCGCGCCTCGAGCTGCGGCAGCAGACGGAGCGGGCGCGTGATTTCTACATGGCGCTGTTCGCCGGCTTTCCGAACCTGGTCTGGCGGTCCGACGCAGGTGGTACCTGCGACTACCTCAACCAAGCCTGGCTCGACTACACGGGGCGCAGGCGCGAGGCGGAGCTCGGCGTCGGATGGCTCGACGGAGTGCATGTCGACGATCGGCCGCGCTGGCAGCAGGTCTTCGATCTCACCTTCCCCGCGCGCGAGCCTTTCGAGCTCGAATTCAGATTGCGCCGCGCCGACGGCCATTATGGCTGGATCATCTGCGTCGGGCGCCCGTACCACGACATGGAAGGCAACTTCGCGGGCTATCTGTGCTCGTGCTACGACAACACTGCGCGCCGCGCAATGGAAGACGCGCTCAAGGAGAGCGAGGAGCGCTACGAGCGCATCACTGCCAATGTCCCGGGGATGGTGTTCAAACTGAACCGCGACATTGCGGGCGGGCATCAGTTCGCCTACGTGAGCCAGGGTTGCAGGGCGGTGACCGGACTCGAGGAAGCGGAAATCGCCGGCGATGCCGAGGCTTTCTTCGGCCTCATCGGAAGCTCGGATCGGACCCACCTGCTCGCCACGCTCGACGAGTCGGCGGCCCGGTTGACGACCTGGAGCTGGGCGGGACGGCTTCACCCCAGGCACGAGACGGCCGAGCGCTGGATCACCATCCGCGCCATGCCCCGGAGGGCGAGCGACGGCACGACGTTCTGGGACGGCGTGGTGCTGGACGACACGCAGAGCCGGCTCGCCCAGCTCGAGATCGAGCGATCGCGAGAAGAGCTGCGCGAGCTATCGCGGCATTTGCAAACCGTCCGCGAGGAGGAAAAGGCGCGCATCGCCCGGGAGGTCCACGACGAGCTAGGGGCGATGCTCAGCGTGCTCAAGATGGATCTCGAGTGGCTGGGCGAACACGGGTCACGCCTTCCCGGACCCGTGGAGAAGAAACGGCTGGCCATGATCCAGGTCGTCGACGGAGCCGTCGCGGCCACGCGGCGGATCGTCACCGATCTGCGGCCCTCGGTACTCGACGACCTCGGGCTCGCGGCCGCCCTGCGCTGGCAGGCCGATGTCTATCAGCGGCACGGCAAGGTGCGGTTCCACCTCAAGATGCCGGAGAAGGAGATCGCCGTCGACCGCGAGGGTGCCCTCGCGCTGTTCCGGATCTTTCAGGAAACGGCGACCAACGTCTCGCGGCATGCCAAGGCGTCCAACGTGTGGGTGCAGCTGAATGACGCCAACGGCGCCTACGTGCTCACGGTGCGCGACGACGGGGTCGGAATTTCCGATGCCGACGTGCGCAAGCCGACTTCACACGGGTTGCGCGGCGTGCGCGAGCGAGCACAGCAACTCGGTGGCGACGTTTCCATCTCCGGCAGCGCCAGCGCCGGAACAACGTTGGTCGTCTCCATCCCTCGGCGCCGAGCCGACGCCTGAAGACGCGGAGGCTAACGCCGCCGCGCCTGCGGGGCGGGGCGACGACATCCGCCCCGCCCCGCTGCTTTCTACCTGCCGGAGCCGCCGGTCAGCCGCCCCTGAGGTGTGCGCGTCCGACCGCCGGCGTTCACTGCGGGCTGCGCCGCGTGGTTGGCGGCCTGCAGCACCTGCGCGAGGTGTCGGTCCCGCTCGCCGCGAGCGCGTAGCGTCTCGTCGCCCGTCAAGCGGCCCCATGCCCTCTCCAGGGCTCCCGTCGCCTGCAGGAGGCGACACTGAATGTCCTCGCGTTTCATTTGTGCACGTATCCCTTTCTCTGCTCAGGAGGTCGCAGTCGACTTGACCGACAGGTTGTCGACGACGCTCTTGACGCCTTCCGTCGTGGATGCGAGCTGCTTCGCCTTCTCACGCAGATCGAGCGACGCCACGGTACCCGAGAGGGTCACGGTCGCGTCCTTGGTATCGACATTGATATCGGAGGACCTGAGGCCGGGCTCGGCCAGGATGGCCGCCTTCACCTTTGCGGTGATCATCGTGTCATCGGTTGCCGTCGCGACCTGATTGGCGACCTGTGCGCCCTTGTCGGCAAGCTTTGCCGCTTCCGCGTTCAGTCGCTGCGCGGTTGGCGAATCGGAAGGTCGATCGCATGCGGCCACGGCCAGCGAGGCAGCGGCCATAGTGGTCAGCAGAAGCATCGAGGTCTTGTGTCGCATAGTAAGCCTCCTTCAAGGGGTCCTACGCCTCCCGATTCGAACACACGCAGTATGCGGCGCGTCTCAAGGCACCGCTATCGGCGCGAGCCGCTTCCTCTTGTCGGAGCGAAGCGAGTTGCTGTCGGACGATCTCCTACGTCCGCGCCGCGTTCATCGCATCTCGCGTCGCCTAGGACTGGCTCCCACGCTCAAGGGAGAACAGCCTACAGCGGTTTCAGCTTCCAACCGATTGGCGCGGCGTCGCGCGCGGCGGACGATGAATGGCGCAATCCGCAGGACTCTACAAAGGAGCGATCATGATGTCGCGCGTGCTGCTACGCAGGTGTAGGAGTGCACCGACACAGGAGCCGAACAACGCGGGTAATTCTTGCGATCCGCTGTAACGCGCGGTGCCGACCGGAAAGAGTTACAAGCCGCAGAACGAGAGAACACGTGGCTCCTGCTCGGAGATACAGCCGCCACGCCGCGGCATGCAACTTGCATAGCGATGAGGGGCTCTGATCAAGGCGAAAGGAACTGTCATGCTTCACTATGCGCTCGTATTCTTCGTCATCGCGATCGTCGCTGCGATCTTCGGCTTTGGAGGCATCGCCGCCGGGGCAGTCGAGATAGCGAAGATCCTGTTCTTCATTTTCCTGATCCTCTTCGTCGTCTCTCTCGTCGTGGGGTTGGTCCGGCGCAGCGGCTAGTTCGGCGCGCCGGTGCTCTTACGGCGCAGGATTTCCGCCCTCAACTCCTCGAACTGCTTGCGAGTCTCGGCCTCGATCAGCGGCGGGCCGATGACCGGCGGCACCCAGATGTTGGGAATGAACTCGCCGTGATTGACGATCTGCGTCGAGTCGCCGTGATCCACGACTCGGGTGGTGAACTCCGACGCCTTGAAGGTACCGCTCAAGAGCCGCGAACGGATCTCGGTCATCGGTGCGAGCACGATCTCCCGGACGTTCTCGAAGGAGAGGCTGAGGGGGCCGCGCGAAGCGTTCCCCTTCTGGAGGACCACGAGCGTATCGCCCTCGCGGTTGATGATCCGGCTCGCCTGAAGGCCCGATACGAACCTCGCCATGTTGTCGTAGTCGGTCAGCACGGCCCAGGTTTCGACCGCTGTCGCGGCGACGGAGAAGTCCACGTCGATCAGCACGCGCTCGCCGTCCGTGCGTGCGCGCACGCTGATGTCGGCCTCGTCGGCGGGCGGCGCAGCCTGCGCGGCCCAGGCCAGCAGTGCAACCGCAACGACGACGACGGTTCTGCTCAACGACCCTCCACGATTCATCCTCGATCGGAGCTCGGGGTTTGGCGGCGGGGTTCGCGCATTATGCACGTAGTCGCACGCGCCATCGCTTTGGCTCTCGCTTCCCTCGCAGGCTGGTTGCGCGAGCCAGATCGCGGTACTCACTGGCCATGAGAACATCGAAGTGCGTGCCTTTAATCCGTTCATTCTGCACGGACCGCTCGCCGGTCGATGTACACGGGCAACGCGCACAAAGGCTGAGCGGCGCTGCAGCTCGCTGGAAAGCGTCGGATCGAGTCACTCCTCCGATCAGGTTGCCTTTGCAAGGCCGGTCGATCCGGCGCGACGGGCAGCCTGATCGCCGGATCCTGTGCCAGAATGGGCGGCGCCGTGATCGGCGTTGGGGGGTGACATGAGTTCAGATGCGCGCACGGTGATGGTGACCGGCGCCGCCGGCAACCTCGGACGCGCGGTAGCGGGTGCCTTTGCCGGGGAGGGAGCCAATCTCGCCCTGATCGGTCATCGCCGCGAAAGCCTCGCGGACGCCTTCGGAGGAGAGAACGCGCGACGCCTTTTCATCGCCGCCGATCTCCTCGACCAGCAGCAGGTCGAGGCGGCGGCGCGCGCGGCGCTGCAGCGCTTCGGTCGCATCGATGTCCTGTGCAACATCGCGGGCGGATTCCGCATGGGCGCGCCGGTCCACGAAACGAAGGAGCGCGAGTGGGACTTCATGTTCGACGTCAACGTGCGCACGCTGCTCAACTGCGTTCGCGCCGTCGTGCCGCACATGCTCGCCGCCGGCGGCGGCAAGGTCATCAACGTCGGCGCGGCTTCCGCGCTGAAGGGCGGCGCACAGATGGGAGCCTATTGCGCCGCCAAGAGCGCAGTGATCCGGATCACCGAGTCGATGGCGGCCGAGCTGCGCGAGAAGAACATCAATGTCAACTGCGTGCTGCCGACCATCATCGACACCCCGGAAAACCGGGCGGCGATGCCCAAAGCCGATCCTGCGCGCTGGGTGGCGCCCGAGAACCTGGCAAAGGTGTTCCTGTTCCTCGCTTCGCCGGAAGCCAGCGCGATTCATGGCGCGGCCATTCCAGTGCCGGCGCTCAGCTGAGAAGGATCAGGTCGCGCCGGCCCATCCCGCGGCGCTCATTTCAGTACCTCGTTGCGCAGCTTGAGGTGCTCGATCTGCTCGGCGCGCAGCCGGTCGAATCCGCGCTCGAGCCCTTCCAGGATGAGCGAAGCCATCTCCGGCGCCGAGTGCAGGAAGGGAATGAACACATAGTCGGCACCCGCCTCGTAGAGCCCGAGCGCCGTCGCGGCGCGGCCCGCCGTGACGATTACCTTGGCCCGAGGACAAAGGCGCCGGGACTTGCGCAACAGCTCCAGGTTGTCGGTGCCGCGAAGGATGGTGTCGGGGATCGTCGAGACGATGAGCGCAGCATCCTCGATCTCCGCGTGGCGCAGCGTCTCCATGTGCGAGATGTCCCCGTAGATGCAGGCGACGTTACGGCGTCGCAATTCGGCGTGCACCTCTGGATTGAAGTCGATCACCAGGAGTCGTTCGAGCACGCGATGCCGCGCGTCCTTCGCTATCTCGAATTCTTGCACCAGAGCGCTAGCCTCGACGAAGAAGCCCAGCAGCACGACATCCCTGCCCGCGTGGGTCGGCGCAGCCTGCGCTTCGTCTTCGGCCGTGTCGAAGTCGGACAGGCCCGCGTGCCGCAACCACCGCGCAAGCACATCCTGCAACCGGTGACTGTACTCGATGAGGTAGGTAGAAGTGACGGCGGTAATCGCGAACACGAGGATCACGACGCTGACCGTTCTCTGCTCGATGTGATTCTCGGCGAGGCCGATGGCGGCGATCACGATCGAGAACTCGCTCATCTGCGCCAGGTTGATCGACGGAAGCAGGCTCGCGCGGTGCCCGAGGTGGAGCCTGCGCAGAAGCGGCGTCACCACGACGAAGCGGCTCAGCACCAGAAACACCGATGCCAGAAGCGCGAGTCCGACCACATCCAGCCTCGGCATCGGAATCTGCATGCCGAGCGCGACGAAGAACAGCGTAACGAAGAAGTCGCGCACGCTGACGACCTTCGCGACGACATCCATGTTGTACGGGAACGTCGATATGCTGACACCCGCGATCAGGGCCCCCATCTCGCGTGAAAGGCCTGCGGCATCGGCGGCAGCGCTCACCACGAAGCACCACGCGAGCGAGCCGACGAGCACGAGCTCCGGCACCTTGGCGACGGCATTGAACAGTCGCGGCAGTACGGTCTTGCTGATGAGCAGGCTGAGGCTGACCAGCAGCGCGCCCTTGACGAGCGAGCCCAGCAGGGTGCCGATCTCGGGCTCCAGTAGATTGGGCTGGATGGCGAGGAAGAGAATCGCCCAGACGTCCTGGAAGACGAGTATGCCCAGCGTGATGCGGCCCGGCAGGGTATCGAGCTCGAACTTGTCGTACAGCAGCTTGACGACGATCATGGTGCTGCTGAGCGCCAGACAGATCGCGATGTAGAGCAGCCCGAAGTCGCCGCCGCTCGCGCGAAATCCGAACGGCAGGAAGAATGCGAGTCCGAGCGCGAAGCACAGCGGGAACTGCAGGATGCCGGCCACCAGAACGGGCTTTCCCGCTGCCAGCAGCTTCTTCAAGTCCATCTCGAGGCCGATGATGAACAGCAGCAGGATCAATCCGACTTCCGAGACGGTGCGAATGCTCTCCTGCTCGCTGATCAGCTTCAGACCGATCTCCGGTCCGATGAGCACGCCGGCCAGCATGTAGGCGAGCAGCGGCGGCTGGCGAAGTCGATGCGCCGTGAACGCCAGCGCGGCAGCCACCGAAACGCACAGCCCGATGTTCCACAGCAGATCGACCTGGCCGCCCACCGCTTCTCTCCTCGACGTCGCAGATTCGGCAGCGAATCTTAGCAGGGGCGATGCGCCCGGCGCTCGCGAATCCCTTGCCGCGGTCGTGGATTAGTTGCAACGTTCTGGCTGCTATACTCTGCTCCCCCTCCGCGTGCCGCGCGTACTGAGGCAGCGTTGGCTTCGCTCAACATGCACGCTTGGCGCCGAGCTCGCTCCGCGATCATGATCCGGCACGGCGCGGGCGGGCGAATCCGGTCGCGGCTCTTCAGTCCGAGCCTTTCCGCTGCGCGAGCCAGGGCGGCGAAAGCTCTCGCCCTGTCCACGCTGCTGATGTTGTTCTGCGCGCAACCGGCCATCGCTGATACGCCGGACGGCGTCCTGATCCTGCACAGCAACCAGCGGGCGACTCCGGCGCAGGTGGTGATCGAAGACACGCTGCGGACGGTCGTGTCCGGCGGCCTCCAGCGTCCAGTGCGGATTTTCCCCGAGTATCTCGACGACGAGTTGAGCGCGGTCGGAACGTTTGAAGAGGCGGAAGCCGCGCTGCTGCGCGAGAAGTATGGTCAACGCAACATCCGGGTCATCGTCGCGGACTCCCTTCCCGCATTGCAGTTCGCGATCAAGTTCCGCGACGACATCCTTCCGGGTGTGCCGATAGTGCACGTTGCCGTCGCACGGGACAGGCTGGCGAGGTTGACGCTTCCGCGGGACGTCGTCGGACATACCGAAGACCTCGACCCGACGCCGACGCTGCAACTGGCGCTCAAGCTGCATCCGAATACGACGCGACTCGTCCTCATACGTGGAGCGTCCGATCTCGATCGCCTGTGGGACAGCAGGTTTCGCACGGCGGTCCAGCGTGTGGGCGACGGTTTCGCCGCGGAGTATCTCTCCGGGCTTCCGACCGCCGAAGTCCTGCGCCGCGTGCGCGCGCTCTCGCCGGGCACTGTGGTGTTTTCGCCCGGCTACTTTGTGGACGGCCTCGGCGAGGTGAGCACGCCTCGCTCGGCGATCGAGCGCATCGCGAGCGCCTCTCCGGTCCCGGTCTACGGCACATTCGACACCTTCCTCGGCGCCGGGATCGTCGGGGGCTACATGACGCGATACGTTGACGAGGCGAAGGAAGGCGGAGCGATCGTAGTCAAGCTACTGAACGGAACGCCTGCGACGGAGATTCCCCCGGCAGCGACGGTTCGGACACCCATGGTCGACTGGCGCCAGCTTCACCGGTGGAACGTGGATCAGCGCGCGCTGCCGGCCGGGACCATCGTCATGTTCCAGGAGCCTACCCTATGGGAAACGCACCGGCTGGAAATCTCGGTCGCTATCGCTGTCCTTCTTCTGCAGGCGGTGATGATCACCGCGCTTCTCGTGGAGCGCCGAACGCGACTTCGGACGGCGACCGAGCTGGAGGAAAGCAAGGACCAGTTGAGCCTTGCTGCAGGCGCTGCGCGGCTTTCCCTTTGGGCCTGGGACATTGCTCGCGACAGGATCTGGGCGACAGCGCAGCCTCGACGGCAAGTCGATTCGTCCGTCAAGCCGATCGCCTTCGACGATATGCTCCGGAATGTGCACGCCGCCGATCGCGAGAAGCTCGAACAGGCAGCGGGAAAGGCTCTGGCCACCGGTGGAGAGTTCGACGCCGAGTATCGCGTAACGGGGCACGATGGCGAGACGCGCTGGATCGCAGCTCGCGGGCGGGCAGAGAGGGGCAACTACCAGCGGCTGCTCGGCGTCGCGTTCGATGTCACGGAGCGGAAGAACGTGGAACTGCGGGCAGCCGAGGACCGCAACGCCCTGCGGCACATGACCCGCGTTTCCATGGTCGGCCAGCTCTCTGCTGCGATCGCGCACCAGCTCAACCAGCCACTCGCGGCGATCCTCGGCAACGCGGAAGCGGCGCAAAAGATGCTTGAGCGCGAAAAGCCCGATGTCGCCGAGCTGCGCCAGATCTGCAGCGATATCGTGAGCGAGAATCACCGTGCGTCGGCGACCATCCGCCGCCTGAGCGAGCTTTACAAGCGCGGCGACATGCAGCTCGAGACGATCGACCTCAACGAGCTGGCAAGCGAGACGCTCGATCTGCTGCGCACGGAATTGCTGATCCGGCAGGTCAACCCGACTACGGATCTTGCGCCGGCGCTACCCGTGGTAGAGGGCGGACGCGTGCAGCTGCAGCAGGTCCTGCTCAATCTCGTCATGAATGCCGCCGACGCGGTGAGCAACGTCAACGCCGAGGAACGAAAGCTCGCGATCCGTACCGAGTCGAGCGGCACCGACGTTCGCCTGTACGTAATCGACAACGGGACCGGCATCGTCGCGAAGGACATGAAGAAAGTGTTCGATCCATTCTGGAGCACGAAGGCGGAAGGCATGGGCATGGGGCTGGCGATCTGCCATTCCATCGTGGCTGCACACCGGGGGCGGGTCACGGTGCAAAACAACGAGGAAGGCGGAGCGTCGTTCTGTGTCACCCTTCCGGCAAGGTTGCCGACGTGATCGAGAACGAGCCCGGGACGACCGTCTTTCTCGTCGACGACGAGCCAGAGATATTGAAGGCGCTCTCGCGCGTGCTCCGGGCAGAGGGCTGGCGGGTAGAGACCTTCGCCTCGGCGGAGGATTTCCTCGAGCGCCTCGACCGGGGCAAGGACGGCTGTCTCGTGCTCGATGTCACCATGCCGGGCCTCGATGGCCTCGGGCTGCAGCGCCACCTTTCCGAGATCGGCGATTCGCTGCCCATTGTCTTTGTCACCGGGCACGGGGACATCCCGATGTCGGTACGCGCGCTCAAGGACGGCGCAGCGGACTTCCTGACCAAGCCGGTGCCCGCGCGGGCCCTGATAGCCGCCGTGCGGGCAGCGATCGAGCAGGATAGCGGGGCGCGCCGGTCACGAAACGCGACCGCGGCGCTTCGGCAACGGCTCGCCACTCTGACCCCGCGCGAGCGCGAGGTTCTCGCCGCGTTGGCGGCGGGCAAGCTCAACAAGCAGATCGCGGGCGACCTCGGTGTGGTCGAGCAGACCGTCAAGTTCCATCGCGCCCGCATCATGGAGCGGATGCAGGCGAAAACCGTCGCCGAGCTGATACGCATCGCGACGCTGCTCGACATCGGCCCGCCTTCGAACCCCCCTCCTCCGCCGGGTGCCGAGGGAAAGCGCTGAGGCGCCGTTTCCGCCCGAACTAACCCAAAGGCTAGTTACCTCCCGCGACATAAACCCGTAACGTTGCCGGGTGGCCCGTATCGATCCCCTTATCGCCGTCGTCGACGACGAGGCGCCGGTTCGCACGATGCTCGGACGCTTGCTGCGCCTGGCCGACTACGAGGTCGCCGCCTTTGCGTCCGGCGAGGAGTTTCTCGCCTCGGTCACGCAGCTGACACCTGCCTGCGCCCTGCTCGACATCCACATGCCGGGACTCTCTGGCTTCGACGTGCAATCGCTCCTGCGCGCAAGCGGCTCCGATGTGCCTATCGTGTTCATCACGGCCAGCGATGACCCCGGCCTCGACCGGACAGTCCACGAGGCGGGAGGAGTCAAGCTTCTGCGCAAGCCGTTCTCCAACGACGAATTGCTGGCTGCGGTTGACGCCGCAATTGCCGGAAGCGCCGCGGCATCGTAACCGCGCCAAATTCACACCAGTGGGCTACATCGGCCGCAAGTTCTTCGCCCGGAAGCTCTGGGCTCCGACGGCCGCGAGCCCGTTCCTCGCCGCGCACCTGAAGAGCCTGCAGGATTGTCTGCCGAGCCAGGGTGCCGACAGGCTCAGCATGAAGAAGGGCGATCGACGGGACGATGCAGAAGATGGAGAACGCGCGCAGCAGCAACTAAGTGCCGAGCGCACGACGAACTATACCAAAGGTTAGTTTCGCCCTTGCTGGATCGAATGTAAAAGTCCTCATTGTCGTCAACAGCGTATGGCGACCATCGAAGACACGCCGTGGCGATCGGTGGAGTCCCGTCTTCGCATCGCGGTGGCCGCGCGTCGCTATTCCGAAAGGACGAGCAGAATGAACAGCGAGAGAGTGCCGTTCGCGCAATCGAACGTTGCGGCTGCGTTCGTGCTCGGCGGACTGCTCCTTCTCGTCAGCCTCGCGGTGCACGCCCAGGCGGACCCGCTGCCCTCGTGGAACGACGGAGCGGCAAAGAAGGCGATCGTGACCTTCGTGCAGCAGACGACGACACAGGGCAGCCCCAAGTTCGTCCCGCCCGCAGAGCGCGTCGCGACCTTCGACCAGGACGGCACGCTCTGGGTCGAGCATCCGATCTACTCGCAGGTGGTGTACTGCCTCGATCGCGTTCCGGCGCTCGTCAAGGCCAAGCCGGAGCTCGCCAACGTGGAGCCGTTCAAGACAGTGATGACCGGCAAACGCGAGGCGATCGCCAAGCTCCCGATTAAAGACCTGGAGAAGATTCTCGCCGCGACGCTGACCGGCATGTCGGTAGAGGAGTTCCGCTCCGAGGTTGCGAAGTGGCTCGCGCAGGCCAAGGACCCCCGCTGGAAGCGCCCCTATACCGATCTCACCTATCAGCCGATGCAGGAGGTGCTCAAATACCTGCGCGACAACGGATACAAGACCTACATCGTCACCGGCGGCGGCCAGGACTTCGTGCGCGTGTACGCGGAAGCGACTTACGGGGTTCCGCCCGAGCAGATCGTCGGTACGGCGAGCGGCACGAAGTTCGGCTACGCGAAGGACGGCAGGCCGTTCCTGACCAAGGAGCCGACGCTCCTTCTCAACGACGACAAGGCCGGCAAGCCGGAGGGCATCCACCTGATGATAGGACGCCGTCCGTATGCGTCGTTCGGCAACTCGGACGGCGACCGGCAGATGCTCGAGTACACGAAGGCGGGCGACGGGGAGCGCCTTGCAATGCTGGTCCTGCACGACGATGCGAGTCGCGAATATGCCTATGGCCCGGCGCTCGGTTTGCCGGCGACCAAAGTCGGGGCCTTCACTCAGTCGCTCTACGCTGAAGCAAAGAAAGACGGCTGGATCGTGATCAGCATGAGGGACGATTGGAAGCGGATCTTCGCCTTCGAGCCATGAGGCCGCGGCGAACGCGATGAATCGAGGAGTGACAGCGCATAGCAGTTGCATCGACGAGCTCTCCGGAGTCAGTCAGCACAGGAGACCAGGATGAAAAAATTCTTGATCACAATTGGCGTGCTCGCTGTGATCGGCGCGATCATTGCCGGCGGGTTGTATGTCGCCTTCCCCGTCCAGATGTCCACGATCGGGGGTCTCGCGCGCAACTATGTTCTGTCCCTGGGCGATTCGCCGAGCTCGACGACGACAGAGACGAACCCGGCGTACAAGGCTCCCGAAGCCGCGGCTTCGGCCGCTGCGCCGACGGCCGCCGCATCCACGAGCGGCGACTGGCCGAGCTACAACCGTACTGTCACTTCGGACCGTTATTCGCCGCTCGCCGAGATCAACACCAAGAATGCTGGTCAGCTGAAGGTCTTGTGCACGTACGACGTCGGCGGATACGAGGCCTTCGAATCCGGACTGATCATGGTGAACGACGCTCTGATCGGCACCACCGAATTCGACATCTTCTCGCTCAACCCGGCGACCTGCGCACTGAACTGGCGAACCCACGAGGATTATCCTCCTGCGCTTTTGCCCTCCAACCGCGGCGCGGCCTACTGGGACGGCATGCTGTTTCGGGGTACCCAAGACGGGCGGGTGCTGGCCTATGACTTCAAGACCGGCAAGCGCATCTGGGAAACGACGATCGCCGACCCGAAGCACGGCGAATCGGTCCCGGCGGCGCCGATCGCGCACGATGGCGTCGTCTACATCGGCAATGCGGGCGGCGACTTCAAGGGCGGGAAAGGAAAGATGTACGCGCTCGACGCCAAGACCGGCAAGGTCTTGTGGCAGTTCTTCATGGTGCCAAAGGTCGAAGGCGACGTGGTTCGCGGACCCCTGGGCAAGTCGCCGCTCGATGCATCAACGTGGAAGAACGGGCCGGGCATACCGATTAGCGGTGCCGGTCTCTGGACTTCCTACACGCTCGATACCAAGACCGGCCTCCTGTACCTCCCCGGCGGCAATCCCGCGCCCGATTTCGCGATCGGCGTTCGCGAGGGCACCAACCTTTACAGCGACTCCGTCGTCGTTGTCGACGCCAAGACCGGCGACTACAAGCAGCATTTCAAGCTCGTGCCGAAGGATTGGCACGATTGGGACGTCTCGAGCGCGCCGATTCTGATTCAGACGATGGGCGGCAAACAGCTCATGGTGGATGCGCCGAAGGATGGATACCTCTACGCCTTCGATCTCGCCAACAACAACGCGGTCTTCAAGGTTCCCGTGACACGAGTCGAAAACGTGGCCGAAGCCTTCACGCACGGCGAGGAGGTCCATTTCTGCCCGGGCGGAGCCGGCGGCTCCGAATGGAACGGCCCGTCCTACGTTCCGCAGACGAACCTGATCCTCATTGGGGAGGTCGAGTGGTGCGAGATCGTAAAGCCGCAGACCCTCGAACAGATGCAGCGCGTCCCCGTCGGGCAGGTATGGACCGGGGTGCAATTCCTGAACCCCTTCTGGGTATTCGGCAAGTTTGACAGGAGGGGGTGGGCAGGTTGGGTCCATGCCGTCGACGCCGACACCGGCGTCTGGAAATGGCGCCTCAAGGCCAACTACCCATTCATCGGCGGCTTGACGCCGACCGCAGGCGGTGTCGTGTTCGTCGCCGACGTGGGTGGCACCTTCTATGTGCTCGATGCCGCCACCGGCCAGAAGCTCTGGGGGCAGGATCTCGGCGGCGGGGTCGGCGGCGGCGTGATCACCTACGCAGCGGGCGGCTCGCAGAAGGTGGCCGTGGCAGTGGGCCTTTCGATGATCGCCTGGCCTGTGAAGCCCACTCCCGCGAAAGTCGTCGTGCTCGGCCTTGGCAACGCCGCGGCGAGCAAGTGATGGTCGAGCCCATCGCTGGCTGAGGACGAGATACGTCATGGATCTCGATCCCGTCTTCCTGTCGCGCCTGCAGTTCGCGTTCGTCATCAGCTTCCACATCATCTTCCCGGCCTTCACGATCGGGCTCGGGGCGTGGCTGGCGACGATCGAGGGCGCGCGGCTTGCCACCGGCAACGCGCTCTATCGCCGCGTCTTCGATTTCTGGCTCAAAGTATTCGCGGTGTCGTTCGGCATGGGCGTTGTCACCGGTATCGTGATGGCGTTCCAGTTCGGAACCAACTGGGGTGTACTGGCGCAGCGCACGGGGCCGATCCAGGGCCCGCTGCTTGGTTACGAAGCCTTCACCGCTTTCATGCTGGAAGCGACATTCTTCGGCGTCATGCTGCTCGGGCGCGAGCGGGTTTCGCCGCGCTTCTATTTCTTCGCCTGCTGCATGGTTTCGCTCGGCACGATGTTCTCCTCGTTCTGGATCCTGGCCAACAACACTTGGATGCAGGTGCCGCTCGGCCACAAGATCGTCGACGGGAAGATCATTCCTGCAGACTGGTGGGCGATCGTGACCGGGCCGGTCATGATGGTGCGCTGGCCGCACATGTTGCTCGCCGCGTTCCTCACCACCGGCATGTGCGTGGCTGCGACGGGGGCGTGGTATACGCTGCGCGGCGTTCACCGCGCCGAGGCGCGTGTGATGCTGCACTGGGGTCTCGGACTCGTGGCGGTGATGATCCCGATTCAGCTCTTTTTCGGTCACCTGACCGGACTGTACGTGCTTCAGCACCAGCCAGCCAAATTCGCGGCGATCGAGGCACGCTGGAAGACCCAGCAGCCGGCCAGCGAAGTGCTGCTCGCGATTCCCGATGAAAAAGCGCAGCGGAACCTTTACGCGATCGAAGTCCCGAAGCTCGGCAGCATGATCGCCTCCGGCAACTGGACCGCGAAAGAGATCGGACTGGAAGCATTCCCCCCGGAAGACCGGCCGCCGGTGCTGATTCCGTTTTTCGGCTTCCGGCTGATGGTGGGGATGGGATTGATCATGCTCGCGGTTTCGTGGTTCGGGAATTTCCTCCGCTGGCGCGGGCGGCTGGAAACGACGCGCTGGTTTCTCTGGGGGACGTTCCTCGCATTTCCGACCGGCTTCATCGCCATCCTCACGGGATGGTTCACGGCGGAGGTCGGGCGGCAGCCGTGGGTTGTATACGGGGTGCTGCGCACCAAGGACGCCTTGACGCCCGCGCTCACGACCGGCGATGTGCTGTTCTCGCTCGTCGGCTACGTGCTCGTTTACGCGATGTTCGCCACGTTTGGCGGGTACTACATCTTCAAGCTGCTGCGGGACGGACCGACCGGCGACGCGAAGACCATCCCGGGCGCCACCGGCAGCCGGCCGCTGGCGTTCGCGGACAGCGCGGAGACGGCGACCGGCAGCACGGCCAGGACAGGAGCGTGAGCGCCATGGAACCGAGCGCCCTCGCGTCATTCTGGGCCGGCGTGCTCGCTTGCGCGATCCTGCTCTACGTTATCCTGGACGGGTTCGATCTCGGGGTCGGCGTGCTGTTCGGCACCACGAGGGAGGAAGCGCACCGGGTTCGGATGATGGACACGATCGCCCCATTCTGGGACGGCAACGAGACATGGCTGGTGGTGATCGGCGCCGGGCTCTTCGCAGCGTTCCCCGACGTCTACGCGGTGTTCCTCGGCGCGTTCTACCTTCCGGTCCTGTTGCTGCTGATCGGGCTGATCTTCCGCGGCATCGCGTTCGAGTTCCGGTTCCGGAGCCTGCGCATGCGTCCGGTCTGGGACCTTGGCTTCTTCCTCGGTTCGACGCTGGTGGCATTCGTGCAAGGCGCTGCGATCGGTGCGATGATCCGCGGGATTCCGGTCGCGAACGGCCAGTACGCCGGCAGCCCCTTCGGCTGGCTGCACCCGTTTGCGATCCTCACCGGGATCGGACTCGTTCTCGGATACGCCTTGTTAGCGGCGGGCTGGCTGGTGATGAAGAGCGACGGCGAGCTGCGCGACTGGGCCTACAGACGCATCCAGTGGCTCGCCGCCGGCGCGCTCGCCGTCCTGTTGGTCGCATTCGCGGTCACGTTCGACTACAGCATTCTCGCGCGAAGCAATCTGCAGGCACGATCCTGGGCTTTCGTATTCCCAGTGGTCGGCGTGCTCGCGCTGGCCGGACTTGCGGTCGGTGTTCACCGCAAACGCCACGACGCGGTGCCGTTCGCGATGACCGTGGTCTTTTTCCTGGCCGCGTTCCTGAGCCTGGGAGCGATGTTCTGGCCCTATATGATTCCGTATTCGATCACCGTCGCGAACGCGGCGGCGCCGGAGGCATCATTGCAGTTTCTGTTCTACGGTGGCGTCGTGGTCCTGCCCGTCATCGCCATTTACACCATCGGCGTGTACTGGGTCTTTCGCGGCAAGGTCCGCAAGGGCTATGGGCGAGGGGGCGGCGGAGGAGACTAGGACAGCCGGACGGAGGAAGGAAGCAGTGTTTAACGCGCAACTGTTGAAAGGAGTGAGCAATGGCTAAGCAAGACAAACCCAACATCCTCGTCATCTGGGGCGACGATATCGGGATCTCGAACCTGAGTTGTTATTCGCACGGGCTGATGGGATACAAGACGCCCAACATCGACCGCATTGCCCAGGAAGGGATGATGTTCACCGATTCGTACGGTGAGCAGTCCTGCACCGCCGGCCGATCGTCGTTCATCACCGGACAAAGCGTGCTACGCACCGGACTGTCGAAAGTGGGGATTCCCGCCGCGCCGATCGGCATGAGCGAAAAGATCCTCACGATCGCAGGAGCTTTGAAGAACCAGGGCTACGCGACCGGCCAGTTCGGCAAGAACCACCTCGGCGACCTGAATCGCATGCTGCCAACCAACCATGGCTTCGACGAATTCTTCGGCAACCTGTACCACCTGAATGCCGAGGAAGAGCCCGAGATGGACGACTACCCGCCGGAAAAGGACTTCCCGAAGTTCCGCGAGCGCTTCGGTCCCCGCGGCGTGATCCATTCATATGCGACGGACAAGGATGACCCGACCGAGATGGAGCGCTGGGGCAAGGTCGGCAAGCAGAAGATCGAGGATACCGGCCCGCTAACCAAGAAGCGGATGGAGACCTGCGACGATGATTTCGCCGCCGCGGCGACCGATTTCATCAAGCGTCAGGAGAAGGCTGGGAAGCCCTGGTTCGTGTGGCTCAATTTTACGCACATGCACCTGTACACGCACACGAAGAAGGAGAGCCTCGGCCAGGCCGGGCGCTGGCAGTCGCCCTACCACGACACGATGATCGATCACGACAAGAACGTCGGCCAGATGCTCGACCTGCTCGACAAGCTCGGCATCGCCGACAACACGTTCGTGATGTACTCGACCGATAACGGGCCGCACCGCAACTCCTGGCCCGACGGCGCCATGACCCCGTTCCGCAGCGAGAAGAACACCAACTGGGAAGGCGCGTTCCGCATTCCGCTGGTCGTGCGCTGGCCGGGCAAGATCAAGGCCGGCAGCATCTCGAACGAGATCATCCAGCACCACGACTGGTTCCCGACCTTCCTCGCCATGGCCGGCGAGCCCGACATCCTGGAGAAGGCGAAGAAGGGATACCAGGCGATCGGGCGAACCTATAAGAATCACATCGACGGCTACAACCTGCTGCCTTATCTGACCGGTAAGGAGAAGAAGAGTCCGCGACAGGGCTTCGTCTACATCAGCGATGATGGCGACATCCTCGCTCTCCGCTACGACAACTGGAAGGTCGTGTTCATCGAGCAGCGATGCCACGGCACGCTGCAGGTATGGGCGGAGCCGTTCACGCGGCTGCGGCTGCCGAAGTTCTTCAACCTCCGGACTGATCCGTATGAGTTCGCGGATGTCACCTCGAACACGTACTACGACTGGTACATCCACCACGTCTACGTACTCTATGCTGCGCAGGCTATCGCGGCCCAGTTCGCTGCTACGTTCAAGGACTTCCCGCCGATCCAGAAGCCGAACACCTTCACGATCGACGACGCGGTCAAGGCGATGCATGGCGCTGCCGCAGGCGGCTGACGTACGCGCAAGCAGCCGCGCGGCGGACCCTTTTCTGCCGCGCGGCCGCTTGTTTCCTGCGATGGGAAAATGACGACCATATCGAGCGTTGCACTGCCGTCCTGGAACGATGGCGCGACCAGGTCGGCGATCATCGACTTCGTCGCGCGCGTGGCGAAGCAGGGCAGTGCGGACTACGTGCCGCCTTCCGAGCGCATCGCGACGTTCGACAACGACGGTACGTTGTGGAGCGAGCAGCCGCTGCAGGTCCAGGTCTATTTCCTGGCCGACCGCATCAAGCGGCTCGCGGCCAAGGATCCTTCGATCCCGCAGCGCCAGCCCTTCAAGGCGTTCGTGGAGCACGATTTCAAGACGCTGATGTCGCTCGGCAAGCAGGCGGCAGCGGAGCTTTTCTTCGCCACGCACGCCGGCATGAGCGAGGACGAGTTCGCCGAGATCGGACGCGCGTGGTTCGCGTCGGCGAAGCACCCGAAATATGGTTGCGCGTTCACGCAGGTCGCGTTCAAGCCTCAGCTCGAGCTGCTCGACTACCTGCGCAAGAACGGCTTCAAGACGTACATCGTCACCGGCGGCGGTGTCGACTTCGTGCGCCTCATCTGCGAGCAGAGCTATGGCATTCCGCGCGAGCAGGTGATCGGCTCCAGCGTCAAGTTGCGCGTGGAGATGAGGGACGGCTGCTCGATGCTGATGAAAACCCCGGAGCTTGGCAGCTTCGACGATCGCGAGGTGAAGGTGCAGAACATCGGCTTGCACATCGGGCGCAGACCGATCCTGGCCTTCGGCAACTCGGACGGCGACCTGGCGATGCTGCGGTACGTGAAGTCGGGCGCCGGGGCGCGCCTTGCGCTGCTCCTGCAGCACGACGACGACGCGCGCGAAGTCGCCTACGACCGCGAATTCATGCTGAGCCCGCTCGCGGAGGCGCTCGACAAGGCGACCGAATACGGCATCACGGTCGTGAGCATGAAGCGTGACTGGAAGGTCGTGTTTGGCTGATCCCGCGAGCGGCATGGCGCAGAACCTGACGGCCCAATCAGTCTTGCCGGCCGCTCTCGCCGCCGATGGGAGTCGCCAGGGAACGTTGGAAAGGGATTGAAGATGGTCGATCAAGTCAGGCAACCGCACGGACTGGAAGTGCGGCCGACGTCGGATAGCCACTTCGGCTGGCTCCGCACTCGCATGAGCCTCGAGCGCACGCTCATGTCGTGGGTGCGAACTTCGTTGGCGCTGATAGGTTTCGGTTTCACGATCGTGCAGTTTTTCGAGCGGCTCAATTCGATGCAGGGTGTCGCCCCGGCGCTGCAGCCGCAGGCGCCGCGATATTTGGGTGTCGCGCTCATCAGTACAGGCGTGGTCGCGCTGCTCGTCGCGATCTGGCAGTACCACGCGCTGGCGCGCTACCTGCTAAGCAAGGAGTTCGAGCCCATCGCGGGCATCGGCGAGGTGGTCAGGCATACGCCGTTGTACGCGATTGCATTCCTGATGGTCTTCATCGGGTTGTTCGCGCTCGGCGCGGTCTTTGTCCGCGTGTAGTAGCGACTCGTCGCCCCGGAGAGCGGCCGTGCAGATCAATTCACTGACACCAGGCAAGGCCCTGGGCGAAGGCGCGCCGGCGTCGGGGAAGCCGCCTGACAAGGGCATGGTCTGGATCCCGCCCGGTACGTTCATGATGGGTTCCGACCAGCATTACCCGGAGGAAGCCCCGCCGCACAAGGTGACCGTGAACGGATTCTGGATGGACCGGCACACCGTAACCAATCGCGAGTTCAAGCGTTTCGTCGAAGCAACGGGACACGTGACGCTCGCAGAGCGTCCGGCCAGCGCAGCGGACTATCCAGGCGCGAAGCCTGAGCTGCTCGTGCCATCCTCGGTGGTGTTCAGGAAGCCGCCGCACACCGTCGATCTCAGCAATAAGTACGAATGGTGGCTCTACGTGCCCGGTGCGGACTGGCGCCATCCGCGCGGACCGGGCAGTTCGCTGCAGGGGCTGTGGGAGCACCCGGTCGTACATGTCGCCTTCGCGGACGCCGAAGCCTACGCGAAATGGGCCGGAAAGGAGCTTCCAACCGAAGCGGAGTGGGAATTCGCGGCGCGCGGCGGGCTGGAGGGCGCCGAATACGCGTGGGGTGACGAGTTCATGCCCGGCAGGAAGCCGATGGCGAACACGTGGCAGGGCGAGTTTCCATGGCAAAACCTGGTCGAGGACGGCTACGAGTGGACGGCGCCGGTCGGTAAATTCCCGGCGAATGGCTACGGCTTGTACGACATGGCGGGCAACGTCTGGGAGTGGACGACCGATTGGTACCAGGAGCACGGCAAGATCAAGAAGGCCTGCTGTACGCTGGACAACCCGCGCGGCCCGCCGCGGGAAGCGAGCTTCGATCCTTCTTCGCCCGAGCTCAAGATTGCGCGCAAGGTGATGAAGGGCGGGTCGTACCTGTGCGCGCCGAATTATTGCCGTCGCTATCGTCCGGCCGCGCGTATGGGGCAGGAGGCAGAGAGCTCGACTTGCCATCTCGGATTCCGATGCATCGTGCGGGTCGCGGGCGGTGCCTAGCGGCGAGAACTGGCAGAATGCGCCGCACGCGAGCAAAGACCGCGATTTCCCCGAGCCATGGCTGCAGACCGGAACACCATCCCGCCGAGCGAAGACCAGGAAGATCGATCGGGTCTTCTGAGGCTTGCGCTGGCCGGCCTCGCGGTCGGCGCCTTGGCGGGGCTCGTCGGCTGCGCTTTCCACGTTGCAGTGGACCACGCAGTCGCGCTGCGCAGCGCGGTGGTTGCGTGGGCGTTGGAAGCGCCGTGGCTCGGCTGGCTCGCGCCCGTCGGGCTCACCGCCGCGGCCGCATTCGTCGCGCGCGGCCTTGTCAGTCGATTTGCGCCCGAGGCTTCGGGAAGCGGCGTTCAACACGTCGAGGCAGTCGTCCAGGGCGAGGCTCGCCCTGTGAGGGCGCGCGTGCTTCCCGTCAAGTTCATCGGCGGCACGCTCGCGCTCGGGTCGGGACTCGCGCTTGGTCGCGAAGGACCGACGGTGCAGATGGGCGCGACGCTCGGACGCCTGTTCGCCCGCAGGTTCCGGCTCCGTGCCGCGGACGATCGTGCGTTGCTTGCGGCGGGCGCGGGCGCGGGCCTCGCTGCGGCGTTCAATGCGCCGCTCGCGGGCGCGATCTTCGTGTTCGAGGAGCTCATCCGGCGCTTCGAGCTGCGCGTCGCCGTTGCAGCGCTGACGGCGTGCAGCGCCGCGCTCGCCGTCATGCGCGCGCTGATCGGCCGCCGCCTCGAGTTCTCGGTGCCGACTTTCGAGATGGACCTCTTCCCCGGTTATCTGCTCTTTCTCGTCTTCGGCGGGCTCATCGGGCTGCTCGGCGTCGGCTACAACCGGCTGGTGGTTGCGGGGCTCGACGCGGCCGACCGTTTGCATCGCATCGCGCCCGCGGCGCGTGCCGCGGTCGTCGGCGGGCTCTTCGGGCTGCTCGCCTGTGTCACGCCGGCGCTCGTGGGTGGAGGCGAGGTGCTGATTCAGAGCGTGCTTGACGGTGGCCAGTCGGTGGCGATGCTCGTGGTCATCTTCGCTGCGCGCCTCGTGCTCGGCCCGCTGGCGTACGCTCCCGGACTTCCCGGCGGTCTGTTTGCGCCGCTCCTGGTCGTGGGAGCTGCAGCGGGCGCGCTATTCGGCCACGCGCTCGAGGCATCGCTACCTCAGCTCACGACGCCGACGGCGGCGTACGCGGCGGTAGGCATGGGCGCGCTCTTTGTCGGCGTGGTGCGCGCGCCGGTCACCGGCATCGCGCTCATTGTCGAAATGACGGGCGAAACGGCGCTGTTCATCCCCTTGCTCACCGCGTGCGCCGCCGCGGTTGCGGTGCCGACCGCGCTCGGGGATCCGGCAATCTACGATGCGCTGCGGCTGCGAGACGCCGCGCGGCGTCCGGAGCATGCGTGAGAGGCGCGCGAGTGTACGCGATCGAATCGTGCGTCGTGGATCTCGACGTGCAATCGCGGCCGTCGCCGACCCGAGGAGAAACCGATGAAAAGCTTGCCTGAAGTGCCCGAGCTCCTGGGATTGTGGGCTGTGTTCATCCTGCTGTTCGTAACGCTCGGGCCGATCAAGGTCTTCGGCCCCTTCATGCAGCTGACGCACGACACCGACGAGGCGATGACGAAGCAGATCGCCCTGCGCGCGTTTGCGCTCGCCGTGATCGCGGCGGTCGCCGGCGGGTTCGTCGGTATGTTCCTCGTCCAGAACTGGCAGATCTCTCAGGCGGCGTTGACGCTGGCGGGCGGAGTGATCTTCCTTCTCGTGGGCTTGAGCCTGGTGCTCGAGCAATACAAGCCCGCGCATGCAACGCCGGCCCCGCTGCCGGTGGCCCTGATGGCCGCCGCGCTGCGGGTGGCCTTTCCCATCCTCGTCACGCCCTACGGTATAGCGGCAGTCATCGCCCTCCTCGTGAACAGCCCCGACGCGGGGCGAACGGCCGCCATCATAGCGATCCTGATCGCCGTGATGTCGCTCGACCTGTTGGCAATGCTGTACGCGCGCCGGATCATGGCGGGCGTCGCCATTCTGGTTCTGCAGATCTTCGGCGCGGTGCTCGGTGTGCTGCAGGTCGCCCTGGCCGTCCAGATGATGCTGCGCGGGCTGCGCGACCTCGGCGTGCTGTAGGCCGATCTCGATGCTGCGGACCATGGCGGCGTCTTGCGCCAGCGCAGTTCCACGAATGGATTCGATGGCGACAGGCAACGCGACAGGCAACGCCGAGTCGGAGGACACCATGAATCAACTACTGAATGCAAATGCAAGCCCAGTCACCGCCATCGACATTCTGCTCGATCCCGACGCGACGATGATGAAGAGCGCGCAGGCCGCCAACGCGCGCCTGCGCAAGAATTTTCCCGCTGGCTTCGCGTTGGACGAGAGCCATCAACCGCACGTCACGTGCCTGCAGCGGTATGTCAGGACGGCGGACCTCGCCAATATTTACGAGGCCGTCGGCAAAGTCCTGGCGGGAGAGAAGCCGGGCGCTTGGAAGCTGAAGGCGTGCAAGTATTACTACTTACCCTGGAAAGAGATAGGGCTCGCGGGAATCGTTATCGAGCCGACCAATGACCTCATCGCCTTTCAGCAGAAACTGATCGACGCCGTCGCTCCGTTCACCGAAAGGGCGGGAACCGCAGCGGCGTTCGTCTCCACGAAGGACGACCCCGACATCAACCAACCGACCATCGACTACGTGGCGGGCTACGTGCCGAACCAGACCGGCACCAAGTTCAACCCGCACGTAAGCATCGGCATCGCCTCCCAGGATTATCTGAAGAAAATGCTCGACGAGACGTTCGAGGCATTCACCTTCTCACCCGCCGGGCTGGCGGTCTACCACCTCGGCAACATGGGGACGGCTCGGAGCAGGCTTATGAGTTGGGATTTGGGGGCCTGAGGCTCCAGCAGCCGCGTTCCGTCTGAAGCGGACCTTTCAGCGGGAGATCCCGAGGGCTGCTTCTGGCCGCGCACGCGCCGGGCTCCTCGTCACGCCTGCTGCTACACTTGCGGCATGAGGACGTTCCTCGGCATCGCCGCCGTGCTGGCGAGCACGCTGGTCGGCGCGCAGCCCGCGCCGAACACGGGCCAGTCGCTGGGCGAGCTGCTGTACTCGACGAACTGCGGAGCGTGCCATACCACCGAGGTGCACTGGCGCGAGAGGAAGCTCGCGAAGGACTGGACGAGCCTCAAGGCTCAGGTCGCTCGCTGGCAATCCAACGCCAAGCTCGCCTGGAGTGAAAACGAGATTCTCGAGGTGACCCGTTACCTGAACGGGCGTTACTACCATTTCCCGGAAACCGGCCGCCACCAGGTGTCGTCACTCGCGCCGATGCAGTGATCGGGTGGCCCCGCGAGCAATACGCCCCTAGTCCCTCGAGTTTCCGTGGGGCTCCGACATGAGGCGGGCCGCGCCGAAACATCCGAGGGCGGCCACGATGGCAAGGAAGGCAACGGTGTACGCGAGCGAACGCCCATGCCACAGGCCGGTGAACCACTCGTTGAACTCCGCCATCAGCGCCCCGGCCTTCCCGCCCATGAGCTCGAGGTTGTGCTGGTACATCCGGCCGCGAGCGATCTCGCTCGCCGCGTCGATGCCTTCGTCGCTCGGCGCTAAAGCGTAGATCAACGCGGCCACCGTGAGGCCGACCGCGAGGACGGCGCCGCCCCACCAGCGAAGCACCGCGTGGAGCGGCGGCTGCCGTGGCGGCTCGCTCACTGCCTCGTGCAAGTCGCGGTCACGCCTGCAGTGCGGCGCGAAGGATTCACGCCGCCTTCTCCGCCTGTACCGCAGCGAGCGTCTTCTTCGGATTGATCAGCACACGGCGGCCATCGGGCGTCCTGTCGGCATTGGCCCGGATCAGCTCGATTACCTGGCTCGGGGTGAGCTTCGGATTGATCGCGAGAATCTTGGCGGCAAGATTCGCGACCTGCGGCGAGGCCATCGAAGTCCCGGACTCGGCGAGCCGGTCGCCGCCGGGGATCACGCTCACGACCTGGTAGCCGTTGGCGTGGACCTTGACCGTCGGCCCGTAGCTCGTGAACGAAGCTTCGTCTCCTGCCTTGTCGACCGCGCCGACGGTAAGCAGATTGGGGAGCACGATCGCTGCCGGGATGTCCTCGACGAACGACGCATCCTGGTTGCTGTTGCCCGCGGCGGTGATGAACAGGATGTCGGGCGCGCTGGCGAACGCCTTGGTCAGGGCCTCCTTCTGCATGTCGAAGTACTCGCGCGCGATCGGCTTGCGCTCGTCGGGCGTCTTGCCGATGCTGCAAAGCTCGAGAGCTTCCTCGAAGTCCTGGACGCTGCCGCCCCAGCTCATGTTCACGACGCGCACGCCCTCTTTCCTGAAGAAGTCGACGTACGCCTGCATGTTCTTCGCGTTGCGCTCCGCCAGCTCCTTGCTCGGACACGGATCGGGAATCAGGTGCCAGTCGAACTCGATCCGGCCCACCACCAGGCGCGCGTACGGATTGCCCGCGACCGTGATGCCGGCGACGTGCGTGCCGTGCATCCAGTTACCGGAGAGGCCGATCTCCTCGACGAATGCCTTGTATTCGTCGGGCTTGAGCGCGGACATGTAGCGTTTGACTTCGCTCGCTTCGGGGCTGTCGATGTTCGAGCGCAGGTCCGAGAAGCCCTTGAGGCGCGACTTGAGCTGCGGCATCTTGCTCTTGAGCGCGTCCGGAATCGGCTCCAGCTCGCCCTGCGCGGGCTGCTCGAAGCGATCGAACGCGATCACCGGCACGCTGCCGGGGCTGCCAGCCAGGTTGCCGGGGAAGAGCTTGGTGTCCACACCGCTGTCCCATATAGCGATCTTCACTGGCGCGTAGCCCTTGCCCGCGGGAAGCGCCTCGTCGCGCGCCGCCCAGATGTCCGGCTTCTCGACCGCGTGCGCGGCGACATACGTGGTCCAGACGTCCACCAGCACCGGTTTGAGCGGCAGGATGAAGTTGTATGTGTACTTGATGCGCACCAGCGTCGGCGCGAGATCGGACGACAGCGTGCCGTTCTTGTCCACGCTCGGCTGCAGCACCTCGCGCACGTTGCCGATCAAGCGGCCTTCGCTCAGCAGCTCAGAGCCGGCCTTGATCTCCTTCGCCTCATTGGCGATCACCTCGTAGGGCAGTGGCGCGATCTGGCTCTTGATCGATTCGCCAACCGCGGCTCTGTACGCCGTCGAGGTTCGATCCGGATCGGCGCGTATCCCGGTTACCACCGCCCGCGTAGTGACACCGGACAACAGCTTGTCGGCCGGCTTCTCTTCGAGGGTCTTGATCTGGTCGATGCGCGTGAGCGCCTCCCTGTACTTGCCGTCGAGCATGTCGAGCTGGGCGAGCTCGCTCTGGATCTGTCGCATCGTGGCGCGGTCGGCGATCTCATAGCGAGCGAGCATGTCCTCGAGATCGCGTCGCACCTGGAGCGCGAACGGCTGGAACTTCGCGTCGTCGCGCACCATGTCCTCGATCTTGCTGTCGAGCTTGTAGCTGAAGCGCGGCAGGTCCGCCGCTTTGTCGATGCGAAGCTTGCCCTGCGCAGTGGCGCCGCTCGCCACGAGCGAGGCTAGGAGCAGCACGAGCATCCTGGTAAGCACGAGAGATCCTCCTGTGTCGGCTGGCGGCACGCGTCTGCTCGGCCGCGCGAAGATGCGTATTGTACGGCGATCGACTTAAGGTAAGCTTAAGGGTTCCCACCCAGGGACAGGGCGACCGCGGGGTGTTCGCGCAGTTCATCAAGTACGCCGCCGCCGGCGCCGCCGGCACGGCGGTACAGTACGCGCTCCTGTTCCTGCTCGTAGAGAGCGGGGTGATGAGCGCCGTGCCGGCTTCGACCTGCGGCGCGGCGGCGGGCGCCATCGTCAATTACATGCTCAATTATCGATACACGTTCCGCAGCCGCCGGTCCCACACCGAGGCTTCGCCGAAATATCTGCTGGTGAGTCTCGCCGGCATCGCGCTGAACGCCGCCGTGGTTGCGCTGGGAACGTCGGTGCTCGGGCTGCATTATTTCGTGGCGCAGGTCGTCGCCACGGGTGTCGTCCTGGTGGTCGCCTTCGCGACCAACCGCGCGTGGACCTTCTGAGCCGATGACGGACGGGCGGGCGACAGACAAGCGGGCGCCGTCCGACGGCGCGTCGGGAGCCAGCCCCGTGCTCGCCCGGGAGCGCCAGTGGCTCGTGGGACTGCTGCTGCTCGCTCTCGTCATACGCGTGGCAACGCTCGGGGCCTATCCCCTGATGGACAACACCGAGGCGCGCTACGCGGAGATCGCCCGCAAGATGGTCGAGACCGGCGACTGGCTGATGCCGCAGTTCAGATACGGCGTGCCCTTCTGGAGCAAGCCGCCGTTGTCGATCTGGCTCACGGCGATCGCGTATCTCGGCCTTGGCATAAACGAGTTTGCGGCACGGCTGCCCTCGCTGCTCGTGTGCCTCCCCGTAGCCGGCATGACTTATGCGCTGGCCGCCCAGCGGGACGGCCCCGACAGGGCCTTGCGCGCCACCGTGGTTCTGGTGACGACGCCGTTGTTCTTCGTCTCCGCGGGCGCCGTGATGACCGACCCGGCGCTCTTTCTCGGAACGACGCTCTCGATGATGGGGTTCTGGCAAGCGATGACCCGGACGGGCTCGCGCGCGCGTCTCTGGGGCTATGCGTTCTTCGTCGGCCTCGCCATCGGGTTGCTCGCCAAGGGCCCGGTCGTGCTGGTGCTCACGCTGCTGCCGATCGGCGTCTGGACGCTCTGGAAGGGCGGCATCGGCAACGTCTGGCGTCGGCTGCCGTGGATAACCGGCAGTCTGCTCGCCATCGCGCTGTCGGTGCCGTGGTACGTGCTGGCCGAGCAGCGCACGCCGGGATTTCTCGATTATTTCCTGGTCGGCGAGCATTGGAAGCGATACACGCAGAGCGGCTGGAAGGGCGACATGTTCGGCACCGCGCATTCGCGGCCGCGCGGGACGATCTGGCCGCTTGCGATCGCCGCGACGCTTCCGTGGTCGGCGCTCTGGATCGCGTTCCAGGTGCAGGCGTGGCGCGCGCGCGGCGAGCGCGCGATCCGCGTGCCTGACGACGGCTGGCGCGCCTACCTCTACCTGTGGATGCTCACCCCGCTCGTCTTCTTCACCTTCGCCGGCAACATCCTGTTCACGTATGTCCTGCCCGGGTTGCCGGCGTTCGCGCTGCTCGCCGCGGAAACCTGGTCTGCCGTCGATGACAAGCACGGCCGCGCCGCGGCGTTGCGCTACTCGGGGCTCGTCATCCCGATCGCCATCGCGCTCGGGATCGTGTTCATCCTGCCGCGAATCGCAATAACCAACTCGCAAGAGGCGCTGGTTGGCACGTACCTCGCCAAGCGCGGCAGTGACGCGCGGCTCTTCTATCTCAACGAAGCACCACACTCGGCCGAGTTCTACGCTCGCGGCAAGGTAACGACCGTTTCCAAGGGCGCCGACCTGGAGCCTTATCTGCGCGACGCACCGCGAGACTTCTTTGCGCTCACCGCCGGTCAGGCGAATGCGATGCCTGACATCGTCGCGCACTTGACACCCGTTGCACGCTTCGGCCGCTATACGCTGTTTGCCGAAGAGCTCCAGCAGGCGGCAGCGCCCCGATGATTCAGCGAAGTGAGGAGCCGCCCCGCGTGCCCCACGCGTCACGCGAGGAGGCTTAGCGCGATGTGCGGCATCGTCGGGCAGGTTGGCGGCATCGCCTCGCGCGACGAGGCGGAAGCGCTGATACGCGCGCAGCTCGCCCTTCTGCGCCATCGCGGGCCGGACGATTCGGGTTGCGCGATCGACGGGCGCTTCGCCTTCGGCCACGCGCGGCTCGCCATCATCGATCCCGAGCACGGCCACCAGCCGCTGCGCTCGCCGGACGGAAATCTCGTCATCACCTTCAACGGCGAGATATACAACTACCTTGAGCTGCGCGAGGAGCTCGCCCGTGCGGGACATGCCTTCCGCACGACTTCCGACACCGAAGTGCTGCTGACGGGCTTTCGGCATTGGGGCGAGCGAGTGCTCGATCGGATCGACGGCATGTTCGCCTTCGCGATCTACGACCGGACGAAGGGCGAGCTTTTCTGCGCGCGCGACCCCTTCGGACAGAAGCCGTTCTTCTATCACGAGAGCCCGGGAAGGCTCGCGTTCTCGTCGGAGTGCAGGACCTTCGCGCTACTGCCCGGCTTCCGGCGTGAGCTCGACATGGGCTCGCTCGCCGACTTCCTCGCCTTCGAGTGCTTTCCGTACGACCGCTCGATTTTTCGCGGCATTCGCAAGCTGCCACCCGGCCACCGCCTTCGCTATGCGAACGGACGCATTGACGTCGCCCGCTATTTCGAGTCGATGCCGACGAACCCGCCGCATGCGCAATCGGCGGCCGATGTCGAGGCGGAAGTCCATTCGCTCCTGCGCGAGGCGGTGAGGTGGACCTTCCGTGCCGACGTTCCCGTCGGCTTGCTTCTCAGCGGCGGCCTCGATTCGACGCTGGTGCTCGCGATCCTGCGAGAAGTGCATCCCAGCGTGTCGCTGCGCTCCTTCACCATCCGCAACGTGGATCCGTCGTTCGACGAGGCTGCGGCGGCGTCTCTCGTGGCCAAGACCTTCGACACGGCGCACACGGTAGTGACCGCCGAACCCGAGATGCTGGAGAAGGTCGCGAGCGAGCTGCCCGCCTCGCTCGACGAGCCTCAAGCCGATCCCGGCATCCTGCCCAAGTTCCTCGTCTGCCGCGAGATCGCGCGCTCGACCAAGGTCGCGCTCACCGGCGATGGCGGCGACGAATTCTTCTACGGCTACGCGATCTTCAAGGCCCAGGCGGCCGCCCGCTATGCGGCACTCCTTCCCGGCGCGCTCCACCGTCGCGTGATCCAGCCGCTCACGCGGCTCCTTCCCGCGAGCAGCCGTTACATGAGCTTCGAGTTCAAGCTCAAGCAGTTCGCCAAGGGCTTCCCTGCTCCCGAGCACCTGCGGAACTTCCGCTGGACCTGCGCTTTCGCGGACGACGAATTGCCGCTGCTGCTCCGCGACGAGCATCAGGATCTCGCCGATCTGGAGCGACAGCTCGAGCTCCTGCGCACGCGCTGGCACGCCGCGCACGGACGCCTCGGCCGTCTCGCCTACCTGTACCAGCAGCAGTACCTGCCCGACTACGTGCTCGCCAACTCGGACCGTGTCTCGATGCAGAATTCGGTCGAGCTGCGCACGCCCTTCCTCGCGCGCGCCCTCGTGCAAAGGCTCAATGCGTTGCCGGATTCCGCGAAGATGCGTGGCGGGCAGACCAAGTCGCTGCTGAGGGCGATCGCCGCCAAGGTGCTTCCGCCGGGGATCGCCGACCGCCCCAAAGTCGGCTTCACCGCTCCCGTGGCGGCCCTGCTTCGGGGGCCGCTGCGGAACGAGGTGACCGAGCTGCTGGGAGAGTCCTACCTGAGCCGCCAGGGGCTGTTCAGGCCAGGCTACGTCAGGCGCCTGCTCGACGAGCACTTCTCGAAGCGGCACAATCGCTACAAGCAGATCTGGGTCCTGTTCATGCTGCAGAAGTGGCTCCACGCACAGGGACTGCACACGCCATGAGCGATATGCCCAGGCTCTCGCTCGTCATCCCCGCGTACAACGAGCTGCAGAGCCTCGCGACCCTGGTCGACGAGATCGCTGCGGTGGCCGAGCCTCTCGCGCCTGCGGCCTGGGAGATCATTCTCGTCGACGACGGATCGACCGACGGAACGACTGCGCTGATGGCCCGGCTCGCCAGGGAACGCCCCGGCGTCAAAGCCGTCTTGTTGCGGCGGAACTTCGGCAAGTCCGCCGCGCTCATGGCCGGATTCCGCGAGGCGCGCGGCGAGATCCTGATCACGATGGACGCCGACCTGCAGGACGACCCGAAGGAGATCCCCGCGTTCGTCGAGAAGATCGAAGAGGGCTTCGACGTCGTGTGCGGCTGGAAGCGCAAGCGCCACGACACGCTGGAACGGCGCCTGGCATCGCGCGTGTTCAATGGCGTCGTACGCAAGGTCTCCGGCGTGCCGCTGCACGACAGCAATTGCGGCTTCAAGGCCTACCGCAGGTGGTGCGTGGAGAATCTCGAACTGCGCGGGAACCAGCACCGCTTCGTCGCGGCCGTTCTCTCGTGGCGCGGCGCACGGATCGCCGAGATCCCGGTAGTGCACCACGAGCGGCGCTACGGCCCGAGCAAGTACGGCGTCGCGCGGTATTTCCACGGAGCGTTCGACCTGCTGACGCTGCTGCTGCTCACCAAGTTCTCGCAGAATCCGCTCTACTTCTTCGCGCTCGTCGGCCTGCCGTTCGTCGTACTGGGCGGGATTATCGGAGGCTACCTCCTCACCAACCACATCGTGCACCTCTTCGACGAAGCGCTCGGCTTCCCGCTCACGACCCGTCCGCTGCTGATCGTCGCCGTGTTCCTCCTGCTCACCGGGCTGCTGATGTTCCTGATCGGCCTCATCGCCGAGCTCGTCCTGCGCTCGGCCACGCTGGGCAGAGGCTACTGGGTGCGCGAAGTCGTCGCCCGCCAGCGGCCCGCCGTCGCGGACGAAGCGGCCGCATCGGCGCACGCAGCCGAAACCGCTCGCCCGAAGTCCCCCGACAGGACGCGGCAATCGTTCAGCGAGCGGTGACGCTGGCGCGGCCTGCACCGGGAGAGCGCGCCAGCGGATAGGCACCGTCCCGCAAGGACGCCCTGCCCCGGCAGGCGCCCGCGCGCACGACCGAATATCACGCGCAACGGCATTTCACGCCTGTGAGGGCGCAGTGTGTCTTTCCGCGCTGGAGGCCAGTGGCTCTCTCCCGTAACCTTGCGCCTGACGTGGAGAAAGCCGACAAGCGATGACGACCGAGCAACGCAATCCGGGCACCGGCAACGCCGCCGAGGGCGGGCCGAGCGGTGCCAATCCTGAACCGATGGGAACGCGGCAGGCCCTGCGACAGATCCGCAAGGGCATCGTCGTGATGTGGTGGGCCTTCTTCGACTGGCTCGCCGCGATTTCGTGGAAGGCGCTGCTGCTCGTCTCTCTCCTCGTCCTGATCCTGGCCGGTATCCTCAACCGGCCCACCCTCTTCTTCTTCCTGATCGTCGTCTCGTTCATCATCAAGATCGTTGCGGGCGGCAAGCGCAGGGCGGAGCAGACCGCGAGCGAGGCAACGAAGCGGGCCGAGACCGAGCAGTTCGAGCGCAGCGTGCTGGAGGCGCGCATGGAGGCGCTGCAGGCCCAGATCGAGCCGCATTTCCTCTTCAACACCTTGGCGAGCATCGACCAGCTGATCCAGACCGATCCACCGCGTGCGTCCAGGATGCAGCAGAGCCTGATCCGCTACCTGCGCTCGGCCATACCGCAGATGCGCGAAGGCAGTCGCTCGACCCTGGGTCAGCAGGTCGACCTTTCCGCCGCGTTCCTCGAGATCATGGTGATGCGCATGGAAGGGCGCCTTCAGCCCGTGGTAAGCGTCCCGGAAGGCTTGAAGTCGGCAGTCTTTCCGCCGATGATGTTGCAGACGCTCGTGGAGAACGCGATCAAGCATGGCCTGGAACCGAAGCCCGAAGGTGGCCGGCTCGAGATCGGCGCCGAGGTCGTCGACGGCCAGCTCGCGGTCCACGTGCTCGACACCGGCGTCGGTTTCATGCCGAAGGGCGAAGGCGGCGTGGGCCTCGCCAATATTCGCGAGCGGCTGAAGGTCTTGTACGGCGAGCGTGCCGAGCTGATCATCAGCGTGCCGCCCGCGGGGGGAACCTGCGCCACGATCAAGCTTCCCTATAACATCGCCGCCGCTTCCACCTCACCACAATGAATGCCGGCACGCGCGCCGCACCCGCCCCCTCCGCAGTCGTCGCCGACGACGAGCGCCTGATGCGCGAGCAGATCATCGGCCGCCTCAAGGAGGCCTGGCCTGAGCTGGTGATCGTCGGTGAGGCTGCCAATGGGCGGGAGGCAGTGGCGCTCGTGCACAGCCAGGAGCCCGACATCGCGTTTCTCGATATCAGGATGCCCGGGATGGATGGCATCGAGGCCGCTCGCGCGCTGGCGGGCCGCGTTCACGTGGTGTTCGTCACCGCTTACGACGAGTACGCGGTAAGCGCTTTCGAGCAGGGCGCGGTCGACTATCTGTTGAAGCCGCCGGATCCGGCGCGTATCGCACTGACCTGCGAGCGCCTGCGGGCGCGCATCAAGGAGGCTCCCGATCCGATGAACGACCTGCTCGCGCAGCTGGCGCAGCAACTCGGTTCCGCCGGCGTCGGGCCGCGCGAATACATGCGCTGGGTTCAGGCGAGCGTAGGAGCCAATCTGCGCATGATTCCGACGAGCGACATCCTGTTCTTCCGCGCCGAGGACAAGTACACGCGGGTGCAAACGCCGCGCTTCGAGGCCCTGATCCGCAAGCCGATCAAGGAGCTGATCGAGGAGCTGGATCCGAAGGAGTTCTGGCAGATCCATCGCAGCACCGTGGTCCGGGTCGACGCGATCGAGCAGGTGAGCCGCAGCCTGAGCGGCAAGCAGGTCGTGCAGTTGAAGGGCCGCGACGAAAAGCTCGAAGTGAGCCGGACGTTCAATCATCTGTTCAAGCAGATGTAGTCCCGCGCTCGCCACGCTGACCGAGCCGCCCTTGCCAGCGATCGGCTCTGCTCCCGATCGCTGCCGTATCGGAGCACGTTCGGTCGCCGCGAGCAGTAGCGCGGCGATAGGTTCGTGCGACCTACTCCTCGAAGCGCCCCGTGGCGTCACGATCGCGCTCGTATCGTCTCTTGAGTGGAAACGGCGGCAACCAGGACTCGCGACGGACGATCCAGCTTTCGTAGGTTGGTATCAGTTGGTCAGGAGCATCGAGGGATCCCAGGTTTACTTCGATCTCGTCGGCGGTGCGCCCAAAAACGGACGAGCCGCAGCGGGGACAGAAAAACCGCCCGGCATACTCGCGGGTTTCGCCATCGATCGTCACCGCATCCTGAGGGAACACCGCGGAAGCGTGAAACAGGGCTCCATGATGCTTGCGGCAGTCGAGACAGTGACAAAGCCCGACCCGGTATGGGAGTCCCGAGGCCACAATTCGGACGTCGCCGCACAGGCAACCGCCGGTGAGTCGGTTCATGCTGCGTCTCCTCTGAAATCGAGCGGTCGCTTCTGGCGGCGCGCGATGATCGGATTCTACAAAGCGCGCACGTATTTCGATGGGCTCACTTGCCAATCGCCTTCTGCGATCGCTCACCGTGCCACGTCCATGCCAGCAACAACGCCACCGCTGCATGAAGCGCGGCGGCTGGCCACAGCAGAAAGCCGCGCCCCTGTCCAGACGTGCCGAGGTACGCGAGGTACAGCGCGATCAGCACGTTGTAAGCAAGCATTCCTCTGAAGGCTGGTGAGCCGCCGGCGCGCTGCCCCCTCGGCCAGCACGCCAGTCCCAGCGCGACGAGCGTGATGCCGAAACATCGACCCAGCACCACTCCGACGCCGGACAGTTCAGCACCGACCAGCAGGAAGACTACGAGCGCAGGAGCGACCGTCAAGGCAAGGCCGGTTCCGGCTTCAACGATCGCGGCGAAGGCGAGAACCTTCTGCTGATTGTTGAGGCTCGTTTCGCTCACGGCAGCATCGAGCGGTCGCTCCGTCATAGTGTCCGCGCTCGATTCGAATGGAATCGGTCGGGCGTCGCCTGAGGCGGCGCCCTTTGCCGATCCCTTCCGCTTCTAGTCTCGTGCCCTCGCAAGCGCCTTCTGCATCTCCTGGCGCTCCTCGGCCGTCATCTGCTCACGCCCGAGGTTGAAGGTCAGCTTGTCGATCTTGCCGGTGAAACGGAACGGCAGCTTGTAGCTGTCGTCGACCGGCGTGCGCGTGTCCACGCCGACGTCGAAGGTCTCGTCGATGGACATGAGCAGCGGAATCGTGTGGTCGATCTTCTGGCGGGACAATTCCTTGCCATCCACCGAGAGCACGCCCGTGCCGCCCTTGCCCGGGCCGGGCCCGTCGTACTTGAAATCGAACGCGATCGTGTGCTTGCCGGGCTTGAGCGAAGCGCCCAGCCAGTCGGCCCCACCGACGCCACCTTCCCAGCGGTAGCGCTTCAGATTGAGAAGGTTGTAGACGAAGACCGGCTTGCCCTTGAGCAGGTAGAGGCCATAGCCGCCGAAGCGGCCGCCCATCGTCGCGATCATTCCTTCCGCGCCGGCTTTGGGGATCGTGATCTCGGCGGTGATCGTGTAGTCCCTGTCCAGAATGCTCGGAGCATTGCCCACGGGTATACCGGCATTCTCGCCGGCGTAGGTGAACACCGTACGCCCCGCTACAGCGCTCGGACGCGGCGTGAGCAGACGCACGAAGCCAGAATTATCCAGAGGGAGGACGTTGTATTTCGCCGCCTCCGTCAGGAACAACGCCTGCAGCTCTTTCAGCTTCTCGGGATTCTTGGCGGCGAGGTCGTTGTACTGCGAGTAGTCTTCGGCGATGTTGTAGAGCTCCCATTTGTACTCGGCTACCGGAGGCATCGCGCCCGTAGCCAGGAGCCACGGCGCCGCGGGCGGCGTCGTCGACGCCATCCAGCCATCGTGGTAGAGCGCGCGGTTGCCGACCATCTCGAAATACTGCGTATCGCGCTTCGACGGCGCATTGGCGTTGGCCTTGTCGAAGGTGTAGACCATGCTCACGCCCTCGATCGGCCGTTGCGCGATCCCATTGACTGTCGTCGGAGCCTTGATTCCAGTGGCTTCGAGGATCGTCGGCACGATGTCGATCATGTGGTGAAACTGGGTGCGGATGCCACCCAGATCCGTGATGTGGCCGGGCCACGAGATCACCATGCCTTGCCGCGTGCCGCCGAAGTGCGACGCAACCTGCTTGGTCCACTTGAACGGCGTATCGAACGCCCATGACCATGCGACTGACATGTGCGGATACGTAGCGTCGGAGCCCCAGGACTCGTAATACCGCAGCAGCTCGATCTCGGGGAGATCCAGAATGCCGTTGTAGGCGGTCATCTGGTTCGGCGTGCCCTCGAGCGTTCCCTCGGCGCTCGTGCCGTTGTCGCCGCTGATGTAGATGATCAGCGTGTTGTCGAGCTTGCCCATGTCCGCGACTGCCTGAATGACGCGGCCGATCTCATGGTCGGTATAGGCTGCGTAGGCGGCAAACACTTCCGCCTCGCGCGCGTAGAT
>DATJZM010000060.1:0-8300 GCA_035499135.1 Casimicrobiaceae bacterium | reverse complement strand
TGCGGACGCCCACAACATCCCGGGATTCACGCGGTGGGCGTGCACACTCAGCATTTGCCCGTACAGTTCGGCCGCCGTCTGGGTCGTTTCCACGAGCCGATCGAAGTCTCGAATGTACTGGCGTGTCTCCTCGATAATCCGAGGATCGTCGTCGTGGTCAACCCGCTTGTGTCCGGCGACGACTGCCCGTGGCCGAAGTGATTCGATGGTATCGAGAGCCGCAATCCAGTCGCGTCTAGACTCGCGTGTGGACTCGGCGAGGTAAAGGTGAACGTCGTTGTAGGCGGCATCCCCGGCGATGACCAGTCCGATCGAAGGAACATGCAGGCAGGTCGTGTCGTTCGTGTCGGTATGACCCAGCGATACGACGACAAGCTCCACTCCCTCGAGCGCGATGACGCCACTTTCGAGCGGCTCAGCGATCACCAGTCGCTCCGGGATCTGAGCCGGGAACAGCGCTCTGTAAGAATTAACGGCGTCCGGCGACATGCGTTGCCGCATCTTTTGAATCACTGCCGGCGTCGCGACGAATCGCGCGCCGGGGAATCGCGCGAGAACGATGCCGGCGCCGAAGAAATGGTCCCCATGCCCGTGCGTTGCGTAGATCGTCGTCAGATTTTTGCCGCTTGCTGCGACCCACTCGACCAACGCGTTTGCTTGCTGGACCGTGAGTAAGGCATCGACGAGAACAGCGTCTCGCTTGCCGTAGATGAGGGTCGATGAAATTGGCGACCATAGCCGCTGACTCGTATCGGGAGGCAGGTCGCTGGTGACAATCGGTATGCCGGGCGCCACGAACACGTCCCACTTAGGCGCGGCGACTCCAGCTGTTACGTTAGTCATGAGTCCGCTCTTTTCGCTATCGAAGTCTGCTCCGCCAGCCAGTGCAGCTTGTGCTGCGGGCTGTCGGTGGTCTCGCTGATGCTCATCTGCGAGACCGTCATCTGCGACATGTTCACGAAAGCCTCGACGCCGTAGTGGCGCGCCACCGCGGCCGAGTTGACCGTGGCTTCCAGACAGGCCGGCGAGACCGACATTCCGAAATAAATGCGTCGGCAACCTTTTATGGCGCGGTGCATCGAGATGAGGTCCGTCAGGTCGCCCTGTACAACCTCTGCGCCGAGCCGACGCAGCGCTTCGGCGCGCTCGTCCTCACGCCGAACCAAGGCGCGCACCTTGTGCCCCTTCGCGAGCAGGAATTCGGTGAGGCTGCGGCCGATGCCACCCGCAGCGCCGGCTGCTCCGGTCACGAGGATCGGGTTTTCGTATTTACGCTTCGTCGTCATGGCGCTGACCTTGGGTTACGTTCAAAAGACGAACTGGCGACTCGGCGCGCGCGCTGGAAAGAAACGGCGGGACGCGTATCCGGGGCGGCTTCGTTCGCCTGGTTTGTCTTCTATCCAGCCGCGCTAGGGGGACGCGTCCGGCGCGACCTAATTCTTCTAGGGCGGAGGATCGCAGACAGGTAAGTGCCATGATCAGGAGTGACGGGTTGACTCAGCGTTGGCGCTGGACGGTTTCGTAGCTTTTGCAGCCGCCCAGAGCGACCCTGGGTTGACGCGGTTAGGATGCAATGAAAGCATCCGCTCGTAGAGCTCCAGCGGAGCCGATGTGGTGGCGACGCAGGCGGTGAAGTCGCGGAGATAGCGTCGAGTTTCCTCGATGTGGCGCGGCGAGCTGTCGGGATCGAGCACACCGTGTCCGGCCACGATTGCTTCCGGATCGAGGGCCTCGATCCTGTCCAGCGCTTGAAGCCACTCGTTTCTGGCCTTTTCGTCGCACTCTGCGAGGTAGAGGTGCGTGGCGTTGTAGACAAAATCGCCTGATATCGCCAGGCCGATCGAAGGCGCATGCAGCGCCGTCGAGTGCGAAGTGTCGGTATGGCCCAACTCGACGACTTTCAGCGCTTCTCCCTCGAGGTACAAGGTATCTCCATCGAGAACCGCGGGCGCTGCGAACTGCGACGGAAGTTGTCCGGGAAAGCGCGGTTCCCAGAAGGACCGTACAAAGTCGGGCTTGATCTGGTTTTGAATAGCCGCAACCACCGGAGCCGTCGCGACCGCTTTAGCATGCGGGAATCTATCGAGCAGGATCTTCAGACCGAAGTAGTGATCACCATGGGCATGGGTCACGTAAATGGTCACGAGATTCTTGCCTCGCTCGACGAGCCAATCCACCAGTTCGATCGACTGCTGAGCGGACAGAAACGTGTCGACGAGTACCGCATCACGCTCGCCATGAACGAGCGTCACCGTGTTGGTTACCCACGCAAGATGCTCCTTGCCCGCAGGGACTCCTTGGGTAGAGCTGCCGCGCTTCTTGGTGAGGAGTTGCCATTTCAGCTTGGACCCAGCCATGCATCGTCCTTTCTTCCGCCGATCAGCGGTCGGCCAGTTCGCTCATCAGACGGCCCAGTGACATTTCCGCCTCCCGGGACTGGAAGCCGTGCTTGAACGCGGTATTGAGCTGTTCTTGCGCCTCAGGGCTGCCCACCCCTTCAAGAGATCGGAGTCGCGACGGAAGCTCTCGATCGGCGCGAGCGCGATCGCGTCGCACCCGCTCCTTGACCACAGCGGGGCCGCCCTCGATACGCGGCCCGGCACCATGATCTTAAGCGGTTCTTGGGCGGCGCGCCTCTTCTCTTGCCTGCAGGTGTATACGAAAATCTAGCTGCGCTGTCTTGCATCCCCCTGCGTTGCACTGCGGGTCCCAGGTTCGAGCCCTGGTCCGGGAGCCACAGAATCAAAGTGTAAGGTCTCAAGACGCAGGTGACACACTGGCAGCGGTTTTTGCCAAGAGCCGCTCGTATGGGGTCTGCCCATCGAGGGCTCCGTGTGGTCGATGGTAATTGTAGTAGTCTTCCCACTCGCGAAGCTTGTCATTGAATAGGTGGATATCGTCGGCAATGCCGTCTTTATCCAAGAGCTGATAAAACTCCTGTTCATCGACGCGGTGTGACCGTTCGACTTTGCCGTTTAAGTGCGGTGTCTTAGGTCGGATATAGACATGGCGGATGTCGCGTGCTTCGAGATGCCAGTGGAAGCGGGACTGGAACTCGGCGCCATTATCCGTTTGGATGACCAGCACGCGAAAGGGTAGGCGTCGGAGGACCTCGTCTACAAAACGAATCGCTGAAGTTTGGTTGCACGCGTCGTAGACCTTAAGCACCCGAATGCGCGTGCAGTCGTCGATGGCGGTGAACTGATATAGGCGCTTTTCCGTTCCTGCGATCCGCTCGAGGAACTTTACGTCCAATTGCAGGCGGTGTCCGGGCTGTGGCTTCTCATAGCGCCGCCACGCTCGCCCAGCTGGGCGACGCTTCTGATTGGCCGGCAGTAGGTTTAGTCCGTGTCGAATCAGAATGCGGTGGACTGAGGAGCGTGCCAGCTTCAATTGGTGAAAGCGCTGCAGGTAGTCTGCGATCCTTCCTGGCCCAAAGTGATAGCGCTGCCGCAGATAAAGAATCTTGGAGACGACCTCGCGCGGGGTGGCCCGTGGGGATCGATGCGGAGCGCGCGGCCGGTCACACAACCCTGCCTCGCCCTGAGCTTCGTAGCGAGCCTTCCACTTATATAACGCTTTGCGCGATAGGCCGAAATGACGGCAGGTCTGGGCGATGTTCCGGGGCGCGGCGCTAGCCTCGCGCAGTACCTTCAGCCGCCAGGCTAGTACCCGGTTTGTTCGGTCTTAGTCATGGGCTCTCTACTCCTGGGTTGAGAAGGGAGCCAGAATGTCACCTTAGTCTTGGGACTTCACAAAGGGTTAGGTTGGTTGCCTTACTCGAAGGTCGTTGGCTGCTCGATCGGTAGGTCGCCGGGCGGCTCTACGATGGTGGCTTTCGGTGCCGCTCCATGAAGGCACCGACCGTGCCTATGAGCAGAGCCAGCAGCGCAAGCGCCCATTCGTCAAGTGCGGGGATCGGAGCGGCGCTGTTCGAGGCGGCCTGGACTGTCCACGCAAAACTCGCACCGACGGGGTCGAGATTGCCGCCGGGTCCAATGGCACGCACCACAAATGTGTGAGTGCCGTTGCCTACGTGAACGGTCGTCGGCGACGCGCAGGCGAAGGTTGCGCCGCCGTCCAATTGACATTGGAAGGTCGATCCGGGCTGACTCGAGCTAAACGTGAATTGAGGGTTCGCAATATTGGATGGATTGCTTGGGCCGCCAGTGATCGTCGTCGTGGGCGGCGGCGAGCTGCATGCGGCCGTGGTAAAGGTAAGATCGCCGCCGTCGATGTTGCCGCCGGCGCCGTTGTTGGCGACGACATGGAAATGATAGAGCGTATTGCAGGTCAATCCGCTGATGGCGACTGACACGACCGCTCCCGAAGCGCTGCCAGCGAGCGGGCTCTGTGTCGCAGGAACATTGGCGCCGTAGGTGTTGGTCAAGCCGTAGCCGAAGGTCACCGTCGTGGATGCGCCGTTGGCGCTTACGGTGCCGTTCAACGTCGCGCTCGTCTGTGCGACCGCCGTAGCCGCAGTCGTGGTCGCAGTCGGGCTGCTGGCAGAGGCGACGACGTCGAACGGCGCGCTGTTGCCGGGAGTCAGCGAGTCGCCCGCCGTGCTCGTCGCGGTCAGCACGATGCCGGTGTCGACCTGGCTGTAGGTCGCGCCCGTAACAGTGCAACCGCTGGATCCGGCAGGAATCGTGCAGCTCGTGGTGCCGCCCAGCGTGCCGGCGCCGGTGCTCACCGATAGTTGCACGGTCGTGGCGGTCACGACATTTTGCGACGACAGGTCCGCCGCTTGCGCCGCGACCACAACGTTGAATGCCGTGCCAACGACCGGGTTCGCGCCGCCGTTGACGCTCGTGATCGCGAGCTGCGCGGGCGCCTCGGCGGCGACCACGCTGAAGGGCGGACTGTTGCTCGGCGTCAACGCGTCGCCCGCAGTGCGGGTCGCTGTCAGCACGACGCCTGTGTCGGCCACGCTGTAGGTCACGCCGCTGACGGTGCAGTCGCTCGAGCCGGCGGGAATCACGCAGCTCGAGCCACCGCCGAGCGTGCCGATCCCCGTAGCCAGCGAGAGCTGGACCGTCGTATCGATAACAACGTTCTGCGCCGATAGATCCGCCGCCGCGGCCCGCACGACAACATCAAAACCCACGCCGGCGGTCGGGCTCGATCCGGAGTTGACGTCCGCGAAGACCAGTTGCGTCGGCGATTGCGAGGCCAATGTGAACTGGTAGACGCCGCCGTTGGCCGCGCCCGCGTAGAGCACGTCGCCCGCCGGCGTAATGCCCATCGCATTGATCTGCAGGTTGGGCGGCAGGCCGTTGTTCATCGTGACGATCTGCCGACCATTATCGATCGCGCTCAGGACGCCGCACGCGGCACCGGCATAGAACGATGCGCCTGTGGGGTCAAGCGGGTTGCCGACGATCGAGGTCGCAGGGTTACAGGCGGCGGCGTCCGAATCGCTGCCGTTGGGCGGTCCCCAATACGAGATCTCAGGGGTTGGCGGATCGGCAAGCGGTTTCGCGGAGATGCGGCCGCGATTCGCGATGCTCGAACTTTCACCGGTACGCGTGGTAGTTGACCTGGTCGCGCGCTGGGGCAGCGACTGGGCGCTGCCCTGAGCCTTAAATTCGAAACCGTTGCTGTTTTTGTTGTTTAACGCATCCAATAACAACGTTTCGCACGTTGCGACCACGACCACTTCGTCAGGGCTCAGGACGATCGGGTGAGCAAAAACCACTTCGAGCAGCTCCGGGCACTCGGTCGAAAAAAAGACGTCCAAAGCATTGTTCCCTACTATTCTGGTGGCGATCGAGTCTCCACCAGAGGTAGCCAGCACCGGCGAGGGCGTCCCGCCGGCTGGTTTTACGCTTCCGCGGGCAGTCGACTGCTCGGGTTTGGCGATGGAAGCATGGCGGGCGGCGCTGGTCGCGGCCGATGACGTATTGATCACCCCCACGGTGACGCTGAAATTCCCCGCGGGCAGGGTGTCGGCGCTGTCAGCACTCCAGCTTCCGCCACCATTCGTACTCTGGTACAGGCCGGCATTCCCCGCCGCCGCGTAAAGGGTCGATGTCGCCGTTGGATCGATTGCGATCCCATAGATCGTATGGAACAGCGGCAGCCCGGTCGCCGCAACCGTCCAATGCGCGCCGCCATCGATGCTCTTGAATACGCCGCTCGATTGCGTGCAGTCCGTCGACGCGTATAGCGTTGTCGTCGTCACCGGATCGATCGCCAGTGCCGTGAAATTGGGAACGAGGCAGTCCGCGTTGCCCGTGCTGCCGATACCGGTGTTGATCGGCGACCACGAGCCGCCGCTATCCGTGCTCTTGAACAATCCCGAGACCGATGTCGCGGCATAGATCGTCGTCGGCGTCGCAGGATCCACCGCCACCGCCGTCACATTGGTCAGCGCGAGGCCGTTGATCGTCTCGGTCCAGGCTGCGCCCGAGTTGGTCGTCTTGTATACACCGTTGATGGTTCCGGCATAAAGCGTTGCTGGGGTCGACGGATTGATCGCAAACACCTCGACGGTGGTCCTGCTGGGAAGACCCGTCTGGATCGACGTGAAGGTCGAGCCGCCGTTGGTGCTGATCAGCGCGCTCGAACCGGTGCCGACGAATTGCCCGACGTAGATCGTCGACGGCGTTTTCGGATCGACGGCGACGGTTTCGATAATGTTCGTGCCGTTGGCCAGGATGTTCGTCCAACTTCCACCGCTGTCGGTGCTCTTGAACAATCCGGGGTTGCCGCTGGTCAACACGACCGCGTACAGCGTCGACGGCGTTTTCGGATCGATCGCCATCGAGAGGACCTGGAATATCGGACCGGTCATGCCCGTGTTGGCCGCCGCCCAGGTCGCGCCGCCATCGGTGCTCTTGAAGATGCCGTTCGAGCTTTCGCCCGCATAGATCGTCGTCGGCGTGGCCGGATCGACGATCAGAGCTTTGAACGTCGGGAAGGTCGGCAGCGTCGCGACGCCGATCGATGTCCAGGTGGCGCCACCGTCGGTCGTCTTCTGCAGCCCGTTCTGGTCCTGCGCCGCATAGATGGTGCCCGTGGCCTGCGGATCGATCGCCATAGCTCTTACCAGCGACGGCGAATTGGCCAGCACCGACCAGTTTGCCGCGCCGTCGGTGCTCTTGACGATCTGTCCCTGAAGCAGACCCGCATAGAGTGTCGTCGGCGTGACCGGGTCGATCACCAGGCAGTCGACACTCGGCCTGTTGATGCCGTTGCTCGACAGCGTCCAGTTGTCGCCGCTGTCGGAGCTCTTGAAGACGCCGCTGAAGCCGGCGGCGTACAAATTGGCGGGCGTCTGCGGATCGACTGCAAGCACCGTGACCAGTCCGCCATACGGTCCGTGGCTGGTCCACTGGTTAGTGCCTGAATGCGCAACCATCGGAGCGAATCCCGTGATCAGCGCCGCTATCGCGGCCAGGCTCACAGTCACTAGTCGGTTACGCGAGGTGAGGCAGTCGATCAGGCCACGACTAATGCGCCGCAACGGCTGTATGTTTGACATGGTTTTTTTACAATCGGGATGACCGCGGGCGTACCGCGCCGACTACACCGATGCCCGATTCCCCAAGTTCCCCTTCGGCTTCGCTGTATCGTCGGTTCGGTCCAGATTGTAGTGCAAGCTTGCGGCTGCAGTGAACGCAGCGGACGACCACGCGCGTTGTTGCGGCAGAATCCTTCGTCGAACGTGACGCCCCAGCTCAGGCGGGTGCCGCCGAGTACCCATGACGTTGTAGCATACGATGCTGAAACTCAGATATGTCGCTGCTGGGGATCGTGGGTTAAAATCCTGCCGGGCGCGCCAATCAAACAAAGGGTTAGATCGATTCGGTCTGACCCTTTTTTCTTGGCGTTAGGGACTTTTTAGGGACTTCGCTCCCGCCACCACCTGTTTCTTCGCTTCCAACTGCAATCTGCAGCGTCTTGTTGGCCCTGCCGTGCTCGTCCGCGATGAGCTCGAGCGCGGCGACCAGCTCGTCGATCTGCGCTACCGAGTAGTGCCCGGTCATGTTGCTGTGTTCATGCCAGAGGATGTCCGCGATGGTGTTCTCGCGCACGTTGGCCTCTCGCAATCGCATTCCGACCGTGTGCCGGAGATCGTGCACCCGCAGGTCCGCAAGGTAAGGATCCTCCTTGCCGGCCTCGCGACGCCCGTTCTGCCAGGCGGTATTGCTCATCGTCTGGATAGGATGCTTGCGGTACGCGAACACATGAGTCGGGTGTTTCCCGCGGCGCGCCTCGAGGATCGATTGCGCCACGCGGTTTAGCACCAACACCCGGTCCCGCTTGCGTCCTTTCACCGCGCCGCGGACCTTTCC
>DATJZM010000059.1:0-30073 GCA_035499135.1 Casimicrobiaceae bacterium | reverse complement strand
CCGGGAGCGACCCCCACATCGGTTAGAATCGACCGGTTTTTCCCCTCGCCAGGGCAACCATGCCCCCCAAACACTCCCGCCTGCTGATCCTGGGTTCCGGCCCCGCCGGATACACGGCGGCAGTATACGCTGCGCGCGCGAACCTGCGCCCCGTTCTCATCACCGGGCTCGCGCAAGGCGGCCAGCTCATGACGACCACTGAGGTGGACAACTGGCCTGCGGATGCCGACGGCGTGCAGGGCCCCACGCTCATGGACCGGTTCCAGAAGCACGCTGAGCGCTTCGAAACCGAGCTCATCTTCGATCAGATTCACACCGCGAAGCTCGATGAAAAACCGTTTCGTCTCGTCGGTGATGCCGGCGAATACACGTGCGACGCTCTGATCATTGCGACGGGAGCGTCGGCGCGCTACCTCGGCCTGCCGTCCGAGAAGGCGCACATGGGGAGAGGCGTGTCGGCCTGCGCGACGTGCGACGGTTTCTTCTACAAGGGGCAGGATGTCGTGGTGGTGGGCGGAGGCAACACTGCCGTTGAAGAGGCGCTCTTCCTGTCGAACATCGCACGCAGCGTCACCGTCGTGCATCGCCGGAACAAATTTCGCGCCGAGGCGATCCTGGTCGATCGGCTGCTGGCGAAGACACGCGACGGCGGCAACGTCCGCGTGTTGTGGGACCACGTCCTCGACGAGGTGAAGGGCGACGCGAGCGGCGTGACCGGCGTGCGCGTGAAGCACGTCGGCAACGGCGCGAAGCGGGAACTCGAGGTGCACGGTGTATTCATCGCCATCGGCCATACGCCGAACACGCGGCTCTTCGAGGGACAGCTCAAGATGAACAACGGCTACATCGAGGTCGTCGGCGGCAGCGAGGGCAATGCAACGGCGACCAGCATTCCCGGCGTCTTTGCTGCCGGCGATGTGGCCGATCATGTCTACCGCCAAGCGGTCACGAGCGCGGGCACCGGCTGCATGGCTGCGCTCGACGCCGAGGCTTATCTCGAGGCGGTCCCCGCCTAGCAGCCTCCGGACGCAAAAGCGCCGATGGCCAAGCTCTCCGAGCTCAAATCCCTGCTGGAGAAGGCGCGCAAGGGGCCGGGGCCGACGAGCGGGCCCGCCCCCGCGCGAAGCGTGACATCCGCGGCGACACGAACCCCGCGGGAGAGCACGGACATCGACTTGCGCCAGACGTTCGCCGACGTGCAACCGCTGGGCGCGCGCAACCGTGCTGCTCGCGCCCGCGCGGCGGCGCCCGCGACGCCGGCGCAGCGGCTCGCCGACGAAGCCGCGGCGCTTGCCGCAAGCAAGCACGGAGTGGACCCCTCGCCGGCTCAGTGGGCAGTCGGACAGGAGGTGGAAGCCGAGCAGACCTTCGTGCGCAAGGGACTGGGGTCCGATGTCCTCGATCGGCTTCGGCGCGGTCACTGGGCGATTCAAGGTGAAATCGATCTGCACCGGCTCAACCGGAGCGAGGCGCGAGATGCGTTGGCAGATTTTCTCGTCGGTGCGCGGGGGAACGGCTGGCGCTGCGTACGCGTGATCCATGGGAAGGGCCTGGGTTCGCCCAACCGCGAACCGGTCCTCAAGAACACGATTCGCCGCTGGCTCACCCAGCGCGACGAGGTCCTGGCCTATTGCGAGCCGCCACACCACGGGGGCGGCGGTGGCGCCGTGCTGGTGCTGCTGAAGTCGCCCGCCGTTACACCTCGCTGAACGCGCCAGCCGGCGTTTGCTCCCGGCGCTGGGCCAGCGCCGCTCATCGCTCGCCTTCACCGAAGGCTCGCTGGAGACGACGATGCTTGAGCGCCGGGAGCTCACGTCGCACTTGGGCGATGCGGGCGGGGTCGATCTCCCCGATGACCACCCCCGGTCCTTCAGGCCTCTCGCTCACGACGACGCCCCACGGGTCGATGAGAACGCTGTGCCCGTACGTACGGCGACCATTGGGGTGCAAGCCTCCCTGCGCGGCGGCGAGGACGTAGCACTGGTTCTCGATCGCCCGCGCCTTGAGCAGCACGTGCCAATGCGCGGCCCCGGTGACGGCCGTGAACGCCGAGGGCACCAAGATCAAAGCGAGATCGCCAAGGCCGCGATAGAGCTCCGGAAAGCGCAGGTCGTAGCAAACTGACAGGGCGACGCGTCCGCAAGGCGCCTCGAACGCGAGCGGAGCATCTCCCGCCTCGATGGTCTTGCCCTCGTCGTAGCGCTCCTCGCCCTGGCTGAAGGCGAACAGGTGAATCTTGTCGTAGCGGGCCACGCGGTGACCGCCAGGCGCAAAGACGAGCGATGCGCTGCGCACGCGCGAAGGGTCTGCCGTGGCAATCGGAACGGTACCGCCGATCATCCATACCGAGTACTCGCGCGCCATTCGCTCGAGGAATGCTTGCTGTGGGCCGTCGCCCTCAGCCTCGCGCGCGGCCACCTTGTCGCTCGCGTGCGCTCCCAGGATGCCGAAATACTCGGGCAGCAGGACCAGCTGCGCGGCCTGCGCTACCGCCTCGCGAACGAGCGGCTCGATGTCGCGCAAGTTTTGCGTGACGTCGCCGCCGGATACCGTCTGCACCGCGGCGACCCGAAAGGAATTCGCGCTCATCTGACCTTGGCTCGCTCGGCGTCGGCCGCCTCACCGCTCTTCGTCGACCCGGCGGCGCGCTCAACGGTGGGGTCCGCCCAGGTGCCGGCGATCACGTAATCACTGGAGAACATCTTCTCGACCGGATCGGAGAAGATCTTCTGGGCGAGGAGCGTTCCGGCGCCAACCGCAGCGCCAATGATTGGATTGGCGAACCACAGTGCTGCCGCACCGACGGAGACGCTGCTCGACAGCTTCGGCTGGACGCGCACCCTGAGCGTCTGCGTCTCGCGCGCAAGATTGGTTTCTCCGCGGATCTCCACGCTTGCCGCGGGACCTTCGATGCGGACGTTATCGCTGCTCATCACCCCTTCCTGGATGCGCACGTCGCCCGTAATCTCATCGAAGGCGAAACCCTCCCCGAAAAGATCCTGATAATCGAAGGACAGCCTCCGGCGCAACGATTGCAACGAGAGTACACCGAGCAATTTCGCGGGTCCGGGATCGAGTTTGAGGAACTGCCCTGGGCCCGCCTCGACCCGGAAGCTTCCGGACAGCGTCGGATAGTCGAACGCCTGCGGCGGTCCGTCCCAGGCAACGCTTCCCTGCACCTTCGTCGCCGCGCCCCGAATCGCTCCGGGCAGCCCGAAACGGGCCAGATATTTTCCGGCGTCGGCAATATCGAGTGTTGCGTCGAGCTTGGTCTGCTCCCTGGGGCCGGACACTCGCCACCAGCCCTCGGCAGTCAGCTTGCCGTCGTCGTTGGCGAGCTGCAGGCGCTCGATCTGCCAGTCCTTGCCTCGCGGCTGCGCAGTCAAGTCGAGCTTCCCGAGGTCGCGATTCTTCGCCAGGAAGCTGTCGGCGGTGATGTCGATCCTTGGCCACGCATTGAGCGCGTCCGACGATGATTCAGTGTGGCTCGCCGGCAGCTCGCTCGCCTGTCCGCCCCCGGAAGGTGTCGCCGAGGGCGCTGTCAACCTCTGTAGCCGCGCGCTGATCTCCCCATTCGGTCGCGACGGAGCAGCGGATTGCCAGCGTGCGCTGCCCGCGAGCTCGCGGCCGCGGAGGTCCATCTGCCAGCCGGCGGGTGAGCGAGTGGCCGCGACATGGAGCTCGTTGAGGCGCCGGCCGAACACATCCAGCGTGTGAACGCCGAGGTCGATGCCGTTGACCTGAAGCGGTTCGCTGATGGCAGCGGCTTCCGCCTCCTGCTTGAGGGCGAGCCAGCCGTCGATGTTCAGAGCCTCCAGGTTGCCGCGGACCCACAGGCCGGGCCGATCGGGCTCGCCCTGCGCGCCGCCCAGGGCGAGCAGGCCGCGATCGAGCGTGAGCTGGCCGCGCTCCCAGCGTCGCAGCAATGTGAGGCGTGCGATGCTGCCGTAGCGGATCTCGAGGCTGTCTCGACCGCTCTCGTTCGCGCGCCGCTCGACTTGCAACGGCACCATCTCCCCGGCCGTCTTGCCCATCGGCGCCGGGAGGTCGATCGCTGCGCCCTTGAGGTTGGACTCGAGCACCCAGGTGGAGAGCTCCGGCCGCACGATGATCTCTCCCTGCCACGGGCTGGTTCCCGAAAGACGCCTCATCACGATGTATTCAGGGAATTGGGCGCGGAGCTGCGCGAGATCCGCCTCGCCCTGCCCGGCGATGCGAACCTGATCGCCCCTCGTGTCGACGCTGAAGCGTGCCGGCCCGCCCACGAGTTCACCGATGAGCTGCTCTGCGTGCACGTCATGGTTCGTGAAGGCCAGCTTCCCGCCAAGCTTGTGCAGGGTAAGCGAGCTTTCTCCAAGGCTGACGCTGTTGCCGGCGAAGGTGTATTCGCCCGCGGCCTTGGTCGCTTGCGGCTTGCCAAGCGGCAGCTCGAGCTTGAAGGTCAGCGAGCCATTGCCGGTGGCCTGCGCCCCGGTGGTGACACTCCCAGTCCAGCCGCGGATGGGGCTGTCCTCGATATAGCGCAAAACGTCGGTCGTCGGTCCTCCTCCCTCCGCCTCGACCTGCAGCAGCGGCGCGTCGACGCGCACGTCCGCGATCCGCGCTCGCACCTGTTTCAGTTCGAAGCCCAGAAAGCGCCCGGTCGCGTCGATGCTCATGCGCGCGCCGTCGATCCGAAACTCGCCTTCGACGTCCGAGAATGCCGGCCAGTGCTCAGCGTAGTCGAAGGTCACGCCTCGCGCCTTGGTCGTGACGAGGAACTGTCCACCTTTCCCGTTGGCGAAGGGGAAATCCGCGAGATTGCCCGACAGGCGGAGCCGCGTTTCGGTCGCGGTGCCGCTGAGCAGGCTGCGACGCACCCATTCGCGCACGGCGACGGGCAGCGCGATGGGCATGTAGCGGTAGACCTGTGCCACGTCGGCGCGGGAAAGCTGCGCGCTGAGATCGATCGTGCCCTGGCCCTCTGCAGCCGTGCGATACGTTCCACTCGCGCTGCCCGCGGCATGGGGACCCGCGAACGCGAGCTGCTCGATCTTCAGGGCGTAGCCAGCTCCTTCGCGCGCCCACGAGATACGGCCCTGCAAACTGTCCAGCCCCAGCGGCTCCTCGAAGACCCGCGGCATGGCGAGCGCAACGACGCGGCTCTGCAGGCTCAATGAGCCGCCGCGTTCCGTCGCCTCGAAGCTGCCGGACAGACCGGTGATCCCCGGCAGCGTGTCTCGCGCCGCAAGCCCGACGTCGACGAAGCGGCCTTTGGCGGTGAACTTATCCAGCACCGCGATATCGCCGTTCCAGTCGACGAGCATCTGCTCGAGCTTGCCGCGGGGCGCGTAGCCAGCGAGCTGGTCGCGCCACGCTTGCGGCAGCGGCAGCTGTGCCGCGAGCTGAGTCAGTGGCTGCAACTGCAGAGTGTCGAATTCGACCCGGCCGCCGGTCGTCCCGCCGTTCGCGCCACGCCGCAGCGTAAGGTCGAAGTCCGCCGGCTCCAGTTGAACCTGCCCCGGTCCCGCAAACGAAAGCTGCCGCGTGAAGTACTCGCTCTGCGCGGCGCTGCCGCGCCAACCCACTCGACCGTCGAGGCGCGTGAGCACGAGGTCGGGCAAATCGGGCGCGAGCCGGGCCCGGACGTCGGCGAGCACGACGTCGGCAACCAGCTCGCGTGGCTCACCTCCGGAAAAATCGAACCACAGACGCAGCGCTCCTTTGCCGCTCGCGATCGGCATCGGCAGAGAGACCCACTGCCGCCACGTGGCAACGTCCGCGTAGTCGAGTCGCGCGTACAAACGCCCGGATGCGTGATGCCAGTCGGGGAGCGAAGCGCCGGTGAGCTCGCCCCGCACATCGAGGGGGGACGATATCTGCGCGGGCGGAGCGCCGGTCAGCCCGAAGCGATGACGGCCAAAGCGGTGCTCGAGGCGAAACTCGACGTGCTCCAGTGTGAGCTCCGGCGCATCGCGCTGCTCGTCCTGCCAGGTGACGGTAGCGTCATGAACGCGGATTCGCCGCTGGCGGAGGAGCCAGCCCCCGGGCGCCATCTCGTAGTCTTCCTGACCTGGATCGAACGTCAGTCCGGCGAGATGCAGCATCCCCTGCGCGTCGCGGCGGAGCGCCAGGCGCGGGCGATCGATGTCCAGCTCCTTGAGTCGCAGATCGAGGAACAGCAGCGACGTCCAGGCCACGGTGAGGTGGGAGCGCGGCAGCGCGAGAATGACCGTGTGGGTTGCACCGTCGAGTACGCGCAGCTCGTCGATATCCAGCCGCGGGTTCCATCCGTCCCAGTCGGCGCGCAGGCGCCCGATCTCGACCGGCTGCCCGATCTGTGCCTGCAGCATGCCGACGATCCGCTCGCGATAGCGGTCGATATCGGGTAGCACGAAATAGCGCAGCGTCAGCAGTGCGGCGCAGAAGAGGATGATCAGGGCGAGCAGCGTGCGCAGCGCGCCTCGGAGAAGAATTCCGAGCAGACGTGCGCGAACAGGAGAAGGCGGAAGCGAAGAAGCGTGCAGCGAGGACATGATAGGCTCGGGCTATTCTAGCGCGTGCCATGAGCACTGACCCGCAGCACGAGGCAATGGACCTCTCCGGAGCGATCGAGTTCAGCCGCTACGCCACGCGACTCATCGCCGCACAACCAGCGCTGGCGGCCGAGCTGCCGAAACTGCTCGAGCGCCCCTGCGATGGGCGCGGCCGGGACCTCGCCGTGCTCGAACTGGCTCCGACGCCCGAAGTCCTGAGCGCCGAGCTGCGGCGCCGGCGCCAGGAAGTCCTGCTGCAGACGCTCGCGCGCGATCTCACCGGCAGAGCGGATCTGCTCGAGGTCTGCGGCGCGATGACCCACTTCGCCGAGGCTGCGATCGGCGCGGCGGTGAGCGCACATCATCGTTGGCTCGCGGAAGCCCACGGCGAGCCCATCGGTGCACAGACCGGCCGTCCCCAGCGGCTCATGGTCATCGGCATGGGAAAGCTGGGCGGAGCCGAGCTCAACGTCTCCTCGGATGTGGATCTCGTCTTCGTATATCCCGAGGAGGGCTCGACTTCCGGGCCCAGGCAGCTCGCCAACCAGGAATTTTTCGATCTGCTCGGCCGCCGCGTGGTCGCGGCGCTAGCCGCGGTGAGCGAGCAGGGTTTCGTATTCCGCGTCGACATGCGCTTGCGGCCGTACGGGGACAGCGGCCCGCTGTGCTGCTCGCTCGCCGCTCTCGAGCAATACCTCGTGACGCAAGGCCGGACCTGGGAGCGCTATGCCTGGCTCAAGGCGCGTGCGCTCACCGGCGATTGCCACGAGGAGCTCGAACGGCTCGTGCTTCCTTTCGTCTTCAGGAAATACCTCGACTACGACGCCTACGCCGGGCTGCGCGACGTGCACGGGCAGATCCGCGAGCAAGGCCGGCGCAAGGGGTACCAGCGCAACATCAAGCTCGGCCCCGGCGGCATCCGTGAAATCGAGTTCGTCGTGCAGGCGCTGCAGCTCGTGCGCGGCGGCCACGAGCCCGCCCTGCGCGTGCGCGGCACGCTGCCCGCCTGCGCCGCCCTTGGCGCGAGGGGACTCCTCCCGCGTACGGTCGCGATCGAGCTGACCGAAGCTTACGTTTTCCTGCGCCGGCTGGAGCATCGCCTGCAGTATCGCGACGACGCGCAGACCCACGATCTTCCAGCGCGAGGGTCGGAGACGAGCACGCTTGCGCGCGCGTGCGGCTTCGCCGACGCTGCATCCTTTGTCGCGGCGCTGGATCGCTACCGTGGTTCGGTCGAACGCCACTTCTCCGCCGTGCTCGGCGAAGAGCCCTCTCGCGAGACCGATGCACTGGCCGCTGTCTGGATCGACCCGGAAGCAGAGGATGTGCAGTGTTCTGCGCTCACCGCCGCAGGGTACGCGAACCCGCGCAGCGTTCTCGCCACGCTGGAGCGGGCGCGACAAAGCCAGCGCTACTTGCAGCTGCCATCACGCTCGCGGCGTCGCTTCGACGCCCTGGTTCCCCAGCTTCTGCGCGTTGCCGCAGGCAAGGAGGCGTCCGGCGCGGATCGCGACCCGCAGGTGGTTTTCGAGCGTCTCTTCGCGCTGCTCGAGACCGTGAGCGGTCGCAGCGTCTATCTCGCCCTGCTCGTCGAGCACCCGCCCGTGCTGCCGCGGCTCGCTCAGCTGATGGGTGCAAGCGCGTGGGCCGCCGACTATTTGCTGCGGCACCCCATTCTGCTCGACGAATTGCTCGACAGCCGCGTTCTGCTGGAGGAGCCTGACTGGAACGCATGGCGCGGCGAGCTTGACGAGCAGCTCGCCGGCCATCCGGAGGACGCGGAACGGCAAATGGATGCGTTGCGTCACTTCCAGCACGCGCAAGTCTTTCGGCTGCTCGCCCAGGACTTGAGCGGCTTGTTGAGCGTCGAGCGGCTCGCGGACCACTTGTCCGCTCTCGCCGACATCGTACTCGCGGCGACGCTTGCGCAATGCTGGAGCCACATTGGGGGCAGGCGGGATGAGCCGCCGAAGTTTGCGATCATCGGCTACGGGAAGCTCGGGGGGAAGGAGCTCGGCTACGCCTCGGACCTCGACCTGGTGTTCCTGTATGACGACGTCGATCCGGCGGCACCCGAGCGTTACGCGCGCCTGGCGCAGCGGGTTAACACCTGGCTCACGAGCCTCACGGGTGCGGGGAGACTCTACGACACCGACCTGCGTCTGCGCCCCGACGGAGCGAGCGGGCTGCTCGTGTCCGGCCTGGCAGCGTTTCGCCGTTACGAGCGCGAGAGCGCATGGACATGGGAGCATCAGGCGCTGACTCGAGCCCGCTTCGTCGCCGGCGATGCGGTGCTCGGGGCGGCCTTTGAGGCCGAGCGCGAATCGATACTGCGCCTTCGCCGCGACGCGGCTCGCCTGCGTGAGGATATCGTCGAGATGCGCCGGCGGATGTACGCAGGGCATCCGAATCCAGGTGCGGACTTCGATCTCAAGCACGATCCCGGCGGCATGGTCGACGTCGAGTTCGCTGTGCAATATCTGGTGCTGGCTCACAGCCACACTCATCCGCAGCTGGTGCGCAACGCAGGGAACATCGCGCTGCTCGCGATGGCGGCGGAATTGGGATTGGTGCCGGCGGAAGCGGCGACTGCGGCAGCCGACGCCTACCGGGATTTCCGCAGGCTGCAGCATCAGCTGCGGCTGCAGGGTGCCCCGATGGCGCGCGTCGACCCGCGACCGCAAACACCGCGCCGCACGGCCGTGGAGCACCTATGGACGGACGTGTTCGGCAGCGCATGGCGTGGCGTGCCGGTCCCCGGCCGAGTCTCGGATTTCGGTTAAAATTCCAGTTTTCCACCGCAGGGGCGGCATCATGTCGATGGCAGACCGCGACGGCTTCATCTGGTACGACGGCAAGTTCGTTCCCTGGCGCGACGCGAGCACGCACGTGCTGACCCACACGCTGCACTACGGTCTCGGCGTGTTCGAGGGGGTTCGCTGCTATCAGACGGATGCGGGGCCGGCGATCTTCCGCCTGCGCGACCACACGGACCGGCTGTTTCGCTCGGCACAGATCTTCGCCATGAAGATTCCATACGGCAAAGACGAGCTGGACAGCGCGCAGAAGGAGTGCGTGCAGAAGAACGGGCTTGGCTCGTGCTACCTGCGGCCGCTCGTCTTCTACGGCTCCGAAGCGATGGGGGTAGCGGCCAAGTCCAACCCGGTTCGCGTGGCCATCGCCGCCTGGCCCTGGGGTGCGTACCTCGGCGCGGAGGGCCTCGAGAAGGGTATCCGCGTGAAGACATCATCGTTCACGCATCATCATCCGAACATCACGATGTGCAACGCCAAGGCCGTGTGCAACTACGCGGTGTCGATCCTGGCTAACCAGGAAGCCACCCACGACGGCTACGAGGAGGCGATGCTCCTCGATCCGCAAGGCTTCGTCTGCCAGGGATCGGGCGAGAACGTATTTCTCGTTCGCGACGGCAAGCTGCACACGCCGGATCTGTCGGGTGGGGCGCTTAACGGTATCACCCGCGCCACCATCATGACCTTCGCGGCGGAGCTTGGCATCCCTGTGCTCGAAAGACGGATCACGCGCGACGAGTTCTACATTGCGGATGAGGCGTTCTTCACCGGCACGGCGGCAGAAGTCACACCGATCCGCGAGCTCGACAACCGCCCGATCGGCCCGGGGCGCCGCGGCCCCGTCACGCAGAAGCTGCAGGCCATGTTCTTCGACGCGGTCAACGGACGCAACGCAAAATACCGATCGTGGCTCAGCCCCGTGACCGCGCCTGCCGGCGGCGATACGGCACGCAGCGCGTCGCGAGTCGCTGCGCAGGAGCGCGTGCACGATGCATGAAGCCGGCGCGCCAGCGGAGGCGGGACGCGCTCCGTCAGTTGTTGAGGTTAACGCGAAGGATCTGCCGCTGCACTGCCCGAATCCCGCCATGCCGCTATGGTCGAGCCATCCGCGCGTCTTCCTGGACGTCGAGGCTGAGGGCGAGGCCATGTGCCCGTATTGCGGAACCCGCTATCGCCTGAGCGGCGGCGTACCCAAGAGACCTGCCTAGCTGCGCCTGCGGGCGGATCGCTCGCGGCGGATCCAGCCTCTCGCTGCGATGGCCGAGCGCATACTGATCGTCGCCCCCTCCTGGGTGGGAGACGCGATCCTCTCCGAGCCGCTGGTCGCCGTGCTGCGCGAGCCGCTCGAGGAACCGATCGTCGACGTGCTGGCCCCGCCCTGGTGCGCTCCGGTTTATGCGCGGATGCGCGGTATCGCGCGGATGATCGAGAGTCCGTTCGATCACGGGGAGCTGGGCCTGACGCGCCGACGCACGCTTGCGCGCGAGCTGAAGGCGGTCGGCTACACCTGCGCCTTCATCCTTCCGAACTCGTTCAAGTCGGCGATCGTGCCGTGGCTTGCGCGCATTCCCAAGCGCGTCGGTTTCGCAGGCGAGGCGCGCAGGCCGCTCCTGACCGATGCTCGTCGCCTGGATCGAGCGGCGCTGCCCCGGCTGGTCGATCGTTTCGTGTCGCTCGCGGTGGCCCGTGGGCGACTTGTCCCGACACCTCCCGCGCCTGTGCTGGTGCCTGACTCGGCCAATGCGAATGCGGTTATGCGCGAGCTCGGGCTGGCCACTCGCAGACCGATCGCCATCCTGTGCCCGGGTGCCGAGTTCGGGCCGGCGAAACGCTGGCCGACCGAGCATTTCATCGCCCTCGCCCGCCGCCTGCTCGATGCGGGATACGCCGTGTGGCTGCTGGGGTCCGTCAACGATCAGCCCGCGGCGGTCCCGATCGCCGCCGCCGTCGCTGGCGTTCGCGACCTCTCGGGGCGAACCGACCTCGGAACCGCGATCGATCTGCTCTCGCTCGCGAGCGTCATCGTCAGCAACGACTCCGGCCTCATGCACGCCGGCGCGGCCGTGGGCCGACCGCTGATCGCGCTGTTCGGCTCGTCGTCGAGCGTAATCACCCCGCCTCTGTCACCGCTGGCGCAAGTGGCCAAGATCGACATTGCGTGCAGCCCCTGCTTCAAGCGCGAGTGCCCACTCGGTCATTTCAAGTGCATGCGCGAACTCACGCCCGACGTTGTGTATGATCTGGCGCGCGACGCCTCGGCATGAGGCGCCCCAGAGAATGCCCCGAGCCCGCACACCAACGATCCTGACCTCCCCGCAGGACGCGGCGCTCGCCTTCTATCAGGCCTTCGAGTCGCGCGACATCGACGCGATGATGGCCGCCTGGGCCGAGGACGAAGACATCGTGTGCATCCATCCGGGGGGGTCGCGGCTCGTTGGGTACGAGGCCGTCCGGGCAGGTTGGGAGCAGCTCTTTGCCGCTGATACGAAGCTATCGTTCAAACTCGCCGACATCGTGGTCATCGACACCGTCGGCCTGGCGCTGCAGAGCGCGATCGAGCATGTGACCGTGGGTGACGATCCGAAGCCGCGCGGGACGGCCATCGCGACCAACGTCTTCCTGCGCACGCCCTCGGGTTGGCGGCTGGTCGTGCATCACGCCTCTCCGGCGCCTGTGCTCACCGTTGGCGCAACGACCGGGCCCTTGCACTGACGCTTGCCGGCGGACTCCACCGCCGCCCAGTAATGACATTTGCATAGCGCGGCGATTGCCTTCATCATACCGGCGGCCATTCGGAGCCCCGTGCGGCGGGGCTCGAGCCAATGCGGCCGTGGTGAGCTTCCTGCAGCGCTTCAAGGGCACGAAGACCGAGGTGTTCGTAGTCGATGTGTGGCGCCGGGCCGGCGACGAGTGGCAGCTCGCCATTCGCTATGTGGCACCCGACGGTTACGCTTCGTTCGCCTTGCCGGGGGTGCGGCCGCAAGCACCCGCGATACCGAAGCGTTACTGAGAACCGCGACCTGCAGCTACGCTGTTCCACCTACCGTCAGGCCATCGATGCGCAGCGTCGGCTGCCCGACTCCGACCGGTACGCTTTGTCCCTCTTTGCCGCAGGTACCGACACCCGGGTCGAGCGCGAGGTCGTTGCCGATCATCGACACGCGCGTCAGCACGTCCGGCCCGTTGCCGATGAGCGTCGCTCCCTTGACCGGGTAGGCGAGCTTGCCGCCTTCGATCTTCCACGCTTCCGCGGCGGAGAAGACGAATTTTCCGTTCGTGATGTCGACCTGCCCGCCGCCAAAATTCACCGCGTACAGACCATCGTCGACCGAGGCGATGATCTCCGCCGGGTCGCGGTCGCCGTTGAGCATCACCGTGTTGGTCATCCGCGGCATCGGCACGTGGGCAAAGGACTCGCGCCGGCCGTTCCCGGTGGGTGCAACGCCCATGAGCCGCGCATTCAAGCTGTCTTGCATGTAGCCGCGCAGGATACCGTTCTCGATAAGCACCGTGCGCTGCGTCGGGTTGCCCTCGTCATCGACGTTAAGTGAGCCGCGCCGGTCGGGTAACGTCCCGTCGTCGACGACGGAGACGCCTGCAGCGGCGACGCGCTCGCCAATGCGCCCCGAGAATGCCGACGTGCCTTTGCGATTGAAGTCGCCTTCCAGCCCGTGGCCGATCGCCTCGTGCAGAAGGATACCCGGCCATCCGGGGCCAAGCACGACGATCATCGATCCGGCGGGGGCTTCACGCGCGCGTAGGTTGAGCAGGGCTTGATCGACTGCCCTCGCCGCGTATTCCTGCAGCCGCTCCTCGTCGAAGCTCCGATAGTCTATGCGGCCGCCGCCGCCTGCGGTCCCCTGCTCGCGCCGGCCGTTTTCCTCGACGATGACGTTGAGCGAGAGACGAACCAGCGGGCGCACGTCCGCGGCGATCAGCCCGTCGCTGCGAGCGATCAGGATTGCCTCGTACTCGCCGGCGAGCGATGCAATGACCTGCGTGACGCGTGGGTCGCGCTGTCGCGCGATGCGCTCGAGCCGCTCGAGGAGCGCCACCTTGTCGGCGTCCGCGAGAACTGCAACCGGGTCCTGCGCAGCGTAAAGAGCGCGGCTGCCGCCGAGGCGTTCGAGTGCGGCCACCTGCGTGCCGCCCTGTCGCCCAATCGCGCGGGTGGCCGCCGCGGCTTGCGCGAGCGCGTCCAGGCTGATGTCGTCGGAATAGGCGAAAGCGGTCTTTTCGCCTGCCACTGCCCGCACGCCGACGCCACGGTCGATCGAGAACGAGCCCGACTTCACGATGCCTTCTTCGAGACTCCAGCTCTCGAGGCGCGAATATTGAAAGTACAGGTCAGCGTAATCGACGTTGTGCACGTGGATGTCCGCGAGCACCTGCGCCAGCTGGCGGAGCTCCAGGGCTGCGGGCTCGAGCAGAAGACGGGTCGCCTGCTCCAGCGGTGCAGGCTTGACAGTAGGAACGGCGAGATCGGTCACGTAGTCTTTCCTAAGCTTATTGTCGCGGCACGGCGCGCGTTGCACAACCCCCGCGCACGAGCCCGCGTTGCCGCTAGGGCCGTTTGGGCGCCGGCGCGACGCGTCCCAGATAGCTTGCCGCGACGCGCGCATCCTGCGCCAGCATCGCGCTCGCACCCTCGATCGCGACCTCGCCCATCTCGAGCACGTAGCCGTAGTCGGCCACCTGCAGCGCCGCGCGCGCGTTTTGCTCGATCAGCAGAATGGCCACGCCGCTCGCGCGCAACGAGGCAATGATGCTGAAGATCTCGCGCACGATCAGCGGCGCGAGGCCCAGGCTCGGCTCGTCCAGCAGAAGCAGGCGTGGTTGAGACATCAGAGCCCGGCCCAGCGCCAGCATTTGGCGCTCCCCGCCCGAGAGCGTTCCCGCGAGCTGACTACGCCGCTCGGCAAGCCGCGGAAATCGCCCGTAGACCTCGTCCCGCGTCCGCACAAGGGCGCGATCACGGCGCCGCTGGAACGAGCCTAGCTCGAGGTTGTCCTCCACTGACATGGCGGCGAACAGCTCGCGCTGCTCCGGTACGAGGCACAGCCCCAGCGCCACGCGCCGCTCGACGGGCAGGCTGCCGACCGGCGCGCCGGCGAACGCAATCTCGCCGCGCGACGGCAGCAAGCCCATGATCGCCGCGAGCAGCGTCGTCTTGCCCGCTCCGTTAGGCCCGATCACGGTGACGATGCGGCCTGGCGGGGCCGCGAGCGACACGCCCAGCACCGCCTCGACCTTCCCGTAGGCGACGTGCAGATCGCGGACCTCGAGCAGATTCGTGTCGCTCATGCGATGCTGCCGAGATAAGCCTCGACGACCAGCGGATTGGCTTGTATCTCCGCGGGCAGTCCCTCCGCGAGCTTCTCGCCAAAATCCATCACCACCAGCCGATCGGTGAGCCCCATGACGAAATCCATGTCGTGCTCGACGAGTAGGATCGTCATCCCCTGGTCACGCAGCGCACGCAAGAGCGTGGCCAGTTCCTGCTTCTCGCGGTAGCGCAGCCCCGCGGCGGGTTCGTCCAGCAGCAGCAGCTGCGGCTGCGCGGCCAGGGCGCGGGCGATCTCGAGCAGCCGCTGCTGGCCTAGCGGAAGAGAGGCTGCCGGCGCCTGCTGCTTGCTGCTCAGTCCGACCAGTTCGATCTGCCGCGCGGCCTCGCCGAGGATGCACGCCTCCTCCTGACGATCTAGCCGGAGAGCGGCGCGCAGCACGCCGCTGCGACCGCGTCGGTATGCACCTAGCGCCGCGTTGTCGAGCACCGACATCCCGGGGATCAGGCGCACGTGCTGGAACGTGCGTGCGATTCCGAGCCGCGCGATCTCGAAGGCTTCGCGGCCGGTCAGCGATTCGCCGCGAAAGGAGATCGCTCCGCGCGTTGCTGGCAGCGCGCCGCTGATCATGTTGAACATCGTGCTCTTGCCCGCGCCATTGGGCCCGATCAGGCCGAGGATCTCCCCGCGGCGAATCGCGAATGAAAGATCGCTTACGGCCACGAGTCCCCCGAACTCCTTGCGAGCATGATCGACCAGCAGCAGCGGCCCGGCGACCGTGCCCTGCGCCGGCGACGGCAGACTCGCTGAAGCTCCAGGCGAGACGTGCGCGGGGGAGCGCTGCGGCAAGATCTGCGCGATCCACGGCCAAACTCCTTCGCGCGTGCGCTGCAGCAGCAGCACGATCAGCACCCCGAAGACCACTATCTCGAAGTTGCCGCTGCGACCGAGCAGGTGAGGCAGCCAGTCCTGCAATTGCGTCTTGAGCAGCGTCACCAGCGCGGCCCCGAGCACCGCCCCCCAGACGCTGCCCGCGCCGCCAACGACCGCCATGAACAGGTACTCGATGCCCTGCTGCAACCCGAAGGGCGTCGGGTTCACGAAACGCTGCAGATGCGCGTAGAGCCAGCCCGACACGCAGGCGAGCAGCGCCGCATAGACAAAGACGACCATCTTGAGCCGAGCCGCATTGACGCCGAAGGCCTCTGACATCTCCAGCCGGCTTTTCAGTGCGCGTATCGCTCGACCGGGGCGGGAGTCGAGCAGATTGCGCGTGGTCCACAGGCTCGCCAGCGCGATCGCCCAGATGAGATAGCAGAAGTAGCGCTCGTCGCGCAGCTCTGCGCCGGCTACGGACAACGGCGGAATGCCACCCAAGCCGGTGTGTCCCCCGAGGATTTCCAGGTTGCCGAAGGTGAAGTACAGACTGATGCCCCACGCGATCGTGGCCAGGGGAAGATAGTGTCCGCGCATGCGCAGCGTGATGAAGCCGAGGAAGAGCGATACGAGCGCCGTCAAGACGAGTCCCAGAACCAGGTTCAGCCATGGCATCCAAGCAACGCTCTCGTAGCGCGTCGAAAGATAAGCCGTGACGTACGCGCCAATGCCAACAAACGCTGCCTGGCCGAAGGATGTCTGCCCGGCGACCCCCGTCAGCAGCACGAGCCCCAGCGCCACGATGCTGTAGAGCCCGATGTAATTGAGTAGCGTCACCCAGAACTGCGGCACGAGTAACGGAACGGCCAAAAGGAAGGCGGCTCCCGCCGCGGCCACCGTCCAGCGCATGGCGATTGCGACCCGGGCGGATCGTGCGTCGTCACTCATGCTCATCTTCCTGGTGATGCGTGGTCAGCGAACGCCACAGCAGCACCGGGATGATCAGCGTAAAGACGATGACTTCCTTGAATGCACTGGCCCAGAAGGACGAGAAGGACTCGAGCATCCCGACCAGCACCGAGCCTGCCGCTGCGAGCGGATAGCTTGACAGGCCGCCGATGATCGCACCGACGAAGCCCTTGAGGCTGATGAGAAATCCCGAATCATAGTAGACCGTCGTGATCGGCCCGATCAGCACGCCGGAGACGGCTCCCAGCAGGGCGGCAAGCGTGAACGTCACGCTTCCGGCGAAGCTCGGGCTGATGCCCACGAGCCGGGCGCCGACGCGGTTGAGCGCCGTCGCGCGCAGCGCCTTGCCGTAGAGCGTCTTGCCGAAGAACAGGTACAGGCTGCCGATCAGCAGCAGGGCGAAGATCAGGACCAGCAGACTCTGCGCGCTGACGGTCACTTCGCCGATCTGCCAGGATGCGCTCGTGAACGGCGGTGTGCGCGAGCCCTCCGCACCGAAGAACCACAGCCCAAGACCCAGCATCACGAAGTGGACCGCGACCGAAACGATCAGCAGGACCAGCACGGACGCTTCGGCCAATGGCTGGTAGGCCACCCGATAGAGCAGCGGGCCGAGCGCGGTCACGATCGCGACGGTGAGGGAGATCTGCAGCCACAGCTCGAGCTTGAGCGGCGATGCCGCATAGACGATTCCCGCCACTACCAGCGGCAGCACGAGATAGGCGAGCAGTGCCGGGGCGAGCTGCCGCCATTCCCCTTTCCGCGCGGCGGCGAGGAGCTCCATCGCGCTGGCGAGCACTGCAGCACCGATGAGAAGGCCTATCGTTCCCGGCGGCTTGCCGAGCTGGAGCGCGGCGAGCGTCAGCGTGCCATAGGCGACGAACTCCCCGGCCGGCACGAAGATAACCCGCGTGACCGCGAACACCAGTACGAGCGCCAGCGCGAGGAGCGCGTAGATCGCGCCGTTGGTTATGCCATCCTGCGCGAGCAGCGTCGCGATTGAGAAGTCCATGAGCGAAGCACCGGGACGAGCAGTCGGCGCAAGCAGAGAGAGAGCCGGCGGCGCAGATCCTGCAGCCGGCCTGTGTTCATGCTTGTTACTTGACCAAAACCCACTTGCCGTTCTCGATCCTCACCATCACCCGGGCCCGGTTGTCGAGGCCGTTGTGATCACTCGTACTCATGTTGAACATGCCGTGGGCTCCGGGAAGCTCCTTGACGTTCTCCAAGGCGTCGCGCAGAGCCGCCCGGAATGCTTTCGTACCGGGTTGCGCCTTCTTGAGCGCCTCGGGAATCGCACGCTGCAGCAGAAGCCAAGCGTCCCAGGCGTGGCCACCGAAGGTCGTGCGGCTGCCGGGGCCGTACTTCGCCTCGTACTTCACGACATAGTCGGCGCCGGACTTCTTAAGCGGGTTGCTGTCGGGTAGCTGCTCGTAGATCGCCATCGGCCCCACAGGAAAGAACGAGCCATTGCCGTCCGCGCCGACCACGCGCATGAAATCAGGATTGGCCACCCCATGGGTCTGGTAGATCTTGCCCTTGTAGCCGCGCGCGATGAGCTCCTTCTGCGGCGTCGCCGCGGGTGTGCCCGCGCCCGCGATCAGGATCGCATCGGGTTTCGCCGCGATCAGCTTGAGCACCTGCCCGGTGACGCTCGGATCGTTGCGGTTGTACTTCTCCTCTGCGGCGATCTTGATCCCGGCGGTCTGTGCTGAGCGCTTCATCTCGGCGAGCCAGCTGTCGCCGTAAGCGTCCGCGAAACCGATGAAGCCCAGCGTGGTGACACCGTTCGCTCGCATGTGCACCGCGATCGCATCGGCCATCAGCGAGTCGCTCTGCGGCGTCTTGAAGATCCATTTGGTCCATGTGTACACGGGATTGACGATCTGCGCCGAGGCTGCCATGGAGATCATCGGCGTTTCGTTCTCTCCCGCTACGTCACGCATCGCGAGCGAGTTGGGCGTGATCGTGGATCCGACGACCACGTCGACCTTATCCTCGGAGATGAGCTTGCGGATGTTCTTCACCGCCTCGGTCGTGTCGGACTTGTCGTCGAGAATGATGAAGTTCACTTTCTGACCGGCGATGGTCGGGCTGCCCAGCATCTCGAAGGTGTTCTTCTCCGGGATTCCGAGCGATGCGGCCGGGCCGGTTGCCGATAATGTCACCCCGACGTTGATATCGGCGCCGGCGACACGCGGCATGAAAATCCCCAGCGCAACGGCGAGCAGGACGAGCTTGTCATGACGCATGTATCCTCCCAGCGCGTAACGGCGATGGCTCTTCGTTCTACGACAAATGGCTACTTCTTCTTGAGTGCGTCGCGAATCTCTCGCAGCAGCAGAACGTCCTCGGGCGGCGGTGCCGGAGCAGCAGCTGCGGGGTCGAGCCGGTGCTTCGCCGCGGCGAGCTGGCGCACGAGCCAGAAGATCACGAAGGCCAGGATGACGAAGTTGATCGCCACGGTGATGAAATTGCCGTAAGCCAGGAGCGGCACCCCGGCCTTGGTAAGCGCCTCGTAGGTCATGGGTCCGCTGTACCCGGCAGGCGGGCTCGCGAGGAGGATGAAGTAATTCGAGAAATCCAGGCCGCCGAACAGGCGGCCGATGATCGGCATGATGATGTCCTTGACCAGCGAATCGACGATCTTACCGAATGCAGCCCCGATGATGACTGCGACGGCGAGATCGATCACATTTCCCCGAACCGCGAAGTCTCGAAAGTCCTTCAGCATCGACATCGTGCGCTCTCCTGTTCTTGGGCGCGGCGCCCCAAACCGCCTAGACCGCAGCTTCCCCAGACTCTCCGGTCCGGATACGCACGACCTGCTCCACCGCGGTTACGAAGATCTTTCCATCGCCGATCTTGCCGGTGCGCGCCGCTTTGACGATGGCCTCGATCGCCCGCTCGACCAGCGAGTCGCCCAGGATGACCTCCACCTTGACCTTGGGGAGGAAGTCCACCACATACTCCGCGCCGCGATAGAGCTCGGTGTGTCCCTTCTGGCGTCCGAAACCTTTGACCTCGGTCACCGTGAGGCCGCTGACGCCTATCTCCGACAGCGCCTCCCGTACTTCGTCCAGCTTGAAAGGCTTGATGATCGCTTCGACTTTCTTCATGCACTACCCCAGCCGTGGCCGCGCATGCGCGCTAGCGAAGGTTACACCAGCGGTGTGACCGCGGCCAGCGTCCTGCACGGCAAGCGGTCTCAATCCTTCCAGGCGGAAGTGATCGGATAGCGCCAGTCCTTGCCGAAGCCGCGCGGCGTGATGCGAATTCCGACTGCCGCCTGACGGCGCTTGTACTCGTTGCGCCGGATCAGCTGCACTACCTTCGCCACGTGGTCCGGCGCGTGGCCGCGAGCCACGATCTCGGCCGGGCTCAAGCCCTCTTCCACGTAGGCTTCGAGGATCGGATCGAGCGCCTCATAGGGCGGCAGGCTGTCCTGGTCGGTCTGATCGGGGCGAAGCTCGGCCGACGGTGCACGCGTGATCACGCGTTCGGGAATGACCCGGCCCAGGTTGTTACGGTAATGCGCCAGGCGATAGACGAGGGTCTTGCTGATGTCCTTGAGCACGCCGAACCCACCGGCCATGTCGCCGTAGAGCGTGGCATAGCCGACTCCCATCTCCGACTTGTTGCCGGTCGTGAGCACAATCGCGCCGTGCTTGTTGGACAACGCCATCAGCAGGGTGCCGCGGATTCGCGCCTGGATGTTCTCCTCGGTCGCGTCCGGGGCGAGATCCTTGAACTCCTGCGTCAGCGCATCTGCGTAGGCGGCGGCGATCGCGTCGATCGGTATCTCGTCGTAACGCACGCCCAGCGTCGCGGCCATCGTTCGGGCATCTTCGAGACTGATCGCTGCGTTGAAACGCGACGGGAGCATCAAGGCGCGCACGCGATCGGCCCCCAATGCGTCGACGGCGATCGCGAGAGTCAGCGCCGAGTCGATGCCCCCCGACAGCCCGAGCAGAACGCCGGGGAAGTGATTCTTGTCCACATAGTCGCGCACGCCCATCGTCAGCGCAGCGTAGACTTGCGGCTCGAGCCGTGGATCGAGCTCGCCACGAACGCTCTTCGGCCGCGCCCCGTCGAATTCGACCAGCGCGAGCGTTTCCTGCCAGGCGGGGAGCTGTTGGGCGAGGGCGCCATCGGCAGCGATGACAAAGGAGGCGCCATCGAACACGAGCTCGTCCTGTCCTCCTACGCGATTCACGTAGACGACCGGCAGGCCGCTCTCGCGCACCCGCGCACCGACGACTTCGCGGCGGAGCGCCTGCTGCCGCGTATGATAAGGCGAGCCATTGGGCACGACGATCAGCTGCGCGCCAGCGTCGCGCGCAGCGCGCGCCGGACCGGGAAACCAGACGTCCTCGCAGATCACCACTGCGACACGCACGCCGGCGACGTCGAACACGCAAGGGTCCTCACCGGGCTGGAAGTAGCGCTCCTCGTCGAAAACCGTGTAGTTCGGCAGCTCGCGCTTGCGATAGACCGCTTCAATGCGGCCGCCGCGCACAACCGCGGTCGCGTTGTAGCAGGCACTCCCAGCTTTCTCCGGGAAGCCGACGAGGATCGTCGTGCGCGTCACCGCGCGGGCAAGCCGCTGCAGTTCCTCGGCGCAGGCGGCGAGAAAGGCGGGTCGCAACAGCAGATCTTCGGGCGGATAGCCGCAGAGCGAAAGCTCGGGCGTGATCACGAGATCCGCTCCGCCACGCACGCCGCCGGCTGCCGCGTCCAGTATGCGGGCCGCGTTGCCAGACAAATCGCCGACCACCTGATTCAGCTGGGCGATCGCAACACGCATCGTTGCATCTTAGCACGCGCGCGGTGCATGCCTTGCAGGTGGCAGGCGGAGACGAGACAATCGGGGCGTCAACGCACTGCGCATGCCTCCCCCGTCCGTCCGCATTATCGAATCGCTCTCAGCGATCGAGCCGTCCGCCTGGGATCGCCTGGCCGGTGACCGGCCCCTGCTCTCGCATGCGTTTCTGCACGCCTTGCACGAAACCGGCTGCGCTGCGCCGGAAACGGGTTGGTTGCCGCAATATCTGACGGCATGGCGTGATGCTGAGCTCTGCGGAGCGATGCCGCTATATCTCAAGTCCCATTCCTACGGCGAGTACGTCTTCGACTGGTCGTGGGCCGACGCTTATCGGCGGCACGGCCGTCGGTACTACCCGAAGCTCGTCTCCGCGGTGCCTTTCACGCCGGCCACCGGACCCCGCCTCATGGCTGCCGATGCGAGCACGCGCCGACTGCTCGCCGAGACGGCGCTCGGGCGCATGCGCCAGACGCGCGCTTCGTCCCTGCACGTCCTGTTTCCCGAGGACGAAGAGGCGGCAGTGTGCGAACGCCTCGGGATGCTCCTGCGCTCCAGCCTGCAATTTCACTGGAGCAATCCAGGCTACCGCGACTTCCGAGATTTCCTGTCGGCAATGAACCACTCGAAGCGCAAGAAGATCATGCAGGAGCGGCGCAAGCTCGCGACCGCCGGCATTTCTTTTCGGCGCCTGTGCGGAGCGGAGATTCTGTCCAGCCATTGGGCGTTTTTCTACCGCTGCTACACGCGGACTTATCGCCTCCATCATTCGACACCGTATCTGTCGCAGGAGTTCTTCGAGCGCATCGGCGCGGCGCTGCCTGCAAACGTCATGCTCGTGCTCGGTGAACGGAGCGGCACGCCCGTGTGCGCCGCGCTTGACATCTACGCGCCGCATACGCTGTGGGGGCGTTACTGGGGAACTACGGAGTACATCCCGGGCCTGCACTTCGAGGCGTGCTACTACCAGGCAATCGAGTTCTGCATCGAGCGGCACATTGCGCAGTTCGAGGGAGGCGCGCAAGGCGTGCACAAACTCGCCCGCGGGCTGCTGCCGGTGACGACCCGGTCGGCGCACGCCGTGGCCGATGCCGATTTCGCGGAGGCGATCGCCCGCTTCGCCCGCGAGGAAGGTGCCGAGGTCGCGCAAGCGGTCGAGGAGCTCGAGGATGCGAGCCCATTCAAGAGCTCCCTCTCACCTGAGCACCCGCCGCAGGGCGGCTCGGCCGGACCCTTTGGAGGAGGAATGAAATGAGCACCCTCGCCGGCAAGACCATGTTCGTCAGCGGAGCTTCTCGCGGCATCGGGCTGGCCATCGCGCTGCGAGCCGCCCGTGACGGCGCGAACGTCGTGATCGCCGGCAAGACCGTCGAGCCGCACCCCAAGCTCAGCGGGACGATTCACACCGCCGCAGCCGAGATCGAGCGAGCCGGCGGCAAGGCATTGGCAGTCGCCGTCGACATCCGCGACGAGGCGGCCGTGCGGGATGCCGTTGCCGAAGCCGTTTCGCGCTTCGGAGGGATCGACATCCTCGTCAACAACGCGAGCGCCATCGGCCTCACCGGGACCCTGGCCACGCCGATGAAGCGCTTCGACCTCATGTTCGGCGTCAACGTCCGCGGCACCTTCCTTTGCTCGCAGGCGTGTCTTCCGCATCTGCTGGAGGCCGCTGCCGCCGGGCGCAACCCGCACATCCTCACGCTCTCGCCGCCGCTCAATCTGCGCCCGCAATGGTTCAAGGATCACGTTGCGTACACGATTGCCAAGTACGGCATGAGCATGTGCGTGCTCGGCATGGCGGAAGAATTCCGCACCGCTGGGATCGCGGTGAATGCGCTCTGGCCGCGCACGGTGATCGCGACGGCAGCGCTCGCGATGATCCCCGGCATGCAGGGACGCCTGGAGAACTGCCGCAAGCCGGAGATCCTTGCCGACGCTGCTCACGCCATTCTCAGCAAGCCCTCACGCGAAGCGACGGGAAATTTCTACATCGACGAGGACGTGCTGGCGCGTGAAGGCATCACCGACTTCGCACCGTACGCCGTCAAGGCGGGTGCGGCGCTGCTGCCCGACATCTTCCTCGATTAGCCGCCCGAAGCAGGGGCGGCGACTTTGCTAGGGCTGCCAGTTCCCGTGGGGACCGCCGCGATGACCGCGGTTTCCGCGCCCTCCTCGCCGCCCCGACCGACCGCGCTTCCGTCCCTGGTTTGCGCTCGGCGCAGGTGTCGACGGCAAGCGATTGCCGTCGACATCGTCGAGCGCTTCGTCACTCGCCTCGTCGCCGCTCGCTTCCGGCGGGCGCGCGTCACCGGCTTGCGTGTCGGCCCGCTGCGAGTCGAATGAAGCCTGGCCGTCCTGCGGCTCGCGCGTATCGGTCCTCGACTCGCCCTGCCCGCCGGGACCCGCATTCATTCCGGCGGCTCTGAGCAGACGATCGAGGTCGCCGCGCTCGAGCTCCTGAACCTGGCCTCGCTTGAGCTGCGGCGGCATTGCGATGACGCCGTAGCGCGTTCGGATCAGCCGGCTCACCGTCAGGCCGAGCGCCTCGAACAGCCGCCGTACCTCGCGGTTGCGCCCCTCCGAGAGCACGACCTTGTACCAGTGGTTCGCTCCCTCCTCCTCCCCGCCACCGTCGGCGATCGAGCCGACGCGCGCGGGGCCGTCCTCGAGCTGCACCCCCTCGAGGAGCGAGCGCTCCTGCTCGGGCGTCAGCCGTCCAAGTATGCGCACCGAATATTCGCGCTCGACCTGGTTCCGCGGATGCATGAGACGATTGGCGAGATCGCCGGAGGTCGTGAATAGGAGCAGCCCCTCGCTATTGAAGTCGAGCCGCCCCACTGCGATCCAGCGCCCGCTGCCTACTCGCGGCAGCTTGTCGAATACCGTGGGCCTGGCCTCGGGGTCCGAGCGGCTCACGATTTCGCCGGCGGGCTTGTGATAGAGCAGCACCCGCGCGCGGGGCGGAGCGAAGCGTAGCCGTACCAGCTCGCCGTTGATGCGGATTTGATCGTTGGGACCGACTTTCTGGCCGACCTCCGCAGGCTGGCGGTTGACGGTGATCCGTCCGGCGATGATCAGCTCTTCCAGCCCGCGCAGCGAGCCGTAGCCGCACTGCGCGAGCACTTTGTGCAAGCGCTGCGGTTCGGTGAAAACCGGTTCAGCGGAACGTCGCGTCGGCTTGCGCTGCATCGAGCCCTCGGTCCCTCGCAGCGGATGCTGCGAGAACGGGGCGTCAGGATGCCGGTGTGCCGAGAATCGGGCTCGCGAGCGAGAGTTGTGCCTCGGCGGCCTTTGCTGGGGCATCGGGTGACTCCAGGAGGTGGGAAGTGTCGAGCTGCGCCAGCGGCGGCAGCTCGGAGACGGACAACAGGTTCAAGTCATCGAGGAACTGCTTGGTGGTCGCGTAGAGCGCGGGCCGGCCGGGTGTCTCGCGATGGCCGACGATTTCGATCCACTGTCGATCCTCCAGCGCCTTGATGACGTAGGTCGAGACGGACACGCCGCGGATCGATTCGATATCGCCTCGCGTGACGGGTTGCTGATAGGCGATGATGGCCAACGTCTCCATCACGGCGCGCGAGTAGCGTGGCGGCTTCTCAGGCGACAGTCGCTCGAGAAACGGCTGCAGCTCGGGCTTGGCACGAAACCGCCAGCCGCTGGCAACTTGCGTGAGCTCGACTTTGCGCCCGGCCCAGGCGCTGCGAATCTCCTCGAGCAAGCTGCGCACCAGGTTCTGCTCGAGCGGCGGGTCGAAGAGTTTCGCAAGCTGCGCCGCCGCGAGGGGTTCGCCGGCGACGAGCAGGGTGGCTTCGAGCACGTTCCTGATCTCGTCGAGCTCGCCCATGTCAGCTCTGTGCTTCTGCTTCGAGCACGAACGCCGGATCGCCCTTGCGCTGGACGTAGATCGGCGCGTACGGCTCGGCTTGCGTCACATCGAGCAATCGCTCGCGAGCGAGCTCGAGGATGGCGAGAAAAGTGACCACCAGATGCGGCAGGTCAACGCGCTCCTCGAACAGGGTCGTGAACTCGAAGAACCGACCCGGCTGCAGGAGCTTGAGCAGGCGGCTCATCTGGCTGCGCACTGACAATTGCTCCCGCGTCACGAGATGATGACGGTTTGCCCGAGCGCGCGCCAGCAATACCGCCCACGCGGCCTGCAGGTCGAGCGGGCCCACGTCCGGCAGGCGTGCGGTCGCAACGCGGTCGAACCAGACCCGCACCAGCGCGAAATCCCTCTCTGCGAGAGGCAGGTCGTCGAGCGCCCTCGCCGCCGCTTTCATGCGTTCGTACTCGAGCAGGCGCCGCACGAGCTCGGCGCGCGGATCCTCGGCTTCCTCGCCTTCCGCCGCCGGCGGCCGCGGCAGCAGCAATCTCGACTTGATCTCGATCAGCACCGCGGCCATCAGGAGATATTCAGCGGCGAGTTCGAGCTGGGTGCGGCGCATCATCTCGACGTATCCGAGATACTGGCGCGTCAGCTCCGCCATCGGGATGTCGAGCACGTTGATGTTCTGCCTGCGGATGAGATAGAGGAGCAGATCGAGCGGGCCCTCGAAGGTCTCGAGGAAGACCTCCAGGGCCTCAGGCGGGATATACAGGTCCTGGGGCAGTTCGAGCAGAGGCTCGCCATAGATGCGAGCGACCGGCGCGCCGGCCGCCTGCGCCAGATCCACGATCGCCGCATGCTCGCTGGTCATGTATAGGCGAGCCCCATCGCCTCGCGCACGTCCTTCATCGTCTCCTCGGCGAGCCTGCGAGCGCGCTCGCAGCCGTCGGCGACGATAGCCCGCACCAGCGATGGGTCATCGAGATATTTCTGCGCCCGCTCCTTGATCGGCTCCTGCTCGGCGATGATCGCCTCGATCAGCGGCTGTTTGCACTCGAGGCAGCCGATGCCCGCAGTCGTGCACCCCTTGCGCACCCACGCCTGCCGCGCCTGGTCCGAATAGATCTGATGCAGCGACCACACGGGGCATTTTTCCGGCGTGCCGGGATCAGAGCGATGCACGCGTGCCGGGTCCGTCTGCATGGTGCGCACTTTCTTGGTGATCGCAGCCGGCTCCTCGCGTAGCATGATCGCATTGTCGTAGGACTTCGACATCTTCTGACCGTCGAGCCCCGGTACCCTGGGCGTGGCGGTCAGCAGCGGCTTCGGCTCCGGCAGGATCACCCGCCGGGAGCCCTCGAGATACCCGAAGAGCCGCTCCCGGTCGCCGAGCGCGAGATTCTGAGCCGCGTCGACGAGCTCGCGGGCCGTCGTCAGTGCCGCTTCGTCCCCCTGTTCCTGGAACGCCGCGCGAAGCTGCTCGTAGCGCTTGGCCCGCTTCGAGCCGAGCTTCTTGATCGCTGCCTTGGCGTTGTCCTCGAATCCGGGCTCGCGCCCGTAGAGATGGTTGAAGCGCCGCGCGAGCTCGCGAATCAGCTCGAGGTGCGAAACCTGATCTTCTCCCACGGGAACGAGATTCGCCCGGTAGACGAGGATGTCCGCGCCCTGCATCACCGGATAGCCGAGAAAGCCATAAGTGGACAAATCGCGATCCGCGAGTTTTTCCTGCTGGTCCTTGTACGTCGGCACGCGCTCCAGCCAGCCGACCGGTGCGATCATACCCAGCAACAACGCGAGCTCGGCATGCTCCGGCACCCGCGACTGGATGAAGATCGTGGCGCGCGCCGGATTGATCCCCACCGCGAGCCAGTCGACGAACATCTCCCAGACGCTTTCCGCGATCGTCTCGGGCGCGTCGTAATGCGTGGTGAGCGCGTGCCAGTCGGCGGCAAAGTAGAGGCACTCGTGCTCTTCCTGCAGGTGCACCCAGTTCTTGAGCGCCCCGTGATAGTGCCCGAGATGCATGCGTCCGGTGGGCCGCATGCCCGACAGTACGCGGTCAGGAAACATTCTTGTTCAAAGCGTCAGAGCGTTCAGTGCCTGGTTCGGCGGGCGTTCTAGGCGAGCCCGAAGAGCGCATAGATCGCGTACTTGCCCGCCAGGTACAGAGGCAGAATCAAATAGTTGAGAATGCCTGTTGCGAGCAACAGAATCACCACGAAGAATCCGTAACGCTCCGTGCGGGCGTAGCCAGCGGCCAGATTCTGCGGCAGCAGGCTCACCGCAACCCGCCCACCGTCCAGAGGCAGTATCGGCAACAAGTTCAGCGCCATCAGCATCAGATTGACGTCAATCCCCGCGTCCGCCATCAGGGCGAGTCCATCGCTCGCCACCGGCCCGCCCGGCATCGCGACCCTGAGCAGCAGCGCCCAAGCAACCGCCATCACGAAGTTCGCAAACGGCCCGGCCCCAGCGACCCACAGCATGTCCCGCTTCGGGTTACGCAGATTCCCGAAGTTGATCGGCACGGGCTTCGCCCAGCCGAATATGAATAAAGGCGCTCCCGTCAGCTTCGAGACCGCGATCAAGAATCCCGGTACCGCGATCGTGCCGATCGGGTCGATGTGCTTGAGCGGGTTAAGCGTCACCCGGCCGAGCATGTAGGCGGTCTGGTCCCCGAACTGCCGGGCGACAAAACCATGAGCCGCCTCGTGCAACGTGATCGCAAAGACCACCGGCACCGCCCAGAGCACGATGGTCACGAGCGAAAAATCCATCAGACACCATTTTACCAGTTGCGGCCGTGCGCCGCTCGCCATCGGCGCCACGTGACTTCATAAGGGTGCAGCCGTGAGGCCGAGGCGCGAAATGTCGCCGCGCCCCTGACGAACGATCGCTGGCGGCTCCACCGCAAGGTCTATGACGGTCGTCGCTTCGAGATGACATGCGCCGCTGTCGATGATGAGATCGAGCGCGTGCTCGTAGCGGGCGCGGATCTCTGCCGGGTCGTTGAGCGGCTGCGCGGCACCGGGGGGAATCAGCGTCGACGATAGCAATGGCTCGCCGAGCTCCGCGAGCAAAGCTTGGACGACCGCGTGATCGGGAACGCGAACGCCTATCGTGCTGCGGCGTGGATGCCGGAGCCTGCGCGGCACCTCTCGCGTCGCCGGCAGGAGAAACGTGTAGCTGCCGGGCACGCCCTGTTTCAGGATACGGAATTGCCAGTTGTCGAGCTGAGCATAGCGCGCGACTTCCGCGAGATCGCTGCAGACCAGCGTCAGATGGTGCCGGACATCGACCTGCCGCAACGCGCGAATCCGCGCAGCGGCCTCGAGGTCGCCCACGCGGCAACCAAGGGCGTAGCTCGAATCGGTCGGATAAGCGATGACCCCGCCGTCTCGCACGATCGCCGCTGCCCGGCGCATCAGGCGGCTCTGGGGATTGATCGGATGAACGGAGAAGTATTGGGCCATGACAAAGCGGGACCACGACCAGTAACAGGCGCTATATAATCCTCAAGGATTCTAACGCACAGTTATATTCCGTCCGCCGGTGAACCTGCAGCAGATCCGCTATCTCTGCGCCGTCGTTGATCACGGCTTGAACGTATCGGCGGCGGCGGAAGCGCTCTTCACGTCTCAGCCGGGAATCAGCAAGCAGATCCGGCAGCTCGAAGAGGAGCTCGGTGTCCCCGTTTTCGTGCGTCAGGGCAAGCGGCTCAGCGCGCTCACCGCCGGGGGTGAAGTCGTTGTCGCCACTGCTCGTCGTGCGCTCCAGGAGTTGAACAATCTGAAGCGGGTCGGTGCCGAATTCAAGGCCGAAGACAGCGGCACGCTTGCGATCGCCACCACGCACACGCAGGCGCGCTACGTGCTTCCGCCGGTGCTGAAGCGCTTCGTCGAGCGCTACCCGAAAGTGAAGTTGCTACTGCACCAGGGCAATCCGGTCCAGGTGGCCGAGCAGACCGCTCGCGCCGAGGTCGACGTCGGTATCGCCACGGAAGCCCTGGCCGATTATCCCGAACTCGTCACCTTGCCCTGTTATACCTGGAATCGCTGCGTGCTCGCCCCCAAGGGACATCCACTCGCCAACGGGAAACCCCTGACCCTCGAGGCGCTCGCCCGCTATCCGATCGTCACCTATGATTTCAGCTTCACCGGTCGGTCACAAATCAACGCCGCATTCACCGCCAAGGGCCTTGCGCCCAACGTTGTACTCACGGCGCTCGATTCCGATGTGATCAAGACCTATGTCGAGCTCGGGTTCGGGGTCGGCATCGTGGCTCAAATGGCCTACGACGCGGCGCGCGATCAGCAGTTCGAGCGGATCGACGCGTCGCATCTGTTCGCGCCGAGCACGACGCGGCTGGCATTGCGCCGAGGTATCTATGCACGAGGCTTCGTCTACGAATTCATCAGCCTCTTCGCGCCGCAGTTCGATCGCGTGGCAATCGAGGCGGCCCTGCGCAGCAATGCGGATCAGTATGAGCTCTGAGCCCTGTCGATGACTTTCGATCTCTCTCGCGCCGTCCAGCCATGGCTCAGCAGGGCGTTGGTGGTAGCCATGTCGATGCTTGCCTTGAACCTCGCCGCCGCCGCCGGGGCGCCGAATGCGGCAGATTTGCCCACAATCGAGCTGAAAATCAAGGGCCAGGCGATCCGCGCGGAAGTTGCGGCGACCGAAGCGAGTCGGACGACCGGCTTGATGCATCGTTTCAGCCTGAGGCCGGACAGCGGCATGTTGTTCGTGTTCGAAACTCCGCAGGCGCTCGTCTTCTGGATGAAGAACACCTATGTACCGCTCTCGATCGCCTTCATCGGCAATGATGGGCGCATCCTCAATATCGAGGACATGGCACCGCAAACCGAGGATGGTCATCGGTCACGCGGCTTGGCTATCTATGCCCTCGAGATGAAGAAGGGCTGGTTTGCGGCGCACGATATTGGACCGGGTGACCGTGTGGAGGG
>DATJZM010000058.1:0-21813 GCA_035499135.1 Casimicrobiaceae bacterium | reverse complement strand
ATCCAGGCGACCAACTGCCGCCGTCGCCCCGGCTTCAGACTTTTTTTCGCAGAACCTCGGATAGAATCTGCTTATCCAGCGTCAGGTCAGCCACCACCCGCTTCAACCGCGCGTTCTCATCGCGCAGCTGGCGAATCTCCCGCAGCTCGCTCAGCCCGAGCTTGCCGTACTTCTTCTTCCAGACGTAGAACGTCGCCTCAGACACCCCGAGCTGCCGGCAGACATCCCCCACCGGCGTCCTGCTGTCCGCCTGCCGCAGCCCGTAGGTGAACTTCGACTTCTTCATCGTCCTCTCCCAGCCTATGAAGGAGCGACGAAGACAGCCTACCTCTACTTCTGCCTGCCGTACTTTTCGGGTCCAACGTCAGAGTACCTTCAGCCGCCAGGCTAGTACTCGGTTCCGTTCGGTCTTGGTCATGGGCTCTACTCCTGGGTTGAGAAGTGAGCCAGAATGTCACCTTGGTCTTGGGACTTCACACAGGTCACGTAAACCGAAATTGCGACCCCGATGAGTGATCTCCTGCTCATTCTCCGCTACCCGCTCGCCATTTTTGCGCTTACTTTCCTGGGGCTCGGGCTCTCGGCGTGGCTGGGAGCGACTCGCTTTCAGAGACTAAGAGCGCAGGCGGCCGAGGACCATGAAGACTTCAACGTCATAGAGACCGCGACGCTGACGCTTCTCGGCCTCATCGTCGGCTTCACGTTTTCCATGGCATTGACCCGATACGACCAGCGCAAGAACCTGGAGGAAGAGGAGGCCAATGCGATCGGTACGGAATACGTTCGCGCCGACTTCCTGCCTGCCGCGGATGCTGCGAAGGTGCGGGCGCTGCTACTGAGTTACCTGGATCAACGCATGCTGTTCTACACGACTCGCGATCAGGAAGAGCTCAACCAGATCGATGAACGCACGGCCAAGCTGCAGGCTGAACTGTGGTCCGCTGTGCGGGCGCCAGCCGCGGCGCAGCCGACGCCCGTGATGGCCGTCGTGGTTACGGGAATGAATGATGTCTTGAATTCCCAGGGATACGCGCAAGCGGCTTGGCGCAACCGAATCCCCGGCGCTGCATGGAGCCTCATGGGTGCGATTGCGGTCTGCGCCGCGATGCTGGTGGGCATCGGCGCCAGGAGCGCCACCGCCAAATCTCGGGCACTCCGGATGGTGCTGCCGCTGGTCGTTTCCATTGCCTTCTTTCTCATCGCGGACATCGACAGTCCGCGCCGGGGGATGATTCGCGTCGTCCCCCAAAACCTCTTGAGCCTCTCTCAATCACTGCACGGCCAGTAAAGAGGTCCGCTGGATTAGAATCCCACGGACAAGGAATCTCCGGGGCCGAACCCGTGAACAACGATAGCCGACCTGCGTCGCTCGGCGGGCGACTCGCCCGGCTCGCGCAGCGCGCGCCCCAGCGCGTTGCCCTCGTCGAGAGGGATGCGCAGGTTACCTTCGAGCAGCTCGACGCGGCGGCCTCCGTCATTGGTCACCGCATCCAGGCCGTGTGCGCAGAGAAAGTCGGGGCCGTGGGACTGCTGTTCGAGAATCGGATCTCCGCGATCGAATCGATTTTCGGAACGGCGAAGTCGGGTCGCGCGTATGTTCCGGTGGACGCCGGCGATCCGGACGAGCGGCTGCGCTTCATTCTCGCCGACAGCCAGTCTGACGTCCTGCTGACCGAAGGCGGCCTGTTGGGCCGTGCGCGCGCGCTTGCACCGTCGGGTTGCGCGGTGATCGAGGTCGGTCGTGCCGATGCGGCAGGGCCGACCGAACCGCTCCCGCAGGTGAGCCCCGACGCGCTGGCGAATATCTACTACACGTCGGGGTCGACGGGGCAGCCCAAGGGCGTGTGCCAGACGCACAGGAACGTGCTGTATTTCGCCGACGCTTACGCGCGCACGCTGCGGATTGCGGAGGCCGACCGCGTGTCGCTGCTGTATACGTTGAGCTTCAGCGCGTCGATGATGGATATCTTCGGGTGCCTTTTCAACGGAGCTACGCTTTGCGCGTTCGACGTGCGCGCCAGCGGGGTTGCAGAGCTCGCGACGTGGCTCGACCGCGAGCGGATCAGCGTGCTGCACTGCGTCCCGACGGTCTTCCGCGGGCTTTTCAATGGACTCGACTCCAAACGCAGACTCGAGCACCTCAGGGCCATCGATCTCGGCGGCGAAGCCGTGTTCGCGAGCGACGTCGAGTTGTTCCGGCGGCGTACGCGCTCTGGCTGCATACTGGTGAACCATCTCGCTGCAACCGAAGTCAACGTCATCGCACAACATGTCATCGATCACGGCCACTCCGGCCCCCTGAGCGGGATTGTCGCGGTGGGTCGCAGTCCGCACGGCCTGTCGGTGCGCGTCCGGCGCGCCGACGGCAGCGATGCGGGCGTCGGGGAGAAAGGTCGCATCGTGGTGTCGAGCGCCCATGTCAGCCCGGGCTACTGGAGGCGCGCGGACCTCGACGCGGCAACTTTCTCGCGGGACCCGAACGCTCCCGACGTCGTGAACTACGTGTCCACCGACCTCGGCTACTTCGACGATCGCGGGGATCTTCATTTCATCGGCCGCGAGGGCAGCCGCGTCAAGATTCGTGGGCAGTCGATCGACTTGTCCGAGATCGAGGCCGCGCTCGCGGCATGCCCCGGTGTGATCAGAGCGGCGGTCGTAGCCTCCGACGACGGCTCGCAGCCGGAGACGACGAAGCTCACCGCTCACGTCGTCCTCGAGGAGCACTCAGAGCGCAGCCCGCTTACGATCCGCCACTTCCTGGCGTCGCGGCTTCCGTCGTACATGCTGCCGACCGCTTTCGCGTTCCCGGACGCGCTTCCTCTCACCGCGACCGGAAAAATCGATCGCCTCGCGCTCTCCGCAGTGGTACCGCCTGCCGTGGCGCGCTCGACCGAGCTCGATCCGCCGCGCGACGACGTCGAGCGCGTCGTCGCGGGAATGTTCGAGCAGCTCTTGCGGCAGGGCTCGGTAGGGCGCGACGACGATTTCTTCCTGCTCGGCGGCGATTCGCTGTCCCTGGTCGAGCTGCAGACGCGGATTCTCGAGCAGTTCGGCGTGAGCCTGCCGAGGGTGCACGTCGACGCGAGCGTCGCGGCCATTGCCGAGAACATCCGCCGCGATCTCGAGCGCAACCCCGATGCGCGCTCGCAGGTTCCCGTGCTGCTGCCGTTGCGCGAGCGAACGGGCGGGCTGCCGCTATTCCTCGTGCACGGCAGGCTGGGCCAGGCCTTCGTCAGCCGACACTTCCTGGACCTGCTCCCGGAGGAGCTGGCGGTATGGGCGCTCCAGGCGCGCGGTCTCGACGGATTGCGCGAGCCTCACCGGTCCATCGAAGCGATGGCTGCGGATTACGTGGGCGAGGTGCGCAAGTTGCGACCTCATGGCCCGTACTTCATCGCTGCGCTGTGCGCCGGCGCGCTGATCGCCAACGAGATGGCGCGCACGCTGCAGGCGGCGGGGGAGCCCGTGCTGCCGCTGCTGCTGTTCGACCCGCCAGGGAAGAACTTCCGGGAAGGCGCCGCCGACGAGCAGCTGGTTGCGCGGCTCGCCGCGCGGCGGAGCGCCGGACTGTATTCGACGCCGCTCGACGACCCGCAGTACGCTACGGCAGCGGTGCGCACAGCAAAGGCCTTCGAGCAGGCGATCCGGGCCTACGAGCCGAAATCATATGATGGCCCCGTCTACATGCTCTCCAGCCGGCAGCGCATCCACGGGAAATCGCAGGCTTACTGGAGGACGATCTTCACCGGCCCGCTGCAACGCTTCGAGGTCGGAACCACGCATGACGAAGCGCTCGACGCCCGCAGCTCCGTGTTCGCCGCGCACCTCGCTCACTGCCTCAAGGTCGTCCTGACCATCGCGCAGAAATCCGGCGCGACGCAAGCACTATCCCACGACGCTGCTCTCGCCCACCTTCGCTCGGACTCGTAGAAGGCGCATACCGATGCCCACCAGTGCATGGCCCGAGCTGCCGTATGCGGCGTGGAAGGAGACGCGCACCACGCTGCATCTGTGGACGCAGGTCGTCGGCAAGATTCGCCTCGCCCGGACGCCCTGGCTGAATCACTCCTGGCACGTACCGCTCTATCTCACGACGCGAGGACTGACGACTTCGCCGATACCGTACGGAGACAGAAGTTTCTCGATCGATTTCGATTTCATCGATGACGCGCTGATCATCGATGTCAGCGACGGCGCGAGCAGCGAGATCGCTCTCGAGCCGCGCACGGTCGCGGATTTTTATTCGGAGATCATGGGAGCCCTTCGGGATCTGGGGCTCCCCGTGCGCATCCAGGAGATGCCCAACGAGATACCCGATGCGATTCCCTTCAGCCAAGACCTGGTGCACCGCGCCTACGATGGCGAGCAGACGCGGCGTTTCTGGCAGGCACTCATCCTGGTCGAGCGCGTGTTCTCGCGCTTCAGAACGAGCTTTCTCGGCAAGTGCAGCCCTGTGCACTTCTTCTGGGGGAGCTTCGATTTGGCGGTGACACGCTTCTCGGGCCGGCGCGCGCCGCTGCACCAGGGGACGGTTCCGTATCTGCCGTCGGCGGTGCTGCGCGAGGCGTACTCGCACGAGGTGAGCAGCGCCGGCTTCTGGCCCGGCGGCGGCGGCATCGACTACGCGGCTTTCTATTCCTACGCTTACCCGGAAGCCGACGGCTTCAGGAGCGCCACCGTGAAGCCGAAGGCAGCCGTCTACGACGCGACGCTCGGCGAATTTCTGCTTCCCTACGACGCAGTGCGCGGCGCCAAGGACCCGGAGCGGGAGCTGCTCGCGTTCCTGGAGACGACCTACACCGCAGCGGCCGATGCCGCGGGCTGGGATCGTTCGACCCTGGATTGCGAGCAGGGCAAGCCGGGTGTGCCACGTCGGGTCCGCTGACGCACCAACTTTGGTGCGGCGCCGCATAACTGGACGTCAGCAGATCCGGGGGCCATTTGTTCCGATTTTCATTCCTCGTGCCCTGGGGCTCATCGGTTGCAACGCTGGGACGGACGGTGCCGGCAGGACGCGCCCAGGTTTTCGGTGATATTGTTACGGTCGCAGGGGGCGCTATGGCGCCACGTAGACCCGCCTCTTTCCAAGGAGAAGAATGATGGATGAGATGAACTTACGCCGTCGCGCCCTTGTCGGCGCACTCGCAATGGCTGGAGCGGTCGCTTTCCTCCCCGCGTGCACAACGATGAAGGGTCCGCCCTACACCCAGGTGGTCACCCTGGAAGGGGGCCAGGAAGTGCCGCCGTTGAGCACTACGGCGACGGGACTCGCAACCGTCACCATCAGGCCCGATAGGAGCGTGTACGTCACGGTCACCGTCCAGGGCATGCAGGCAACTGCGTCGCATATCCATGAAGGTGCGACGGGGACCAACGGACCGGTCATCGTTCCGTTCACCAAGACCAGGAGTAAGGGCGAGTTTGCCATCTTCGAGTCGGCGCCGGACGCCATGCTCACGGAGAGTCAATACGCGAGCTACAAGGCCGGCAAGCTCTACATCAACGTGCACAGCGCCCAGTACCCCGGCGGCGAGATCCGCGGTCAGCTGCAGCCGGTTTGACGAGGGCAGGCGCGGCGACGCCGCGCCTGGCTCTTTCTCGGTTGCCGCGTGCGGCGGAGGCCGGACCGCCGGCGCTCAGGGCTGCTGCTTGAGCGCGTACCCGCTCGAGCGCATGCACATGTCGTACATGCGGTTGTACGGGCCCTTTGACGGATCGAACTGTCCGTTGCCGAATTCCTTCTGGTGCGCCGCGGCCTGCTTGTCGCAGGATTCGGCGTCCTTCTTGAACTTGGCCTCGGGAACGCCTCCGCGCTCGTAGTCAACTGCGGTGCGGGCGGTCAGCGAGCTGCAACCGGTCGCGAGGATCGCGATGCAGAGCAGCCGGAACAGAATCGAGCGAGGCGGAGCCATGCAGGACCGACAAAACGAGCCGCGCGCATCGTCGCGCGGAAGCGCGGGCATGTCAAACCGAGCGCTGCGCACTCTGAAAGCGATCAGCGAAAGGCGTAAGGTCGGCATCGATCCGCAAGTCGGGACGAATCTGCGTCCGGGGGAAGCCACGGTGCTTCGTGCAGCGGTTGCGCTGGTAGTTTTCGGCCTGTGCTCCGCGGTCGTGGGACAAGTTTCGACTTTTGCCGATGTGAAGTCGAACGGCGGCATCCAGCTCAGCGCCGCGCAGCTGAACGAGTTGCTGCCCGGAGCCAAGGTGATCAGCAAGACCCAGGCCGGCAGCACGCGCACCTGGCAGAACAAGACCGACGGCACGCTCTCGGCGAGCACGAATGGACGCGGCGTCAGTGGCGGCAGGAACGCCTACGCCACCGGCGAGGGCACCTGGAAGGTTGGCGACGACGGACGCTGGTGCGTGAAGATCGGCTGGCCGCGGAATCCGGACGACTGGTGCCGCATCATGTTCAAGGTAGGCGACAAGTACTATGCCGTGAGCCGCACCGAGGACAGCGCGCAGACGATGGAGTTCGAGATCTCGAAGTAAGGGCGCCAGACTGCAGCAGGAGGAGGCCCGCGGGCGCACTGCGCTCGGCCATTGTCCCCTGACTCACAGCGAGATTGCATGAGCCTTTACACCAAACTGCAGCAGCGCGCCGCGGAGGCAAACCCTCTGCGCGTGGGTCTGATCGGGGCCGGCAAGTTCGGCGCCATGTACCTGGCGCAGGTCCCCAAGACGCCGGGCGTCCATGTTGCAGGCATCGCCGATCTCTCGCCCGCGGGCGCGAGTGCCAACCTCGAGCGCGTCGGCTGGAAGCGAGAGCGGTGGAGCGCCCCCTCGCTCGACGACGCACTCGCGAAGGGGACGACGCACATCGGCGAGGATTGGCAGGCACTCGTTCGCCACGCGAAGATCGACATCGTCGTCGAATGCACCGGCAGCCCGATCGCCGCGGTCGAGCATTGCCTGGAGGCGTTTCGTCACGGCAAGCACGTGGTCAACGTCACGGTCGAGGCCGACGCGTTCTGCGGCCCGCTGCTCGCGCGGCGCGCGGCAGAGGCGGGCGTGCTCTACAGCCTCGCGTTCGGCGACCAGCCCGCGCTCATCTGCGATCTGGTCGACTGGGCGCACGCGGCCGGCTTCGGCGTCGTCGCGGCGGGGCGCGGCCACAAGTGGCTCCCGCAGTTCGCGCAATCGACACCTGAGACGGTGTGGGGCTACTACGGCCTCACGCCCGAGCAGGCGCGCATCGGCGGGCTCAACGCCAAGATGTTCAACTCGTTTCTCGACGGATCCAAGCCGTCGATCGAGTGCACGGCGGTCTGCAATGCCACCGGCCTAGTGCCGCCGCCGGATGGGTTGGCCTATCCTCCGGGATCGATCGACGATATCCCTTCGCTCTGCCGGCCGCGAAGCGAGGGCGGCGTCCTGCACCAGAAGGGACAGGTCGAGGTGATCTCCTCGCTCAAGCGCGATGGCACGCCGATCGACTACGACATCCGTTTCGGCGTCTTCGTCGTCTTCGAGGGCGACACCGAGTACATCCGCAACTGCTTCAAGGAGTACATGGTGCGTACCGACCCGAGCGGTAGGTACGCGTGCCTCTACAAGCGCTGGCACCTGATCGGCCTCGAGGTGGGTATCTCGGTCGCATCGGTTGGACTGCGCGGCGAGTCGACCGGCACGGCGAAGTGCTTCAACGCCGATGTGGTGGCCACCGCGAAGCGCGATCTCAAAGCAGGAGAGCTCCTCGACGGAGAGGGCGGCTTCACCGTCTGGGGAAAGCTCTTTCCCGCGAAGAAATCACTTTCGATCGGCGGCGTGCCGCTCGGCCTCGCGCACGGCGTCAAGGTCATGCGCCCGGTTGCGCAGGGGCAGCCGCTAACCTGGGCTGACGTGTCGATCGACGAGAGCCTTCCCGCCTATCGGACCCGCCGCGAGATGGAAGCGCTGTTCGCGTCGACAGCGGCTGGCGCGCAGCGCGCGGCTTAGGAATCGGTCAAGCGGCGGCGGCGTCCTTGATCTGCTGCACGCGGCCGATCAGATTCACGAGCACACTGCCGGACCATCCGAAAGTGAACAGCCCGGAGATCGCAATGATCGGGGCGAGCATCTTCCAGCCCGCGGGAAGGATGTCGCTGCCGTAGCCAATCGTGGTGTAGGTGTTCCCGGCAAAGAATCCGGCGGCGCGCCAGTCGGCCACCAGACCGGAGTAGACGAGTGTCATCGACCACACGACGATCTCGAAGAGGTGCAGGGAAAGGAGCAGGAGCACCATGCTGCTCATGAGAACGTCGGCGCGCCAGACTTGTCGCGTCGTGAGCAGCTGCTTCGCGCGTCGCGTAAAGGCATCGGTGATCCAGCGCACGCCCGCTGCGTGGATCAGCATGATTACCACCAGCACGATCCCGCCCAAGAGCAGATCAGCGGCAGGCATGACTTCGGTGAGGTTCTCCAGGAACGACATGGCGAGGCTCCCGAGCGTGTTGGCAGAGGGCAGGATTATGCTACCGGCGAGGGCTACGCGGTGTTTGCCGACCTCAACATACCGCTGGCCAAGACAGGGAAATGAGCGCGTACCGCGTTCTCTAGGGTTCGTCGGTCGGTGGCACGATCTGCAGCGACACCAGCCGGGCGAGGATCACCGCCGGATAGAGTTGTCCGATGAACGCCTCGAGGGTCGCCAGCGATTGCGCGATCGTGGCCACGGGCGTGATGTCTCCGTAGCCCACCGTGGTCAGCGTCACGAAGCTGAAGTACGCCCAGTGCGAGAACCGCTCGGTCTTCTCCAGCGTCGTCGCAAACGCGCCTGGAACGTGGATCGAGACGCTCTCGTAGGCAACGGCGAACGCGACTCCGATGAGAAGATAGAGCACGATGGCGCCCATCACGCGGTCGAGCGTGATCCTGCCCCTGGCGAAGACACCGCTGCCGACCGCAGTGCCGAGCACGATCAGGGTCAGGAGCGTCGCCGTCTGCTGCACGGGCAGGAGCAGACTTCCCGGGACGAGCCGCTCGATGGCGCGCGCGAGAATGGCGGCCGCGCAGAGGAATACGAGGACAACGGTGATGACTCGCCGGTTGGCGACGGCAACGACGCCGACGATGAGCATGAGGCTGGCGAAAGCGTCACGCAGGATGCCAGGACCGCCGGGGGGCTCGACGACGGGGAGCACAAATACGTTGAAGACCAGCATGACGAACAGCGCGGTAAGACCCCGTTGGCGCCATCGCTTGGCGCCGGATGGCCATTCGGCAGGCGATGCCGATCCGCCTGGGGGCTGCTCGCTTTTCATCGACATACGGGAGCGTCGCCGCTCGCTTTCGAGCGCCGAGCTATTTTAGCTGCTCGAGGAGGGACCGCGCCGATGCATCGTCGGGATCAACTTCGAGCAGGGCGCGCGCGGCGCGCTGCGCGTTCTCCCGGTGGCCGGCATCGCGCTCCATGGTGGCGAGCGCGGAGAGGATGTCGCGGTCGCCCGGCCACTTTGCGGCGCCGCGCTCCAGCAAGCGGATCGCCTCGGGCGTGCGGCCGACCGAGTTGAGCGCGACGGCGTAGACGTACGCGTAGCGCGCGTCGGCGGGTGCAAGCTCGACCGCCCGTCCCAGCTCGGCCAGCGCCGCGGGGCGCTGTCCCGCGCGCACGAAGGCGAGCCCGAGCGCATGATGCAACGCCGCGTTGCGGGGCTCGACGCCGATGCCCTCGCGCAGAATGCCGATCGCGAGCTCCTCGCGTCCCTGCTGCCGGTAGGCGTCGGCGGCATTCACGTAGGCGGGCACGTAGCGGCGATCGAGTTTCAGTGCCGCGGCGAACTCGGTCTGTGCAGCATCAAAGCGGCCGAGGTGCGCATGGAACGAGCCGAGATTGGTGTGCGCTTCCGGGCGATCGGCGTTGTACTGCTGAGCTACGACGTAATCGTCCGCGGCGCGCTGCCAGGCGGTACGCAGCTCGGGGGAAAGCTCGTTCTGAGGCACACCGGCGAGCGCATTGGCTGCTTCGATCCTCACCGCGCGCAGCGGGTCGGCGAGCAGCGGGCCGACGGCGAAGCCGCGGTCGCCGGGCGGCAGCGACTCGGCCAACCTTGCTGCGGCGAGACGCACGAGCGGATCCGAATTGCTCGCGGCGCTGCGCGCCGCGTCGACGGCACCGGAGCCCGGGTCCAGCCCAAGACGGTCGAGCGCCGACGCGCGAACGATCGCGGGCTCGCTCGCATCGGCGGCGATCGCGGCGAGCGAAGCGCTTGCGCGCGGCTTCCGCAGCTCGGAGTCGCGGAAGGTCGTCGCAAAGCTCGGCCCGCTGCGCGGCTCGTGGCCGGACCAGTCGCGCAGCGCATCGGCGGCCCACTGCGCAGACTTCTTGTCATGACATTGATTGCAGGCATTGGGCACGCCCAGGGTCACGCTCAAGTCGGGGCGCGGCACGCGAATGCTGTGATCGCGACGCGGATCCACGATCATGTACGTGGCGTTGGGCATGTGGCATTCCACGCACTGCGCGCCGGGTGAGGCGGCAACGTGGTGGTGGTGCGCTGGCGAGTCGTACTTCTGCGGCGAATGGCACTGCGCGCAAAGCGCGTTGCCCGTGGCGCGCAGCTTCGCGCCGTGCGGCTCGTGGCAGTCGCTGCAGGTCACTCCGCGGCGGTACATCCTGCTCTGGAGGAACGACGCCCAGTTGTAGACCTCGTCGCGCTGCTGCCCGTCGACGTAGTACAGCGGCGAGGTCAGCAGCGCCGGAGCGTAGTAGTCGAGGAAAGGCTTCCCCGCGTAGTAGCCCTCGGCGAGCTGGGCGCGCCGCGAATGACACTGCGCGCAGACTTCGATCTCCCGCCCGCTCTCGCGTGCGGGCGTGCGCACGGCATTGCCCGTGGCCGAATCGATCGCCCAGTTCGCGCCGGCGCGCTCGTCGAGTGCGGCGGTGAGCCCCATCTTGGGATCGCTGTCGCGCCGCTGCGCCCAGGAGAGGTGATTCGACCCGGGGCCGTGGCAGGATTCGCAGCCGACGTGAAGCTCGGCCCAGCTCGTCGCAAACTTCGCCGCGCTCGCGTCGTAGTTCTTGCGCAGATCGGTCGAATGACAATCCGCGCACATGAAGTTCCAGTTGAGCTGGCGGCTGGTCCAGTGCAGCTCGTCGCCGGCGTGGATCTTTTCCTTCGGGTAAAGGCTGAACCAGCGCTTCGCGTTCGTGTCCCAGGCAATCGTCAGCGCCTGCAGCCGCCCGCCGGGCAGTTCGACGAGGTATTGCTGCAACGGCTCGACGCCGAACGTGTACTTGATCTCGAATTCGCCCGTCTTGCCGTCGGGGCCCTCGGTGCGCACGAAGAACCTGCCGTCGCGCTTGGCGAAGGTGGCTGTCGTCCCGGAGCCCTCGAAGCGGGTATTGTTGAAGTCGGCCGCGACCGTGCGCTCGCTCGCTTCCTGCATCGCGTGCGCGTGCTGCGAGTCCGCCCACGCCTTCGTCTGTGCTGCGTGGCAGCTTGCGCAAGCCTCGCTGCCGACGAACTTCGGTGGCGTCGCGGCAATCGGTGCGGCGATCGGCGGCGCGCTGCCAAACGTGCGCTGCCACGGCTTCCAGACCAGAGCGATCCCGGCCGCAGCGACCACGATGGCCAGCGCTGCGGCGGCTGGCAGCCACTTTCCTCTCGCAGTCGCGATCGATTTTGTCCCGGCAGACTGCACTGAGGCCGGAGCCTGGGCAGCGCGCGTGCGCCGGTTGCGCTTGGACATTGGGCGGGTGGATGAGCCGGGTATACTGCCGCAAAGGGCGAGAGTTTACCGTGTCGGCAAGCCGCGACGATATCCTCGTGCAGGAGAAACGGACGAGCGCCGCGCTATCCGCGATGCTTGCTGTGCTGCTCGTCTTCGCGGGCGCGGCGCTGGCGCAGATACCGGGGCTTCCCTCGCTGTCTCCGCCCAAGGTCGAGACGCCGCCGAAAGCAGATGCGGGCGAAACGACCGAGCAGAGGCTCGCGCGGGTACGCAAGCTTCTCGACGAGACGCGCGAGCAGAGCGATCGGCCGCCGCAGGCGGTGCCACCCGGAATCTTGCCGCGCGAGACCGCGGAGTGGCGCGATGCGCAGCTCAAGCTCGCCGTCGCCTACGATATCCAGCTGCGGGCATTGGACGGTCTCCAGCGGGCTCGTGCAACCCGCAAGGACGCGGAAGCGCGCGAGCGCGACTGGACGGGATTCGACACTCCGCCGCCGTACTCGATACTGCGCGTCGACGAGCTGCGCGAGGCGGCCGACGTCGCGCGCGATCGCGTTTCGCTCATCGAAGCCGGAATCGCCCAGCTCAAGCTCGACGCGCAGCGCGCTCAGGAGGATTTGCGGCGCGCTGAGGAGGACTTGCGCCGCGCCGAGGAGAACCTTGCCTCCGCGTCGGCACCCGAGGACAGCGCGCGGGCGACCTGGCGCCGCGACCTCGCCCGGCTCAAGGCGCGCGCTGCAGGTGCGGCCGCGACCGCGGCGAGCCTGCTGACGGAATTCCGGAGCGACGAGCTGGCCGCGCGACACGCCGAGCTGCGACTGCTCGAGCGCCAGATCGTCGTCGCCTCCCAGGACGCCACATTCACCGAAAGCGATTTGGCAGCCGCGCGTAAGCGCCTCGACGACAAGGTCGCCGAGCTGCGGCGCGAGCTCGTCGGTGTCGAATCCACGGCGGGACAACGTCTGCGGGAGCGCGACGCGACCAAAGCGGGACTGACTCGCGTTCAAGACAACCCGACTGCCACCCAGGCGCAGCGCGTAGCCGCCGATGCCCGCGCCGATGCTGCGGAGGCATGGGTCGGTGCGAGCCGCGACCAGGCCGACGCCCTGCGAGGCATGATCCTGCTCGGAGAGGAAGGTCCGGCGCTGTGGATTGCGCGCTACAGCGCGCTGCACGGTACCGATGCGGAAACGCGTCGCATCGCGTCGGAGAAGCTGCGCGAGTTGGCGCAGCGCGTAGCCCGCTGGCGAGCCTACGCCGAAAGCCTCGTGCGCGAATCAAGGAGCCGCCTCGGCGAGGTCGAGGCCCGCCTCTCCGAGGCCGGACTTTCCCCGGACGTCGTGCGGTATCAGCAGGACGAGCTCGCGGCGCGCCGAGCGGCGCTGCTCGGCAACGAGCGCCTGCACAGCGCGCTCGACGGCGCATCGCGGCAACTCGACCGCTGGGTCGGGGATGTCGGAGCGGCCAGCGCGCAGCGGGATCTGCGCACGCGCCTCGTCGATGCCTGGCTCGCGCTGCGGGACACGCTGCAGAGCATCTGGAACTTCGAGATCTTCAGCGTCGAGGACACGACGGTCAGCGACGGGCAGACCATCACAGTCTCGCGCGGAGTCACGGTCGGCAAGAGCGTCGGTGCCTTCCTCGTCTTCCTGTTCGGCTACTGGGCGATCGCGGCTATCGCGCGGCGCATCGAGAGGCGGGTTGTCGCGCAGGGCTTCGATGCGCCGCGCGTGCGCACGACCAAGCGCTGGGTGCTGGCGCTCTCTGCCTTCATTCTCGCGGCGCTAACCCTCAACCTCGCGCACATTCCGTTCACCGTCTTCGCGTTCCTCGGCGGCGCGCTGGCGATCGGCGTCGGGTTCGGCACCCAGACGATCATCAAGAATTTCATCAGCGGCATGCTCGTGCTGATGGAGCGGCAGGTCCAGATCGGCGACATCGTGCAGGTCGACAACGTCACGGGTACGGTGACCGAGGTGAACCTTCGCTCGTCCACCGTCCGCGGCTTCGATGGCGTCGAGACGATCGTCCCCAATTCGGCGCTGCTCGAGAACAAGGTGACCAACTGGACTCATTCCGATCGCAAGGTGCGGCGCGTGGTCAAGGTCGGCGTCGCCTATGGCTCTCCGGTGCGTGAAGTGGGCGACATACTGCTCGACTGCGCCAAGCGGCATGGTCTCGTTCTCGCGGAGCCGGCGCCGATGGTCATCTTCGAGGACTTCGGCGACAACGCCATGGTCTTTGCGCTCTACTTCTGGGTCGATCTCGGGCCAACGGTCAATTCGCAGCAGGTGATGAGCGATCTGCGCTTCATGATCGAGAAGCGCTTCGGCGAGGGTGGCATCGTGATCGCGTTTCCGCAGCGCGACGTGCGGCTCGATGCGTCGAAGCCACTGCGCGTCGAGGTCGTGCCGCCCGCCCCTATTCCCGGGGCCGGCGGCGAGAAGTAAACTCGGCCCCCTGCGCGCCGAGTACACGATCGGCGTGGCCCGCTACTAGAGGCGCGCAGCTAGCGCGGCAGGACCCGCGCGTCGATCCCGGTGCCCTCGACGTAGACCCGTTGGCCGGTGTAGAGCGCCGGATTGACCGGCTGCGTGATGGCGACGATCACGCCGCTCGACAGCCGAACGAAGATCTGTTGCGCCGGCTGCGGCTTGTCGAAGTACTTCTGCTGCGCGACGTTGCCGCCGACCGCGCCGACGATCGCGCCCGCCGCGATCGCCACGTCCCGGCCCGTTCCGTTGCCGATTAGGCTGCCGATCCCCGCACCCGCCAGGCCACCGACGATCGCGCCCAACCCCTGGTCGTGATTGCTCTTGACGGACGTAAGCGTGATCTGCTCGATCACGCCGGTGCGGATCGCGGCCTCCTCGGGCGGGGCGGCACCGCCGCCCTGCGACGCGCAGCCGGCGAGGCCCAGCGCGAAAGCGGCAGCGGTCAGAAACGATACGAGCTTGCTCATCGGAGATCTCCACGTAAGCTGATCAACAGAAAACGCGGCACGGCGGCAGGCGTCAATTTCGCGCGGCGTAAGCAACTTCGCACCTCGATTATCCTGCATCTCCGGCCCCCGCGCGAGCGGCGCGCCGGGCAGAGGCTATAATCTCGGGCCGCACTTTCGGCGGGGCAATCGCGAAGCGCAGATCGGGCGGCGACCGCAGACTCCGCTGACAAACATGGCGTTCGAAGATTTTACCTTGCTTTCCCGGCGTGAGCGCGTGCGCCTCGTGCTGCTGGTCGTCGCCTTGTGCGCGGTCATCGTGTGGGCCACCCTGTATTTTCTCGAGCCCGGCCCACCGCGACGCGTCGTAATCGCGTCGGGGGCCGAGTTCGGGCTGTATCACCAGTACGCGCAGCGCTACAAGGAGATTCTCCGTGTGCAGGGCGTCACGGTGATCGAACGCACGACCGGCGGCGCAAGCGAGAACCTGCGGCTGATTGCAGATCCGAAATCCGGCGTCGACGTCGCGTTCATGCAGGGCGGGGTGGCGGGCCCCCCGGAGTCCGACCAACTCGTGATGCTGGCAAGCCTGTACTACGAGCCGCTGTGGATCTTCTATCGCAACGAGGCCACTCTTACGGAGATCAGCCAGCTGCGGGGCAAGCGTCTCGCTGTCGGCCTGCCGGGAAGTGGCGCCCGAGCGCTCGCCGATCAGCTGCTGGCACTCAACGATTTCACCGTGGGCGAAGGCGGCGAGGGCGTCACGCAGGTCCTCCCGCTCGGCGGCAATCAAGCGATCGACGCGCTGAAGGAGGGCCGCGTGGATGCGGTGCTGTATGTCGGCGGGGCGCAGACGCCGCTTGTGCTCGCCGCACTGCGCGATCCCGAGATCAAGCTCATGAGCGTCGAGCGTGCGGAGGCCTACGCGAGGCGTCTGCCCTTCATCAGCCGGCTCACCCTGCCGCGGGGCACGATCGACTTCGGGCTCGACGTGCCGCCGCGCGATGTCCAGCTCATCGGTACCAAGGCGATGCTCGTCGCGCGCGAGGGGCTGCATCCGGCGCTCGTCAACCTGCTGATCGACGCTGCGCGGGAGGTCCACGGCGGCCAGGGCTACTTCGAGGCAGCGGGTGAGTTTCCGGGAACCACACCGGTGGATCTCCCCGTATCCGCCGACGCGGACCAGCATCGACGTTTCGGTCCGAGCTTTCTCTACCGCTATTTGCCGTATTGGCTCGCCGCCATCGTCGAGCGCGCGATCGTCATCGTGCTGCCTCTCGCCGTCGTGCTCGTCCCGGTGCTCAACTTCCTGCCGCAGATCGTGCGCGCGCGGGTGAAGGCGCGCGTCTATCGCTGGTACGCCGAGCTCGAAACCCTCGAGCGCGACGTCGTCACCCGCGAGAAGGACCTGCCGATCGCCAAGTGGCTGCAGGAGCTCGATCTGATCGAGCGCGCCGCGGAGCGCATCCACATGCCGGCCAAGTTTGCCAGCGAGGCCTACACGCTGCGCGAGCACATCGCGTTGGTCCGCCGCACCATACTGGCCAGAGCCGGCAGTGCTAGCGTTCCAGAAAAGTGATCGCCGTGCGCAGCGGCGCGTCGGAGATTCTCAGCAGCCCCTGGAGCGGTCGATCCATCTCGAGAATCAGGAAGATCGCGCTGGCGATCGACAGCGAGCAGCCGATCGCAACGGCGGTGACCGTCGCGTTGCGCGGGGAGTACATGGCGATGCACGTGGCAATCAGCGCAGTCCAGAAGATCAATATGACCAGAAACGGCATGGGAATGGAGCTGTCTCTTTGCTCGATCACGAGCCAGTGCATCTGCGCGAGATCGCCGGCGAGCTGCAGTGCGCGCGCGTGAATCAGCCGCTGGGCTTCGGTGGCGGGCGAAAGCGACCGGATGCTTTCCTGGACTTCCTCGATTCCGAAGAGGGAGGACGTCGGCCGCGTGGCGTCGGCGCCCGGTAACTGGATGCTCTCGAGCCAGCTCGACCCGACCCTCGACTTCACCAGCTGCCGCAGCTTTTCCCGGGCTCCGTTCGCATCGGGTCCGTATTGCCTGAGGTTGCGGTCGAGGAGCACGATCTTCGAGGCGGCCTGCAGGAGCTCTTCGGACTTGGTATCGAATGAGCTCTTGGCCGCGGCGAGGAGCAGGCCGAGCACGAGCGCAGCCAGCGTAGCGGTGAACCCGATGCCGACCTTGACGACATCCTTCGACTCATCGTTCAGGTGATGCTTCGGTAGAACCGAGCGGAGAAATCCACCCAGCAGCGCGCCGCCCATCACGACGATGAAGGTAGCGAGCGAGATCAGCAGCGCGCTCAGCTTGGCTCCTTTCGGTGCGAATCTCTCGCCGCGATCCGGATCATTTGCATCGTCACGAGCCTTGGCAATTGTCAACGAATCGAGCGGAGACTTTTGCTAGCGTCGCGCGTTTGCTAAACTTCGCAACCCCGTCAAACCTGACGGGTTCATTACACCGCAGTATCCCCGGCACGGGCGGCCGGTTCAAGAGGGGGTTTCCATGCACTTGCGTAGCACAATGGTGTTGGTCGCTTCGGTAATCATTAGCTTTCTTGGGGCGTCGGCGGGCGCCCAGCAGATCTACGGCACGCCGGGCTCGCCCGATGCGACGATGTCCTTGAAGGGCGACCAGCTTCCCCCGCCGCCGGAGAAGTTCGGCGGTGTGATCAAGGAGGAAGCCAAGGACTCGAAGCCTTACTGGCCACCGCGGGTCGTGCCGCCGAAGGGCGCGCCCAACATCCTCTTGATCATGACGGACGACTCCGGCTACGGTGTGTCGAGCGCCTTCGGTGGCGTCATCCCGACGCCAGCGCTGGAACGTATCGCCAAGGCCGGCTTGCGCTACACGCAGTTCCACTCGACGGCGCTGTGCTCGCCGACGCGGGCGGCGATCATCACCGGCCGCAATCACCATTCGGTCGGCTTCGGTGTCATCGGCGAGATGGCGACTGGCTATCCGGGCTACGACTCGGTCATCGGTCCCGAAAGCGCGACCATCGGCAGGATTCTCAGCGACAACGGCTACGCCACCTCGTGGTTCGGCAAGAACCACAACACGCCGTCGTTCCAGTACAGCGCGGCCGGCCCGTTCGACCAGTGGCCGAGCGGCATGGGCTTCCAGTACTTCTACGGCTTCATGGGCGGCGAATCCGACCAGTGGACGCCGTACCTCTTCCAGGACCACACACCGATCCAACCCTGGATCGGCAGGAAGGACTACAACCTGGTCACCGACATGGCGGACGAGGCGATCAAGTACATGAAGAAGCTGGATGCCTCGGCGCCCGAGAAGCCGTTCTTCGTCTACTATGTCCCCGGCGCGACGCACGACCCGCACCAGCCGACCAAGGAGTGGATCGACAAGATCAGCGCGATGCACCTGTTCGACGACGGTTGGGAAAAGCTCCGCGAGAAGATCTTTGCCAACCAGAAGCGCCTCGGCGTGATTCCGCCCAACACTCAGCTCACACCCTGGCCGGATGACCTGCCGAAGTGGGATTCGCTCTCGGCGGTGAAGAAGAAGATCGTCATTCGCGAGGCCGACGTGTTCGCGGCCTACACCGCTTACGTCGATCACGAGATCGGCCGGGTGATCCAGGCGGTCGAGGACATGGGCAAGCTCGACAACACGCTCATCATCTACATCGACGGCGACAACGGCACCAGCTCCGAGGGAACGATGATGGGCACCCCGAACTGGATGACCGCCGCCAACGGTATCCTCGAATTGCCCGAGGTCGAGTACCTGCGCTTCTACGAGTCCTGGGGCTCCGACAAGACCTACCCGCACATGGCGGTGCCATGGGCCTGGGCGTTCGATACGCCGTTCAAGTGGACGAAGCAGGTCGCATCGCACTTCGGCGGGACGCGGCAGGGCATGGCGATCTCCTGGCCCGGCCACATCGACGACGTGGGCGGCATTCGCTCGCAGTTCCACCACGTGATCGACATCGTGCCGACGATCCTCGAGGCTGCTCACATTCAGGCGCCGGACATGGTCGACGGGATCAAGCAAAAGCCTATCGAAGGCGTGAGCATGGTTTACACCTTCAGCAAGGCCAATGCGAACGCGCCGTCGAAGCGCGACACGCAGTACTTCGAGATGTTCGCCAACCGCGGCATCTACCACGACGGCTGGTACGCCTGCACGACGCCTCCCGAGCCGCCGTGGGCGCTGGGCACCAAGCCGCTGCCGCCGATCAACGAGTACAAGTGGGAACTCTACAACCTCGCCGAGGATTACTCGCAGGCCGACGACCTCGCGGCGAAGATGCCCGACAAGCTGAAGGAGATGCAGGCGCTGTTCCTCGCCGAGGCCGCGAAGTACCAGGTTCTCCCGATCGACAACTCCATCCTGCCGCGCCTGCTCACGCCTCGGCCGAGCGCGACGGCCGGCAAGACGGTGTTCACGTACGTGGGTGTGAATCCCGGCATCCCGGTCGGAAACGCGCCCAGCCTGCTGGATCGCGACTACACGATCACCGCCGAGATCACGGTGCCGAAGGAAGGCACCGAGGGCATGATCGCGACGATGGGCGGGCGCTTCGGCGGCTACGGGCTCTACCTGCAGAAGGGCAAGCCGGTCTTCGTCTATAACCTGCTCAACCTCAAGCGCTACCGCTTCGAGGGCGGCGTCGGCGCCGACGATTGGCTCGGCAAGTCGCTCAAGGCGGGCAAGCACACCATCGTGTTCGACTTCAAGTACGACGGACCAGGATTAGGCAAGAGTGGCACCGGCGTTCTCACGGTTGACGGGAAGGTGCTTTCGAAGCAGAAGATGGAACACACGATCCCCTTCCTGATGGCGCTCGACGAGTCGTTCGACATCGGTATGGATACGCGCACGCCGGTCGACGAGAGCTACAAGCTGCCGTTCAAGTTTGGCGGCACCATCAACAAGCTGACGTACAAGCTTGGTCACGAGCAGCTCTCGCAGGCCGACCGCGAGGCGATGCAGCGGGCGGTCGCGGCTGCGCAGGATACGCCGACGCGATAGAGCGCAGCGGCAAGCGGCTACGACTGGGGCGTACACTAGAGAGGGAGCCGGGCGCGGCGCTGCCCGGCTCCCCAGTCTCCGCAGCATCCGCTCATATGGCGCCGCCATTTCACTCCAAGGAGATCACAATGAGCACGAAGTCCTGGTGGTTCGCAGCAGTGGCGGTGGTCGCCACCGGCGTCGTTTATGCGCAGCAGTTTCCGATCCTCGACCGGGTCGCCGGCAAGGTCGTCGAGAAATATCAAGGCTCGACCTGCGAGCAGCTGTGGCAGAAGAAAGGCCAACCGAAGTCGCCGGAGGAGCAAAGGGTGATCGGGCTGCTGAAGAGTGATCCGGCGATGCGCCAAGAATTCATCAACCGGGTCGCCGCGCCTATCGCCAACAAGATGTTCGAGTGCGGAATGATTCCCTGAGTCGCTCTCCGGGAAGGACATGGAGTCCATGATGAGAATAAGTAGCTACATCGGTCGAGCGGCAGTGCTCGTCGCGGGGGTTGTTCTCGCGGGCACGGCAGGCGCGCAGACGAGTGCGTCCGCCGCGGCCCCCGCGAAACCTGCGGTCGCTGCCAAGGGCACCAAGCCCGCCGCGAAGAAGCCGGCGGTCGAAAAGTTCAAGCTGATCCTCGAGCCGCGGGCGATGGACCTCCTCAAAACGACGGGCGCGAAGCTCGCTGCGGCGAAGACGATGTCGTTCACGGCGGTTGTCGGCTACGAATACCCGAGCAAGCTCGGTCCGCCGATCGTCTACTCGACGCTCTACGACGTGACGATGCAGCGGCCGGACAAGCTGCGCATCCTCATTCCCGGTGACGGGCCGGCTTCCGAGTATTACTACGACGGTAAGACGGCGACGGCGTACGCACCAGTCGAAAACCTCGCCGCCGTCGCCGCCGCGCCGCCGACCATCGACGAAGCGCTCGAGGCCGCGTTCAAGAAGGCGGCGATCTTCTTCCCATTCGAGGACCTGCTCGTCGCGGATCCGTACGCCGCGATGACCGACGGCGCGATCCTCGCCTACTACATCGGGCCATCCAACGTCGTGGGCGGGGTCAAGACCGACATGGTTGCGTGGGCCAACAACGACGTTCACCTTCAGATCTGGATCGGAGCGGACGACAAGCTGCCACGCAGGATTCGGGCAATGTACGCCGCCGACCCGCTGGCGCTGCGCCATGAGGTGGTGTTCTCGAACTGGCAGATCGATCAGCCGGTGTCGGCCGACACATTCGTGTCCGAGAAGGCGAAGACAGCCGGGCGCATGGCATTCGCTGCGCCCGCGCCCCCGCCCAAGGGGGTGAAGCCGTTGACCATGAAATCGAAGTCGCCGGCGCCGGCCAAAGCGCCCGCAAAGACGAACTAGCGCGAGGCTATTCCATGAAGACCATCCTTTCGGCGACCATGTCGCTCCTGGCCGTCACGCTTGCGACAACTCCGATCGACGTGCTTTCCAGAGGGTTTTCCGGCGGCGGCGGGAGTCATGAGAACCGAGCCGGCGGCAGCACGAGCCACAGCCCCGGCGAGACGAGTCACTCGAACGCCTGGGGCGGCAGCAGCGAGCACGAGGCGGGCGTGGGCACCGAGCACACGAACGCCTATGGAGGCAGCACCGCGCACGCCTACGGTGGCGGCACGGAGCATACCAACATGTATGGCGGCAGCACTTACGGCAAGTACGGCGAGGGGGCGTATCACACCTATCCTTCGGGGGCGACCGCCTACCACCCCCCGGGCTATCCCGCGTATCCGACGTATCCGGCTTACGCGCCGCCGGTTGCGGTTCCGTACTACTCGTCGGGCTGTTACGGCTGCGCCGCTGCCGCAGGCGCGGTCGTCGGGATGGCGGCCGGCGCAGCAGTTGCGTCAGCAAATACCACTGCGGCGACGCAGAGCGCATACGCCGCAGGCGTTGCGACTGGAAGCGCGAATACGGCCGCGGCCACAAGCGCTGCCTACGGCGCCGGCGTGGCGGCAGGTGCGACTGCGGCGGGAGGAACGGCAGTCGTCACGGTCCCGGCTACCGCAGGTGCGGCTCCCACGACGGTGGTCGTGCCCGCATCGGGAACGTGGGTGATGGGCATGAGCTACGCGACGCTGCCGCCCGGCGCCGCAACGATCAACAAGGACGGCGTGACTTACTACCTGAACGGGAACACGTGGTTCAAGCCGGCGTACGGTGCGAACGGCGTCTTCTACACG
>DATJZM010000057.1:0-14361 GCA_035499135.1 Casimicrobiaceae bacterium | reverse complement strand
TCAGGTGGTCGGATGTGCGGCCACCGCGGTGCCTGACCCTTACGCCCAGTGCAGTGGACAAGGCTCGCAGCAAAGCCGAGCCTTCCTGTGGCAGAACGGCGTCATGCTGGACCTGGGCACGCTGGGCGGTCCTGACGCCGTAGCTGTATTCGTGAACGAAAAGGGTCAGGTCGCTGGATTCTCCATGACGGACTCTGCGCCGAACGACGCCACCGGGATACCGACTCAGCATCCGTTCCTATGGGAGAACGGCACGATGCGCGACCTCGGTACCATTGGCGGCACGGCGATCGATAGTGTCAATGCCATCAATAGCCGAGGTCAGGTTGTCGGGGCGATGAACGTGGCCGGCGACCAGTCGTTCCATCCCTTCCTATGGGACGGGCGGACGCTGAACGATCTCGGCACGTTTGGGGGTCTCTGGGGAAGAGCCAACTCGATCAATGACGCAGGTGCGGTCGTCGGCTGGGCGTGCACCGGGGGACCGACGACCTGCGACTTCACGCACGCATTTGTCTGGCAGCGTGGCACGATGAGCGATTTGGGAGTGTTCGCTGGCAAAGCTTGCTCCGACGCGCGTTCAGTCAACTCGAGAATGCAGATTGTAGGCTTCTCCGATGACTGCGCAGGGAACGGGAGCGCCTTTCTGTGGGAACACGGCTCGCTAGTCGACCTGAATACGCTCGTCATTTCGAATCCGTCCGGTGCGCAATTGACCATTGCGCTAGACATCAACGAGCGCGGCGAGATCGCTGCTCAGGGCGTGCTCCCCAACGGCGATCTGCACGCTTTCCTCCTGGTTCCATCGGGCGCGCGATAGAGAGTGACGCCGCAACGCAGCGCGATGTAACAAGAAGACGTCCAAAAGGGGGAGACTTCGAAGCTCGCTCTTCAGACGCCCCGTTTTTCATCTGCAGTCGCCCTCTATGGGTGGCAATAGCCCCCAGTAGATTGCTCTCAAGAAAGCACCGGGCGGGGACCTGTTCTCCCGTCGCGCTGCCTGAGCGGTAAAGCTAGCCCAGTGCTCGCGCGTTGACGCTCGGGTGCGCTTTGGGCATCATCCCAGCGCATCGCGAAACAGTCACTTATGGGTTCGCGACTGAGCGCCGCCCGCAGCCTTTGCTCGCCTTCATTCTCCGCCGCATCCTGCAATCCGCCCTCGTCATGCTGGTGGTGGGGTTCATCGCCTTCGGATTGTTCACCTTCACCGGCGACCCGGTCACCTTCATGGTCGGCCAGGACGCGACGCAGGAGCAGCGGGCGCAGTTGCGCGCCGACCTCGGCCTCGACCAGCCGTTCTACGTCCAATTCGGCCGCTTCGTCGCCCGGGCCGTGCAGGGCGAGTTCGGCTTGTCGCTGCGCCAGGGACGTCCGGTCTCGACGCTTCTCAAGGAACGCCTGCCCGCCACGCTCGAGCTTGCCACGACCGCCGCCGTGCTCGCTCTGGTGCTCGGGATTCCCGCCGGCGTGTATACGGCCCTTCGTCGCGATTCCTGGCTGGCGCAGGTGCTGCTTACCGTGTCCCTGGTCGGCGTGTCGCTGCCCACGTTCCTGATCGGCATCCTGCTCATCCTCGTGTTCGCGGTGATCCTCGGCTGGCTGCCCTCGTTCGGGCGAGGGGAGACGGTCGCGCTGGGCTGGTGGACCACGGGGTTCCTGACCAAGAGCGGGCTCAAGGCGCTCATCCTCCCGTCGATCACGCTGTCGCTTTTCCAGATGACGCTGATCATGCGCCTGGTACGCGCCGAGATGCTCGAGGTGCTGCGCACCGACTACATCAAGTTTGCGCGCGCCCGCGGGCTCACCGACCGCGCGATCCACTTCGGGCACGCGCTCAAGAACACGCTCGTGCCGGTGATCACGATCACGGGACTGCAGCTCGGCGCGCTAATCGCCTTTGCGATCATCACCGAGACGGTGTTCCAGTGGCCCGGGATGGGGCTGCTGTTCATCCAGGCGGTGAGCTTCGCCGACGTGCCGGTGATGGCGGCTTACCTGTGCTTCATCGCACTGGTGTTCGTGTTCATCAACCTCATCGTCGATCTGCTGTACTACGCCGTCGATCCGCGCCTTCGCGTCGAGCGGCTCGCGGTCGCTCACTGAACGCCATTTTCCGTGAGCCCGGTCGACTACATGCGCAGCCAGCAGATCGAGCTCGCGGCGATCCGCCGTGATCTGCACGCGCACCCCGAGCTCGGCTTCGAAGAGCATCGTACCGCGCAGATCGTCGCGACCGAGCTCGAGCGCCTCGGCATCGAGTGCCACGCTCACATCGGCAAGACCGGCGTGGTAGGCGTGGTTCGCGGCGAGCGTCAGGACAGCGGTCGCGCGGTCGGGCTGCGGGCGGACATGGATGCGCTGCCGATGCACGAGGAGAACGACTTCGCGCACGCCTCGCGCTTCAAGGGTCGCATGCACGGCTGCGGTCACGACGGGCACACAACCATGCTGCTCGGCGCGGCGCGCTACCTCGCCGCGACGCGACGCTTCGACGGCACGGTCTATCTCATCTTCCAGCCGGGCGAGGAGGGCTTCGCGGGTGGCAAGGCAATGGTCGAAGAGGGGCTTTTCGAGCGTTTCCCTGCCGACGAGATCTACGCCCTGCACAACTGGCCTGGCCTGCCACCCGGCACGATCGCCGTGCGGCCGGGGCCCATGATGGCGGCCGCCGACCGCATCGAGATCCACATCGAGGGGCGCGGCGGGCACGGCGCGCATCCGCACATCGCCGTGGACCCTGTGCTCGTCGCCGGGCACATCATCACCGCTGCGCAGTCGATCGTCTCCCGCAACGTGAGCCCGGTGGACACCGCAGTCGTGAGCCTGTGCGCGATGCATGCCGGCAACCTCGCGGCGATGAGCGTGATTCCGCGCGAGGCGCGTCTCGTCGGCACGGTGCGCACGTTCCGGCCGCAGACGCAGGACGCCGTCGAGCGGCGTCTTTCCGAGCTGGTGCATTCGATCGCGGCGGCGTTCGGTGCGAAGGCGACGCTCAAGTACGAACGCGTATATCCGGCCACGGTCAACAGCGAGCGCGAAGCGGAATTCGCAGCGCGGGTCGCCGACGGGCTGATCGGCGAGCAGAACGTCGTGCGCGACCTTGAGCCCAGCATGGGCTCGGAGGATTTCTCATTCATGCTGCAACGCCGCCCCGGCGCGTACGCGCGCCTCGGGCAAGGAGGGGCCGAGACTGGCTGCTTTCTCCACAACAGCCGCTATGACTTCAACGATGAGGTGATCCCGCTCGGTGCGGGGTATCTGGCGGCGCTGGCCGAGCAGGCGCTGCCGCTCGGACCCTGAGCGATCCTCAGTCATGGACGCCACCGCCCACTTCTCGCCCACGTATGCCGAAGCACGCGACCGGTTCCTCGCGGCCGCTAGGGCGTGCGGTGCACGGGTTTACCGCGAGGTGCATCCGAGCGAGCGCGGCGCACAGGGCGAGGAGTTGTCGATGGATTGCGCGCGTCTGGGCGAAGAGAAGGCAGCGGGCGCGCTGCTCCTCACGTCCGCGACGCATGGCGTGGAGGGCTTCTGCGGATCGGGCTGTCAGGTCGCGCTGCTGCACGATAACGTGTTCCTCGCCGAGGCGGAGCGGGCGGGCATCGCGGTGCTGATGGTGCACGCGGTGAATCCCTACGGCTTCTCGCATCTTCGCCGCGCGAACGAGGACAACGTCGATCTCAACCGGAACTTCCAGGATTTTCAGGCGCCGCTGGGGGAGAACAAAGCCTACGCGGAGCTGCATCCGTACCTGTTGCCGCCAAGCTGGCCGCCGGCCGCAGACAACGAGGCCCATCTCGACGCCTGGCGTACGCAGCACGGAGCGAAGGCCTACCAGGCTGCGATATCCGGCGGGCAATTCCAGTTTGCCGACGGACTCTTCTATGCGGGTGCGCGGGCTTCGTGGAGCAACGCGGCGTTGCGCACCCTGCTGCGATCGGAGATTGCACAGCGTCAGCGGCTGGGCTGGATCGACTTCCACACCGGGCTGGGCCCTCGCGGCCACGGCGAGAAGATCTACGCCGGACCCGACAACGCCATCGGAGTGGCGCGCGCTCGCGCCTGGTGGGGGCGCGAGGTAACCTCGTTCTTCGACGGCTCGTCCGCCTCCGCGCGCGTCTCGGGCGTGATCTGCGGCGCAGCCTACGACGAGTGCCCGGCCACGGAGATTACCGCCATGGCGCTGGAATACGGCACGTATCCGCTGGAGCGGACGCTTCAGGCGCTGCGGGCCGAGCACTGGCTGCACAACCATCCGGACGCGCCGGAGGCGCAGCGCAGGGAAATCAAGGAACAGATGCGCGACACCTTCTACATCGACAGCGACGACTGGAAGGCGCAGGTCTATGCGCAGGCCCGCGCCGCGATCTTGAGGGCCGTCACGCAGCTCGCTGCGGCGCCGGTCCGTGCCTGATCGACGAGCTCAATGAAACAGGAGAAAACCAGACCATGACAATCCTCGCACGCATCTGCTTCGTTCTGTTGCTCGGCGCCGCTCTCGGCACCGGGCCTGCGGGCGCCGTGACGTTCAAGTTCGCGAATCAGGGCGACGCAACGTCGATGGATCCGCACGCGCTCAACGAGTCGCTGCAACTCGAGATCACCGGCAATATCTACGAGCCGCTCGTCGGCCGCGGCAAGAAGCTCGAGCTGGAGCCGATCCTCGCTACCAGCTGGAAGCAGACGGCGCCGACGGTGTGGCGGTTCAACCTGCGCCCCAACGTCAAGTTCCACGACGGCACGCCCTTTACCGCCGACGACGTGATCTTCAGCTATGAGCGCGCCAAGGCGGATGGCTCCGACATGAAGACCTATGTCGGGCCGATCCAGGAGATCAGGAAGATTGACGACCTGACGATCGACATCGTTACCAACGAGCCGTTTCCGATCCTGCCGGACACCATCAACCAGTGGTACATCATGAGCAAGTCGTGGTGCGAGAAGAACAACGCCACGGCGCCTGTGGACGTGCGCAAAGGGAAGGAGAACGCTGCGACGCTCAAGGCCAACGGCACCGGCCCCTTCATGCTGAAATCGCGCGAACCCGGGGTGCGCACGGTGCTCATCCCCAACCCGAACTACTGGACCAAGATCGAGAGCAACATCACGGAGGCGGTGTTCACGCCGATCGGCAATGCCGCAACCAGGGTTGCCGCGCTCGTCTCCGGCGACATCGACATGATGGAGCCCGTGCCGCTGCAGGACGTCGACAAGCTCAAGGCCGACCCCGCGCTCAAGGTGATGGTGGGTCCCGAGCTGCGCACCATCTTCCTCGGCATGGACCAGTCGCGCGACGAGCTGCTGTACTCGAACGTGAAAGGCAAGAATCCATTCAAGGACAAGCGCGTCCGGCAGGCCTTCTATCAGGCGATCGACGAGGACGCGATCGCCAAGACGATCATGCGCGGCGCAGCCACGCCCAGCGGGCTGATGATCGCTCCGGGCATCCGCGGCTACGCGAAGGATCTCAACACCCGCTTGCCGTACGATCCGGCGGCAGCGAAGAAACTGCTAACCGATGCGGGATATCCCAACGGCTTCATCGTGAGCATGAACTGCCCGAACGACCGCTACGTGAACGACGCGCAGATCTGTCAGGCGGCCTCGGCGATGCTGGCCAAGATCGGCGTCAAGGTGAACCTGAACGCCGAAACGAAAGCCACTTACTTCCCGAAGATCCTCTCCCGCGACACGTCGTTCTATCTTCTGGGCTGGACGCCGGGCTCGTACGACTCGCACAACGCCATCTACGCCCTGATCATGACGCCGGGGCCCAAGGGTCAGGGCCAGTTCAATCTCGGCAGCTACTCGAACAAGCGGGTGGACGAGCTCGGCAACGAAATCGCGAGTGAGCTCGACCCGCAGAAGCGCAACGCCGAGATCGCGGAGCTGTTCAAGATCCACCAGGACGAGATCGGGCACATCCCACTGCACCAGCAGGCGCTCGCCTGGGCGATGAAGAAGAACGTCGATCTCGTCCAGCTGGCCGACAACAACAATCCGCTCAAGTGGGTCGTGGTCAAGTGACGCCGCTGTCCAAGAGCGAGACGCGAAGCGTCGCGGCGATTGGAAACAGCGGCGTCATCCCGGGCGAGCGCGCAGCGCGAGGCCCGGGATCCAAGTTGGGGTGTCAGCGCGTCGCCGGTGCTAGCTTGGGTCCCGGCCTTCGCCGGGACGACGGCTAAGTCGTGGCCTCTGTCGCCGCGCCCTCGCGCTTCGCCACCTGGTGGAACGGCGACCTCGCGTACAGCTTCCGCCATGCGCAGGTGGCCGTCGTCTCGGCGGTGGTGCTGGCCATCTGCCTTGGAGGCGCGCTGTTCGCGCCCTGGGTTGCTCCGCACAACCCGTTCGACCTCGCCACGCTCAACCTGCTCGACGCGCTCACGCCGCCGCACGGTTTTGCGGGTGCGAAGCCGGAGTACCTCCTCGGGACGGATGACCAAGGGCGCGATCTGCTCTCTGCGATCATGTTCGGCACCCGCATTTCCCTGCTGATCGGTGTGGCGGCCGTGGCGCTGTCGGTTACGCTCGGCGTGAGCCTCGGGCTGATCGCCGGCTACTCCGGCGGAAGGCTCGACGCGTTCATCATGCGCGCAGCCGATGTGCAGCTCTCATTCCCCGCCATCCTCATCGCGCTGCTCATCGACGGCATCGCGCGCGCGGTGCTGCCGCGCAGCGCGCATACCGATGTCGCGCTCCTGGTGCTGATCCTCTCCATCGGGGTGTCGAACTGGCCCCAGTACGCGCGTACCGTGCGCGGGTCGACGCTGGTGGAGAAGAACAAGGAATACGTGCAGGCTGCGCGGGTGATCGGAGTCGGTCCGTCGGCGATCGTCTTCCGGCACCTGCTGCCGAACGTGCTCGGGCCGGTGCTGGTGATCGCCACGATCAATGTCGCGACCGCGATCTTGATCGAGGCGACGCTCTCGTTTCTTGGCGTGGGCGTGCCACCGACCCGACCCTCGCTCGGTACGCTGATCCGGGTCGGCCAGGATTTCCTGTTTTCCGGGGAGTGGTGGATCACCATCTTCCCCGGCGCGGCACTCGTGATCATGGTGCTGGCGATCAATCTGCTGGGCGACTGGCTGCGCGACGCACTCAATCCGAAGCTGCGATGAGCGCAGCGGGCACCCCGTTGCTGGCCGTCGAGGGCCTGCGCGTCGAGTTCCCGACCCGCTACGGGACGCTGGTCGCGGTCGACGGCGTGTCGCTCGAGATCGCTCCGGGCGAAGTCCTAGGCGTCGTCGGGGAATCGGGTGCCGGCAAGTCGCTCACCGGCGCTGCGATCATCGGCCTTATCGATCCGCCGGGACGCATCGGTGCGGGCGAGGTGAAGCTGGACGGCCGCCGCATCGACAACCTGCCGCCCGAGGCGATGCGCCGGGTGCGGGGACGCGAGATCGGCGCCGTGTTCCAGGATCCGCTGACCTCGCTCAACCCGCTCTACACGATCGGCCGCCAGCTCGTCGAGACGATCACGACGCACCTGGAGCTGTCGGCGCGCGAGGCGAAGCGGCGGGCGCTCCAGCTTCTGACCGAAGTCGGCATTCCCGCGCCTGAGCGACGCTTCCACCACTACCCGCATCAGTTCTCCGGCGGCATGCGTCAGCGCGTGGTGATCGCTCTGGCGCTCGCCGCGAAGCCGAAGCTCATCATCGCCGACGAGCCGACCACGGCACTCGATGTGTCGATCCAGGCGCAGATCATCGCGCTGCTCAAGGGGCTGTGCCGCGAACACGGCGCGGCGGTCATGCTGATCACCCACGACATGGGCGTCATCGCGGAGACCGCCGATCGCGTGTGCGTGATGTACGCTGGACGCATCGTCGAGGTCGGCCCGGTCACCGACGTTATCCACCACCCGCAGCATCCGTACACGAAGGGACTGATGGGCTCGATACCGTCGATCGTCGCCGAGCGCGAGCAACTGGCGCAGATCGACGGCGTCATGCCGCGGCTCAATGCCATTCCTGCGGGCTGTGCATTCCACCCGCGCTGCCCGCACGCCTTCGACCGCTGCCGGCGCGAGCGCCCCGAGCTGCTGCGCCTCGGTTCCACGCGCGCGGCATGCTGGCTGCTTCTGCGCTGAGCGCGTTCACGATGAGCCCTTCCGACGCACCGCCGCCCCTGGTCGAGCTCGTCGACGTGGCGAAGACCTTCGACGTATCGCCCCCCTGGCTCAATCGCCTCCTCGAGCACAAACGGCGCGCCCTGCTTCGGGCCGTCAACGGAGTGGACCTCGCGATCGTACGCGGGGAGACCTTCGGCCTGGTCGGCGAGTCGGGCTGCGGGAAGTCCACGGTGGCACGGCTGATCGTGGGACTGTATCGCCCCACGCGCGGCGAGATCCGCTACGAGGGAAAGCGCATCGACAGGGCGGGCGCCGCCCCCGCGTTACGGCGGAACATGCAGATGATCTTTCAGGATCCCTACGCGAGCCTCAATCCGCGCTGGCGAGTGTCCGACATCATCGCGGAGCCGCTGCGGGTGCATCCGGACCAGGTGTCGGCAGGGCGGCACGCGCTCGAAGCTCGCGTGGGGGCGCTGCTCGAGCAGGTCGGCCTCGCCGCGGCGGACGGCGCGAAGTATCCGCACCAGTTCTCCGGCGGGCAGCGCCAGCGGATCTCGATCGCGCGGGCGCTGGCCGGGAAGCCCGCCTTTCTCGTCTGCGACGAGCCGACCTCGGCGCTGGATGTGTCGGTGCAGGCGCAGGTGCTGAACCTGATGCGCAGCCTGCAGCGCGAGCTCGGCCTCACGTTTCTGTTTATCTCGCACAATCTCGCCGTCGTGCACCACATCGCGGACCGCGTCGCGGTGATGTACCTCGGCCGCATCGTCGAGCGCGCGCCGACGAAGCCGCTGTTCGCCCGTCCGCGGCACCCCTACACGCGGATGCTGCTCGACGCCGTGCCCGACCTCGAGCTCTCCGGCAAATCGCGCACCGCCGTGGCCGGAGAAGTGCCCAATCCGCTCGCGCCGCCGCCGGGATGCGCGTTCCATCCACGCTGCCCTCACGCCAACGAGCGCTGCCGCCGCGAGGTTCCGCGGTTGAAGCCCGTGACCGGCGCTGTCGCGGACGTCGCCTGCCATGCGGTCGAGGAAGGACGCATCGCGAATCGGCTATAATTCCAGCTTGTCCGGCGCGGTGCGCCCTCTGTGCCGCCGCCCGCTGACCCGCCTGCACGCGAAGACCCCGAATTGCGCCTGACACAGATCAAGCTGGCCGGTTTCAAGTCGTTCGTCGACCCGACCACCATCGCCACGCCCGGCCAGCTCGTCGGCATAGTCGGTCCCAATGGTTGCGGCAAGTCGAACGTGATCGACGCCGTGCGCTGGGTGCTCGGCGAATCGAAGGCCTCGGCCCTGCGCGGCGAATCGATGCAGGACGTGATCTTCAACGGCGCGGGAGACCGCGCGCCGGTTGGCCGGGCGTCGGTCGAGCTGTCCTTCGACAACAGCCAGGGGCGCATCGGCGGGCAATGGGGTCGCTACACCGAGCTGTCGATCAAGCGCGTGCTCACGCGCGACGGCGACTCGGTCTATTACATCAACAACATTCCCGTCCGCCGCCGCGACATCCACGACCTGTTCCTCGGCACCGGACTCGGGCCGAGGGCCTACGCCATCATCGAGCAAGGGATGATCACGCGGGTTATCGAGGCGCGACCCGAGGAGCTGCGCGTGTTTCTCGAGGAGGCGGCCGGGGTATCGAAGTACCGCGAGCGACGGCGCGAGACGGAAGGCCGCCTCGCCGACACGCGGCAGAACCTGGCCCGCGTCGAGGACATCCGCAGCGAGCTCTCTTCGCAGCTAGCGCACCTGGAGGCACAGGCGAAGGTGGCGACCGAGTATCGCGAGCTGGAGGTCCGCGCGAGGCAGGCGCAGCACCTTCTCTGGTTCGCCAAGCAGCAGGATGCGGCGCGACTGCGCGAACGCCACGCGACCGAGATCGCGTCGCTCGGTGCCGGATTCGAGGCTCTGCAGGCGGATCTGCGCGCCGCCGAGAGCCGCGTCGAGATCTTGCGCGCAGACCAGTACCGTGCGGGCGACGACCTGCACGAGAAGCAGGGCGCCTTCTACGCCGCCAACGCAGAGGTGACGCGCCTCGAGCAGCAGCTGCAGTTCGCGCGCGAAAGCGACACCCGTCTCTCGCAGCAGGCCGAGCAGATACGCGAGGCACTCGATGCGCTGGCGGCCCAGCGTGCCGCGCTCGACGGCGAGGCGGGCGAAGCCGAGCAGGCGCTGGAGCAGGCGCTCGCCGCCCGCGAAGCAGCGGCTCTCGCGGAACAGGAGGCGACGCAAGCACTGCCCCGCGCAGAGGCGGCGGTCGCCTATGCCGCGGCGGCGCTCGCGGCGATCGAAGAGCGGATCAACGAGATCGAGCAAGCGCTGCGCGTGGCCGAGACGCGACGCGAGAGCGCCGGCAAGACCCTTGGCGCTTTGGCGCAGCGACGAGACAAGCTCGGTGCCGAGGCGACGCAGCTCGCCGGTCCGCTCTCGGCCCAGCTCGCCGCCGTCGTGGCGCAGCTCGAAGAGGAGAGCGCGGAACTTGCCTCGCACGAGGCGGGGCTGGTCAACCTGCGCGAAACCGTGCAGAGCCTGCAGGAACAGCATCGCGCGGCAAGTGATGCCTGGCAGGAAGCGAGCCGAGTGCTCGCCGAGCGCGAGGCACGCTCGGAGGCACTGGCCGCCCTGCAAGCGAAGATTACGCGCAGCGAGGACGCAGCCGGCTGGCTTGCGGCACGGGGCCTCGCAAGCGCCCGGCGCCTGTGGCAGCAGATCGACATCGAGCGTGGATGGGAGGACGCACTGGAGGCCGTGCTGCGCGAGCGCCTCAATGCACTGGAGCTGCCGCGCCTGGAGGCGGCTCTGGAGTGGACGGGCGGCGATGCGCTGCCTGGCAGGATCGCCGCCTACGCTTCGTCAGGTTCCGCGCCGCCTGGGTCACACCACGCCGATGCGCTGATCGCCAAGCTCAAGCCGGCGCAGCCGCCGCTTGCGCGTCTTCTCGGCGACTGGCTTGCGGGAGTTCGCTGCCGTCCCGATCTCTCGAGCGCGCTGCACGAGCGCTCCGCGCTCGCCGTGGGCGAGGCGTTCGTAACGCGCGACGGCCACATGGTGAGCGCGCAGGGTGTTGCGTTTTTCGCACCGGACAGCGAACTGCACGGCGTGCTGGCAAGGCAGCGCGAGCTGGCGGAGCTCGAAGCGCTCATCGACACGGCGCGGCGCGAGACGTCCGCAGCGCTCACCGCGCGCGATGCGGGAGCAGCCGAGCTCGACGCGCGGCAACAGGCCTATCACGACGAGAGCATGGCGCTTGCGTCGCAGCAGCGGCGCTGCCACGACCTGGAGCTCGAGCTGCAGCAGCTGAAGCAGGCTGGCGAGGCGGCGGAAAAGCGCCGCAGCGCGATCGGGGAGGAGCTCGCGTCCCTTGCCGCGGAGGAGGCCGCGGAGCGCGGCGGGCTTTCGGCGATCGACGACGCCACGGCGGCCGATCGCAAGCGCCTCGCCGACGAGGCGCGCGCCCGCGACGCAGCGCTCGAATCGCGCGACCAGGCGGATGCGGCGCTCGCCCAGGCGCGCGAGCGGGCCCGCAGCATGGAGCGGGCGGCGCAGGAGGAAGGATTCAGGGAGCGTTCCTGCCGCGAGCGGCTCGCGGAGCTCGGCCGGCGCCGCGAGGCACTCGACGCGCAGACTGCCCAGCAGCAGGTCTCGCTCGGGCAGCTTTCGGCGGAGCGCGAGAAGATCGACTGGACGCCGTCGGAGCGCGCCCTGCAGGCGCAGCTCGGTGCCCGTGCCGCGGCCGAACAGGCGCTCACGACAGCGCGCGATCGGCAGGAAGCCGTCGCGGCCGAGCTCAAAGCAGGCGAGGAGGCGCGGCTCATTGTCGAGCAGAAGCTCGAGCCGGCGCGAGCGAAGATCGAAGAGATGCGTCTCAAGGCACAGGCAGCAGAGCTCTCGGAGCAGCAATTCACCGAGCAGCTCACACAAGCGAACGCCGATCTCGCGGCGCTCCCGGAGCAGCTCAAGCTGTGGGGCCGCGCGAGCACGCTGCCGGCTGAGATCGAGCGGTTGCAGCAGGCGATCGCGGCGCTGGGTGCCGTCAACCTCGCTGCGCTAGAGGAGCTCGCGCAAGCTACGGAGCGCAAGCAGTATCTGGACGCGCAGGCACAGGATCTCACCGAAGCGATGGCAACCCTCGAAACCGCCATCCGTCAGATCGACCGCGAATCGAGAGAGCTGCTGCAGCAGACCTTCGATGCCGTCAACGCGAACTTCGGCAAGTTGTTCCCGGTGTTGTTCGGCGGCGGACAGGCGCGGCTCGTGCTGACGGGCGAGGAGATTCTCGACGCCGGTGTACAGGTCACAGCGCAACCGCCGGGCAAGCGCAATACGTCGATCCACCTGCTTTCCGGTGGGGAGAAGGCAATGACCGCCATCGCGCTGGTCTTCTCGCTCTTCCAGCTCAACCCGGCGCCGTTCTGCCTTCTCGACGAGGTCGATGCACCCCTCGATGATCCGAACACCGACCGCTTCTGCGCGATGGTGCGGCGGATGGCCGAGATCACGCAGTTCGTGTTCATCAGCCACAACAAGATCACCATGGAGATGGCGGCGCAGCTCATCGGGATCACCATGCCGGACCCGGGCGTCTCGCGCGTCGTCGCCGTCGACATCGAGGAGGCGCTCGAGCTTGCCGAGGCGGCGCCTAAGCAGGTGGTCGCGGCAGCGCGATGAACCCGCTTTTCCTGGGCCTGGTCATCGCCGGCGTCGTTCTCGTCGTCGGCGTCCTGCTGTACAACTGGATTCAGGAGCGCCGGCTGCGCCGGCGCGGCCCGCGTGCCGGGAGCGGAGCGGGGCACGTTGCGCGCGACGCCGGCCACGGGAGAGCCGAGCCGGTGCTCGGGCCTCGCGCGGACGCGGAACGATCACCGGCCGGCGAGAGCGCGAGTCTGGCCCGCGATGATGAGCCGCTCGACGCGGCAGCGCAGGAAGCCGACGTGACGGCAGCCGACGCAGCGCCGCTCCCACAGCGGCTGGCGGCGCGCAGTCGCGAGGATCTCGCCCCCGACCCCGACATCGAATGCGTCGTCTGGCTCACGCTCGCGCAGCCTGCCGCAACCGCGGCGCTCGGCCACGCGCTTAGCGCGCGCTGCGCCAAGCCCTTGCGCTGGCTCGGGCGCAGCGGGGGCGATGCACGCTGGCGCACCATCGACGGTGCGAGCCCCGGCCCCTGGAACGAGATCGCCTCGTGCATGCTGCTTGCCAACCGCTCCGGCGCGGCGAGCCGCGATGACCTGGAGGCCTTCCTGCGCCTCGTCGACGGCGTGGCCTCGAGCGTCGGGGCCGAATGCGTTTGGCCTGACGAGCGCGAGGAAGCCGAGCGGGCGGAGGCGCTCGATCGCCTCTGCGCCGATCTCGACGTGCAGATCGGGCTCACCCTCCTCAAGGGCGAGCCGGGGCAGCTCGCCGGGACGCGGCTGCGGGGTGTCGCGGAGGCTGCCGGATTCCGCCTGAGCAGTGCCGGGGAGTTCGAGTATGCGCAGGAAGATACCGGCGCGCTCCTCTACAGCTTGCAGAACCTGCGCGGTCAGCCATTCACACTGGAGAACCTGCGCGCTTCCACCGTGGCCGGCGTCGTCCTGCTGCTCGACGTGCCGCGCGTGCCGGAGCCCGTGAAGGCGTTCGATCACATGCGACTGCTGGCGAAGCGCCTCGCACAGACGCTCGAGGCCGCGCTGGTGGATGACAACCGGCGGCCGCTCGACGACGCGGCGCTCGGCGATATTCGCGCCCAGGTGCACGCCACTGCAGTCGCCTTGCGCGAGGCACACGTCGATCCCGGTGGGCAGCGGGCGCTGCGGCTGTTCGGGTGACCGATGGGCGCCGAGAACGGCGTTCCCCGCAAGGCCGCCGAGCGCGCGGCCCGGCTGCGCGCGCTGATCGAGGAGCATAACCACCGCTACTACGTGCTCGATGCGCCGAGTATCAGCGACGCCGAATTCGACGCGCTGTTCCGTGAGCTGGAGGCACTCGAGCGTGAATATCCGGCCCTGGCGAGCGCCGATTCGCCCACGAGGCGGGTGGGCGATGCACCGGTCACTACGTTCGAGACGGTCACGCATCGCGTGCCCATGCTCTCGCTCAACAACGCCTTCAGCGACGAGGAGGCGGAAAGCTTCGATCGGCGCGTGCGCGAGCTGCTGGGGGTAGGCGAGGTCGACTACGAGGTCGAGCCGAAGTTCGACGGTCTGGCGGTGGGCATCACCTATCGCCAGGGCGCGCTCAAGGTCGGCGCCACGCGCGGCGACGGAGCGAGCGGCGAGGACGTGACCGCCAACCTGAGGACGATCAACGCGG